>CAYFFR010000006.1:0-50063 GCA_964342675.1 uncultured Gammaproteobacteria bacterium
TATAATACAAGGCACGGAGAGATGGCAGAGCGGTTGAATGCACTGGTCTTGAAAACCAGCAAGGGGGCAACTCCTTCCAGGGTTCGAATCCCTGTCTCTCCGCCACTTTTTAATTATTATGAACAAATCAGATTTATTAACCCAACCACCTAATTTTTTAAAAATTTTAGGAAATACATCTCATTCTTATAATATAAAAGAAGGATACTTAGAAATGGAGTTTGATTTGTCTGATGATTTTGCTCACACTTTTGGAACGATTATTCAAGGTGGGTTTATCACAGCAATGCTCGATGCATCAATGGGACATATC
This sequence comes from uncultured Gammaproteobacteria bacterium, assembly GCA_964342675.1. Lineage (GTDB taxonomy): Bacteria > Pseudomonadota > Gammaproteobacteria > Magnimaribacterales > D2472 > MED-G82. Next base: position 314 of record CAYFFR010000006.1, read on the forward strand.
ATCATGCGAGCTAATGACGGTAAAATGAATAGTGCTACTTTGAGTCTTAATGTAAATTTTTTAGCTCCTGGTCGACCGGGTCAATTTAAGGCAGTGGGTCGAATTGATAAGCAGGGCAAGAATATAGCATTTACTAATAGCCAGTTATTTCAAGAAGAGCAATTGATTGCAACGGCAACCGCATCTCTTAAACTTATGCAATTATGATCAATAAAAAATTTAAAGATTATTTAAATTCAATTAAACCAACCGATAAATTTAATTCAAACAATGTACCTACAGAACCTGATTATTTAGATTTAGATAATTGGGTGGCTCATCCATCTATTGATGGTAATCAACAACTTCACCCACTTAACAATGAATTATCTAACAAAACCAAAGATGTTGATGTTTTTTATATCCATCCAACAGGATTTTTTGGTCAAGAATGGAATGGATCAGTTGATAGGTCATCAGCATCATTTGAACGTTCAGAGATACAAATAGCTTCACAAGCTACCGCATTTAATGCAACCTGTAATGTGTATGCACCTGAATACAGACAAGCTACTTATTATACTTTTTATGATCTTGAGGGAGATGGCTATTTAGCTCAAGATTTAGCTTATAGCGATATAGAACGAGCTTTTGATACCTACATAGATAAATATAATGATAACAAACCATTCTTTATAGCCAGCCATAGCCAAGGAGCATTACATGGTCAACGGTTAATTCATAATCGTATTGCAAATTCATCATTACAAAAAAATTTCATCGCTGGATATTTAATTGGCTATATAGTTCCAATCCAACACTTTGATGTCCTTTATCCTGGATTATCAGTATCGAATTCTGAAACTGACACAAATACAATTATTTCCTGGTGTTCAGGGGTCGTTGGCTTTACTAGACCAAGGGCTCATTCAATGTTTTGGTTACCATCAGGCTGGGTAAGAGAAAAACAAGAACAGCCACTGGTATGTCAGAACCCATTAAGTTGGAAAACAGGTAATGAATGGGTTGAAGCAGATGAAAATATTGCCATCCGAGTTAAATTAAATAATCAGGGGCTATCAGATTACTACTCTGATAAACATTCTGGATCTAAAATTACAATTGAAGCAACACGGGTTCAAGAATTTAAATCACGTGTTTCTAATATTGACATGGTAGAAGTTGATGGACCTTTAATCGAAAAGGTTAAAAGGTTTTCAGCTAATGGTGATCTGCATAATTTTGATATTTCATTGTTTTGGGGAGCTATTGAAACAAATGCAGCATTAAGAGCAAATTCATTTTAATGTCTAATAGCTATTTATTGTTATGCAGATATCTGAAGATATAAGAAAAAAATTTTTTTATGCCATTGGTGCATCAGCAAACGGTGTGAAAACCGATGCTTTTACTTATTTCTTATTATTTTTTTATTCTCAAGTTATAGGCTTATCCAGTGATCTCGCAAGTTTAGCAATACTTATAGCTCTGATAATAGATGCAATAACTGATCCGGTAATGGGCTTCATTTCAGATAGGACAACTCATAGAAATGGTAAGAGACATCCTTATTTCTTAATAGGATTTCTGCCAATGAGTTTGTCTTACTTTATGCTTTTTTCTATTCAACAAGATTGGAATTTAACACAAGGTCAATTATTTGCGTGGATGCTTTCATTTGTTTTGCTTACAAGGCTTGGTATGACTATATTTGAAATCCCACACCGATCTTTCGGCGGTGATATGAGCAGCTCATATACGGAAAGAACAAAGATATTTGCTTGGAGAGAACTTTTCCAGCAAGGAGGAGGGCTGTTTAATGCTTTCTTAGCATATACAATTTTTTTTAAATCTACACCTGAGTTTAAAGATGGTTTTACCAATCCTGATCCTTGGTTATATTACGGCATCACAGGTGCTTCCATAATGATTATTACAGTGACACTTACTTATTTTGGCACGTTAAAATATAAATCTCCTGAAAGAGAATTTATCAAAAACCATACTTTAAAACTTATTTTGAAACAAATTAGCATCGCTTTTAAAAATAAGACTTTTGTATTATTTTTCTTTGGATATTTATTTATCGCAGCAAGCTGGGGTCTGAGCAGTTCTTTACAGATTTTTGTATCATTAAATTTCTGGAAATTTGAACCGAATATTTTAAAGTATTTTATACCAGTGTATGGTCTTGCTGTATTATCATCCTTTGCCATAATTTCTATAGCATCAAGGTGGTATGAAAAACGTAATATGTTATTAGTTGCAATTTTTTTTGCTGCTGTTATCCATGCATTACCATTTCCCTTAGCAGTGAATGGTTATTTCCCAGAATGGGGGTCATGGGGTTTATTTTATGCTACAGCACCATTCTTGTTACTTTCTAGTACAGGTTTGGCCGCGTCATCAATTGTTAGAGAATCTATGCTTGGCGATATTAGTGATGAAGTTGAATTGCAATCTGGTTTTGGACAAAAAGGATTGATGTTTGCTGCAAGTTCATTGATTGGAAAAATCAATACTGGTTTAGGTATCTTTATGGCTGGAATAGCATTAAAGCTCATAGAGTTTCCAGATGCTAAATTAGGAATAGAACCAACAGAAGAGCAAATTTATAACTTAGGCCTAACTCAGGGACCAATTGTCAGTTTGTTTATGATTATCCCATTTTTTATATTCTTATTTTATAAAATTGATAGAAATAAGCACGAATCAATTATAAAGAATCTTAATTCTCAAAAAATCTCAAGTTAGAATCGTAAAATACAAATATCTAATAACTGCTATAATGAGCTATGCTTTCGGAACAGGCCTTAGATAAATATTCAAAAAAACATTTAGCTATTATTAATTCAGCAATTCATGAGTTTGATAAAAATGGTTATGAGAATACTTCTTTAGAAGACATCACTTCAAAACTAGGCTTGACAGATAAATCTATTTATTACTATTTTGATAGTAAAGAAGATCTATTTGTTGCAGCAGTACATCAAGTACAAGAACAACTTTGTTTATTAATTCAAAAAACTCAATCACTTAAAACATCAGGCCTAGCTAAAGTTAGATATTTATCTATTAGTGTTGTCAATATAGTTGGGATGGCTCTTCTAGCCGATTTACCCCAACAGATTTTAAAGAATAAGAAGTTTAAAGACCAAAACAAGCAACTCTTAAAGCATCATGATATTTGGGTAAATTTCTTTAGAGAGGGACAAAAAGATGGATCTATTATTGATGGCGATCCCATAAATCAATGGAGCTTTATTACTGGATCTCTCCATTATCTTCACAAGTGGTATAGACTTCAGGGAGGTGATCCTTATTATCATTTAAATAGTATGCTCGAAGATATGATTGATAGAATGTATTCTACTTCTTATAAAAAGATAAAATGAAAATCAGCGAATTAATAATTTTAATATTATGGGCTTTTGGCTTAGTTAATCTACTTGAACCATTTAATGGATTTATTGGTTATCTAGGCTACGCTGTATTTTCAGTATTTTTTATCTCACATATATTTGAAATCTTTATATTTCATAATCTAATAAAGTCTAGATCTAGTTCCTATTTAAATGGCATTCTAATGACCTTTATTTTTGGTGTTATTTATCTCAGACAAATAAGAAATAATTAATGGAACAAGTCTTTAATAATGGGACCATTCCCAAAGGTTCTTTTGGTGTTTGGTTGCTTGCATGGCCCTCAATCATAACTAATCTTTTATATGCTAGTAGTTCAATTATTGCTATTAAGGTTGTTGGAAGTTTTGGTTCAGATGAGATTGCTGCAGCTATTACAGGCCAAAGAATTACGTTTATTATGCAAGCTGTGTTAAGTGGAATTCTTGCAGGTACAGCTGCATTAGTTGCAAGAAATTGGGGTGCCAACAAACATGATGAAGCTGCTAAGTATATAACCACAACCATTCAGCTGGTTTTAATATTATCTGTTTTATGTGCTATAGGAATTAACTTATATGCATATGAGATTTCATCTTTTTTTGCATTAGATGGCAATGCTTTAATATATTCAGCTAAGTACCTTAAAACGCTATCACCTTTTATTGTTGCCTATGGTCTTGGTATTGGATTAATTACTTCATTAAGAGCTGTAGGAGATGTTAAAACACCACTGATTATTGCTCTGATTATGAATATTTCAGCAATCTTTTTGATGATTTCATTGTCTTCAGGATACTTTAATTTACCGAGTTTAGGCTACATTGGTGTTGCTTTAGGAAACGGTATTTCATTTGTTATTGGTGGCGTATTGTTATTCATTATTTGGTTGGGAAACTTTTTAAGGGTAAAAAGCACAAATCTGATTGAAATAAGCTCTTATAAAATTAAACAAATTTTTACCGTTGGGTATCCAGCTGCACTTGAGCAATTAATCTTTCAAGTTGGAATCACTGCTTTTCTAATATTAATTGCATATTACGGTACAGAAGCATATGCAGCATATGGTATAGGTGTCCAAATACTGTCAGTATCATTTGTTATTGGCTTTGGTTTTTCAATTTCAGGAGCAACCTTAGTTGGCCAACATTTAGGAGCCTCTGATAATATTCAGGCAAAAAGAGCTGGATGGGGAGCAATGCGTTTATCTATCTTTTCAATGACATTTTTTGGTTTATTGATTATCTTTTTTGCAAAACCTTTAGCTGAATTCATGATAGATGATCCCAACGTTGTTAGATTATCAGTAGTTTTTATCTGGTTACTTGGATCAATGCAGCCATTAATGGCAATTGAATTTGCATTAGGTGGATCTCTTAAGGGCGCTGGTGATACAAGAACACCCTTATTGATAACTTTGACTTCATTAGTATTCGTTAGGGTAGTATTAGCATTGGTCTTATTTTATTTTAATGCTCCCGTTGAATTAATTTTTGCTTCATTGCTCGCAGATTATATTGTTAAAGGGATCTTCTATGTGATAAGTTTTAGATCAGATAAATGGATTTATGCAATAAAACATAACCATTAATTTACTAATATGGGGTAGGTCTTACATAAACGTTTCCATAACCTAATTTCACTTGCACTAGGTTTATTACTACTTAAATTGTTTGTAAATATATTTAAGCAAGATATAAATCTTTCTTGATGTGAATAAGAAGAATTAAATTTATCTTGAAGCATTTTTAAATTAACACTATCTCTTATAGGCTGATCTTTTTTTAAAGAATTAATTCCTGCACAAATTTCAAGTTCAACTACAGCATAGGTACATTTTTCTATGTTATTTAAAAAAGATGAAGAATTAAATGCATTCAAAATGAATTTAGGTACATCCTTAGAAGCATTTTTATTTTCAATATTTGTTATCAATGAATTTAGTTTTTTTGTTACTTCTTCATTCTTTTTATTATTTTCAATTGATTGGATATTAAATATTTCGTCTTTTAGTTTTTTATATTCTTTAGATTTGTAAGCAAATTTGATCGAATTTAATTGATTAACCCCTTCATCTAAATAAGATTTGTCTTTTATTTTTTCTATAACCTCATTTATTAATTGTATTTCCTCATTAAATAATTTTTTATTTACAGCATAAAATTTATCTGCAGATTTATTAAGTTTTCTCCATAACTTATTGTCTAAGGTTTTACCAGCTGAGCCTACTTTTTGAAATTTATGTTTTATATTAGTAAAAATTTTTATGTTTTGATTATTATCTTCATGATTTAAATTCTTAACTTGATCTATAAGTTCTAACTTAATGTCTTTATTTTTTACTTCTATAGTTTTAAGGAATTCAACTAAAGGTCTTCGAGCTTTAATAAACTTATCTTTTAATTCTTGAAAATCATCATCTCTAACAGGTGCATATTTTTGCCATTCAAAAAAAGTATCATCTAAATATTGATTTATGTTTTTAATAGCATTGAAATCATCTATATTTTGGTCAACAAACTCCGTGATCCTTGTTATTATGTTTAATCTTTTATTCTTATTTTCTATCTTAATTTGGTCTAATTCTTCAAAAAAATCTGCACATGGTTTCCATGCTTCATTAGTTAATGATTTGAATTCTGTCCATAGATTTTTATTAGCAGGTTTTCCAGTTTGATCGAGTAATTGCCATTTAGTTTGTAAGTTATGAATTTTATTTGCTTGATCTCGTGGTTTTAAATTATTGTTATTAATTAAGTCTTTAACATCATTAATAATATCGGCCCTTTTAGGGTTTGTAGCAAATGCTGAGATGTCATTAAAATATCTAGATTGAGCTAAAACAGAATTATGTTTATGTTTTAATTTATTAGGAATGCGTTCTAAATTTTTAATTTTATTATTTAGATTTTTTAAAAGTCTCTGCCCCTTTTTAATTGATCCATTAGAAAAGCATTGATCTATGATATCAATACTTTTAAATAAATCTTTATGACTTTCCACAATGTACCTCGATGAAGTTTATAATTATAAAGTATGAAAAAAAGAATTCTAACAGGTATTACTACTACTGGTGTTCCTCATATAGGTAATTATTTAGGAGCTATTAAACCTGCACTAGATATCGCTAATGACAATAATGATAATGATTCTTTCTTTTTTTTGGCAGATCTGCATTCAATCATTAAACAGACTAATCCTGAGGCCATTCAGAAATCGGTAAAGGAAGTAGCTTTAGCTTGGCTTTCATGTGGACTCGACCCTGACACTTCATATTTTTATAGACAATCTGATATTTCTGAGATAGCTGAATTATCTTGGATTTTAGGTTGTGTAACTGCAAAAGGCTTAATTAATAGATCTCATGCATATAAGGCGAGTGTTGATGAGAATAAAAATAATAATCAAGATCAAGATAAAGCAATTTCTATGGGATTGTTCTCATATCCAGTTTTGATGGCTGCTGATATATTAATTTTCAATTCAACACATGTACCAGTTGGCCAAGATCAGGCTCAACACCTTGAAATGACTAGAGATATAGCTGCAAGATTTAATCATATTTATTCAGATATTTTTAACTTACCAGAAGCAATTATTTCAAAAGATACAGATATTATTCCTGGAGTCGATGGAAGAAAAATGAGTAAATCTTACAACAACACCATTCCTTTTCTTTGTAAAGAAAATAAACTAAAAAAAGCTATATCAAAGATTGTCACTAATTCTTTAGAACCAGGTGAACCTAAAGAATATTCATCTTGCAACTTATATAAGATTTATTCTGTATTTTCATCTGAATCAGATATAGAGGAAATGAAGAAGATGTATAGTGATGGCATAGGCTGGGGTGACGCTAAAGAAAAAGTATTTCAAAAAATAAATTTAGAACTAGCACCTATAAGAGATCAATATTTTGATCTTTTAGAAAAACCTGATTATATAAATGACGTATTAAATGCTGGTGCAAAATCTGTTAAGCCAATGGCAAAAGAATTACTTGATAAAGTTAAAGAAGCAACTGGTATTTCTCTAATTAAATAGTTTAATTTATGAATAATCCATCAACCTGGCTTAAGTTTGGTTTATTCTCTGTTGGGTTAGGACAATCTTTTGCTTTTGTTTTAATTCCACCTCTTGCTAGAGATCTTGGATTAAGCGAGATACAAACATCAACAATATTTGCAATTTCTGCCGTAGCTTGGGCAGTAACGAGTGCCACATGGGGTAGGGCATCTGATAAGTATGGTAGAAGAAATATTGCAATTATTGGATTGATAGGATATTCAATATCATTAATAGCATTGGTTACACCGTTATTCTTAGTTGAACGAAGGATACTAGATTTAGTATTTTTATTCCCATTATTAATATTGGGTAGATTAATCAATGGTTTATTAGGTTCTGCAACGAGACCAGCTGCATTTGCATACACAGCCGATAATTCAAGCGAAAGTAACAGAACAGTCAAATTTGCAAGATTAGAATCTAGTTTTTTAGCAGGAACAGTTATAGGCCCTCTAGTAGGTGGATTATTGTCTTTATATTCAAACAGCCTACCTTTTTATCTATTTTCATTTTTAGGTGTTGTTGCAGCAATAGGTGTATATAGATACCTACCAAACAAGCCTATCAAGATAAACCCTGATTATATACAGAACAACCTTTCATTTATGGATTCATCAGTTTGGCCGTTTTTACTTTTAGCATCTATTATCAGCTTTTGCCAAGCATCATTATTACAATCAATAGGGTTTTTTATAGAAGATACTTTCCTGACGATGCCAGATATAAAATTAATAATTAGTATTTGTTTTGTAATTTTGTCAATATCAACCATCGTATCCCAATACCTATTTACAGATTTTTTTGGCCTAAATAACAATAAATTACTGAAATACGGCATCTTTATTGTTTTTATATCATATATTGCTGCTGCTATGTCAACTTCAATAGCAATCTTTTATCTAGCAATAATAATGAACGGAATAGGGTCAGGTATGATAAGACCAGCAAATGCATCATCACTCTCATTAACACAGAGCCCAGAAAACCAAGGGTCCGCTGCAGGATACCTTGGTTCAGTTATACCTATAGGCCATATGTTAACGCCAATAATTGCTATGCCAATATATCAAATTCATCCAACATATTTATATTTCTTTAGCTCATTGCTATGTTTTATTGCTGGTATATTTATAATAACCAATCCAACATTGAAGGCTGTAAAGCTTTTAGAAAATGAACCAAAACAATAAAGCATTATTATTAATTAATTTAGGAACTCCTAATAGGCCTACCTATTCATCGGTTTTTAGATATTTAAATCAATTTTTATCAGACAAACGTGTACTAGATATTCCATATATATTTAGGTTCATATTAGTAAAATTTATAATTTGTCCCTTTAGATCATTATCAAGCAGCAAGCTATATAAATCACTTTGGTCTAAATACAATAATCAATCTCCATTAAAGTTATATACAAAGAATATAGCTAACAAAATCTCTATAAAAAAACCTAATTTAGATGTTTACTTTTGTATGAGATATCAAAAACCCTCAATAAAAGAAACTATTCAAACCATATTATTGAAAAATCCTGAAGAGTTAATTATTTTGCCATTATTTCCGCATTATGCTTCTTCTACTACTGGTAGTATATTTGATGAGGTAAATCGTGAACTTTCAAGATATTGGTCTATACCTAAGATTAGGTTTATTCATCAATTTTATAACCATCCTCAATTTATAAATTCCTGGATAAATAATGTAAATAAATACGATATTAACGAATATGACAAAATTTTATTTTCATATCATGGCTTACCAAACTCTCATGTAAATAAAATATATAATGATAAAACGTGTAATGATGAAGAATGTACTGCGTCTATCACAGAAAATAACAAGTTCTGTTATAAAGCTACTACTCACGCAACAACTAGACTGATATCCAATAAGCTTGATATAGCGAAAGATAAGACAATAACTTGTTATCAATCAAGATTATCAAAAAGATGGATTCAACCTTTTACAGATAATGTAATAAGAGGCTTAGTTAATGATGGACATAAAAAAATATTAGTTATTGCTCCATCATTTACATCAGACAACCTTGAAACTATCATTGAAATTGGTGAAGAATATAAAAATCTGTTTATGAGACTTGGAGGTGAAAAGTTTGATTTTGTAGAATCATTAAACGATTCTGAAATATGGACTAATGCATTAATTGATATTATGGAGGGATGATGTACAAAAAGGACTTACTTAAAGGAAAAAGAATATTAGTTACTGGTGGTGGAACCGGGTTAGGAAAGGAGATGTCTATGCACTTTGCTGAACATGGTGCTGATTTAGTAATTTGTGGTAGAAGACTTAACGTTCTTGAAGAAACAGCTAATGAATTAAAGGAAAAATATAATACGGATGTTTATTATCAACCCCTAGATATCAGATCGCCTCAAGATGTAGATGATTTTATTGATAATCTATTTCAATCTAAGCCCTTAGACGGTTTAGTTAATAATGCAGCAGGTAATTTTATATCGCCAACAAAGATGCTTTCACCAAGAGGATTTGATGCTATAGCTAATATAGTATTTCATGGAACATTTTATGTTACTCATGCTGTTGGAAAAAGATGGTTAGAGAATGGCTCTAAAGGAAGTATTATTTCTATATTAGCAACATGGGTTTGGACAGGATCACCGTATGTTGTTCCATCTGCTATGTCAAAATCTGCTTTACATACAATGACTAAATCATTAGCTGTAGAATGGGGAGGTCATGGAATAAAAATTAATGCAATAGCACCTGGACCATTTCCAACTGAAGGTGCTTGGGCAAGATTAAGTCCAAAAGGTGAATTATCTGATGAATCTAGTACCATGGACTCTATACCAATGGGAAGAGTTGGAAAGATGTCAGAACTTCAAAATTTAGCAACATTTTTAATGGCAGATGGTTGTGACTATTTAACTGGTCAGACTATTGCATTGGATGGTGGCCAATATTTATCTGGAGGCGGTACTTTTTCAGGTTTAAGCAAACTCAAAGATTCTGATTGGGAAGAAATAAAAAATATGATTAAATCAACAAACGAAAAAGATAAAGCAAACAGACAAGCTTAATTTAGGGGAAAATCTATGACTGATATGAAAGCAATTTTAAAATTACAAAAAGATTACTTTATAAAAGAAGGAAATCCTTCTTACGATCTGAGGATTGATCGCTTAAACCGAATGAAATCTATTATTTTAAATAATAAAGATAAAATCGTTGATGCTTTGAATGAAGATTTTGGTGTTAGGTCAAAGAATCAATCCATGCTTACAGATGTGTATTCAATTATCCCAGATATTGAATATACAAAGAAGAATCTTAAAAAATGGATGAAAGTAGATAAACGAAAGACAAGCTTTCCTTTTAATTTACTTGGAGCAAAAGCTGAGGTAAGACATGAACCTGTTGGAACAGTAGGAATGATTACCCCATGGAATTTTCCAGTTAACCTAACTTTTTCACCTTTATGCGCAATATTTGCTGCTGGAAATCAGGTCATGCATAAGCCTAGTGAATATACCGAAAATACAGCCAATCTTTTAAAAGAAATATGTGATGGAGCTTATGATGAAGCTGAATTTGCTACTATTCTTGGTGGACCAGAGGTTGGTGCTGAATTTTCAGCACTACATTTTGATCATCTTTTATATACAGGTAGTGGCAATGTTGCAAAACTAATCATGAAAGCTGCGTCTGAAAACTTAGTTCCAGTTACTTTAGAGTTAGGTGGAAAATCACCAGTTGTTATTGGAGATGATGCTGATTTAACGACCACAGCTAAAAGAGTTATGATGGGTAATACAATGAATGCGGGCCAAATATGCTTAGCTCCTGATTATATTCTTGTTAAAGAATCAAAGGAACAAGAAGTAGTTGATGAATTAAAAGCAGCTGCTACTGAATTTTATCCCGATATTAAACACAACCCTGATTACACATCAATAATTAATCAAAAACATTATGATCGTATTAATAGTTTAGTTGATGATGCGAAAGATAAAGGTGCGAATATAGAAGAAATTAATCCAGCTAATGAAGACTTTACTCAACAAGAAGCTTATAAAATCCCTCCAACACTTGTAAGAAATGTAAATGAAAATATGAGAATAATGCAAGAAGAAATTTTTGGACCAGTCTTACCAATTAAAACATATGAAGATGTTAATGAAACAGTGGAATATATTAATTCTAAAGATAGACCTCTAGGTTTATATTATTTTGGTAATAATAAAAATGAAGAAAATCATCTTCTATCCAATACTTCATCTGGTGGAGTAACAGTTAATGATGTAGTCGGACATATACAACAAAGTGACTTGCCTTTTGGGGGTATTGGACCATCAGGAACAGGTCGATATAAGGGATACGAAGGTTTCTTAAATTTCTCTAATGCCAAAGCTATTCATAAACAAGTTAAATCTAAATTCGATAAATTCTTTGCAGCTATTAGGCCTCCATATAAAGGAGATATTGAAAAAGTTTTAAAACAATTAGCAAAGTAACTATGTTTAAATTACCCATTTCTTTGGGTATTAAATATTTTAGATCTTCAAAAGGATCTTTTGGATCTTTTTATTCATTAATATCAATTTTAGGATTAATGATAGGAGTAGGCGCCTTAATCATCGTCTTATCAGTTATGAATGGTTTTGAAAGAGAACTTCAAAATAGAATACTAGGTGTAGTCCCACAATTAACAGTTAAATCTCATACAAACATTGATTTAAATAATGATATTTTATTTAAAGAAATTAATGCTCATCCTGATGTTATAGACTATGCGCCATTTATTGAGTTTCAAGGTCTAATAAAACACCAAGATAGATCAAGAGGTATTTTTATTACTGGAGTGGATCCTAGTAAAGAGAACAAGATGTCAATAATTACGGAATATATTATTGAGGGTAACTTTGAATCGTTATCTAATACATCTGGAATTATAATTGGATCATGGCTTGCAAATTATTTAGGTGTTTCTGTAGGTGATACAGTTAGTCTTTTAACTGATAATTTTCGCACAAGCATTATTGGTACATACCCAAGAACTTTGAGTACTGAGGTTGTAGGTATTTTTGATTTAAAGGCTGAATTAGATCAAACATTAACTTTAATTAACCATGATTTAGCTGCAAAATTAATTGGATTACCCAATGGTTATACAGAAGGAGTCAGAATAAAAACACAAGATTTATTTGAAGCTGAGAATATTGGAATTGAAATTATTTCAAATCTGCCACCTCAATTTTATTTTACTAGTTGGAAAACTTCACAGGGAACTTTATTTCAAGCAATACAATTAGAAAAAAGAATCATTAGCTTATTATTATTTCTAATAGTTGCTGTTGCTTCATTTAATATACTGTCAACTATTGTTATGACAGTAAAAGCTAAAGAGCGAGAAATAGCAATTTTAAAAACGCTTGGATTTAATAAGATTCAAATATCTTTTGTATTTGTTTCTCTTGGACTTTTAATAGCATCAATTGGAATATTATTAGGTCTTATTCTTGGCTTATTAATTACTAGCTACTTAAATGATTTAGTCATATTTTTTGAATCTTTAATGGGCAGAGGAATGTTAGATGCATATTTTATTAATTATTTTCCCCATGAGTTTAGACTCAATCAGATATTAGGTATCTGTATAATAGCTCTATTTATATCACTTATTTTTTCTATTATTCCTTCACGAAGAGCAGCAAATCTTAAACCCATCGATATCTTAAGGTATGAATAACATACATTTAAAAAATATATATAAATCATTTGATGACGGTATCAATAGCACAAATGTTTTTGAAAATATTTCATTAACAATAGACACTGGAAAGTTAACTGCATTAATAGGTAAATCGGGATCTGGTAAATCTACTTTTTTACATCTCATAGCGGGGTTGTTAGAACCAACTAAAGGATCTATCTTTTTTAATGAGAAGAATATAAATTCTATGCCTTCATTAGAAAGAGCTCGAAACTTAAGTTTTGTATATCAATTTCATGCATTATTAGAAGACTTAAATGTTATGGAGAATATATGCCTACCGATACAAATTTCTAAAACAACAATTACTGATAATGATATGAAATATATACATAATTTAATGGAATTAATTGGAATAAGTGATAAGCAAGATTCTTATCCTTATCAACTTTCAGGTGGTGAAAAACAGAGAGTTTCAATATTAAGGTCATTATCATTAAAACCTAAATTCGTTTTAATGGATGAACCAACTGGTAATTTAGATGAACATAATTCAGAAAAGATACAAAATCTATGTCTAGATATAAATAAAAACCTTGATATTGGTATTATAGTCGCTACGCATGATAATACATTTGCAAATAGAATGGAGACAGTGCTAAGTATTGTTGATAACAATGTTTTAGCATAATTATAATGAACGACTATTTATTAGCTGGTGGATGGTTTATGTGGCCATTGTTAGTTTGTTCCGTATTATTAATTTCAATAATCATTGAGAGATTATGGATACTTCAAAAAAGGCTAGTAGTTCCAAAGGGGTTATTAAGGCAAATTGTTAATCTGTCGAAAGATAACAACATAAGTATTAGCCAACAAGATCAATTCTCATCTAATTCTTCTTTAGGCGAACTACTTGTAGTTGCATATAGATTCAAAGATAAAAAAAGAAATATAGTCGAAGATAAGGTCACTGAGCATGCTGAAAATATTAAAATAAAGCTTGAAAAGAATCTTAACCTGTTAGGTATTATTGCTAGTATTAGTCCATTATTAGGTTTATTAGGAACGGTGGTGGGCATGATTACAGTTTTTTCTAATATTAACCTAGTTGATGGCACCTCAAATTCTGATTTATTAGCAGCAGGTATCTCTGAAGCGCTAATTACAACTGCATTTGGATTATTAATCGCGGTACCTGCGCTAATTTTCTTTCGCTATTTCTCACAAAAAGTGAATATTCTTATGATTGAATTACAGAACGATACAAGTAAATTTATAGATTTTTTAGATAAATAATGAACTTTCTTAAAAATCAACAATCTAAAGACCTATCAATTGAGATCACCCCTTTAATTGATATAGTTTTTTTATTGGTGATCTTCTTTGTTGTTACATCTAAAATTGATAATAGCCAATTCCTAAATATAGATCTACCTACAACAACCTCATTTAGTAATGAATTAATCCTTGAAGATAGCACTATTTACTTATTTGAAAATGGATCACTTAAATTCAATGACATTAATTTAACAATTGATGATTTACAACCGTTAATAGCATATTTAGATACTAATATACCTAAGATGAAAACAATCATTCTTGCAATTGAAAAAAAAGCCTATCACGAGTGGGTTTTAAAATTAATGGATGAACTACAAATTGTTGGTTTCAAAGATATACAAATTAGAACTTATCAAGAATCATGAAAACTAATTTAAGCAGATTATTTTCATATACATTTCGCTATAAGATCTCATTTATCTTATCGATACTAGGCTTTCTAGTTTTTGCAGGAGCTGATATTGCTGCAGTTGAGTGGATAAGAAGAGTTATAGGGCTTATAAATGATTCAAGTCAAGTAAGTGAAATTTTTATAGCTATTGCTTTAATCCTGATAGCAGTTTCTAGAGGACTTGGTTTTTTCATAGGTAATTATTTTATGTCTAGGGTAGGTCTTGGAATTGTTCATGATATGCGTAATGAGTTATTTGATAAGTTAATTAAACTACCTAAAATTTATTTTGATCAAAATCAACGCGGTCAACTTATCAATCGTATTACATTTACTACCACTCAAGTATCTGGAGCTACATCAAATGCAGTTAAGACTCTAATCCGAGAAGGAGCACTTTTTCTTGGGTTGATTTCTTATATGTTTTACTTAAATTGGAAATTAACATTGCTATTACTTGTTACTTCTCCGTTTATAGCTCTTATAGTTACCTTAGCAGGAAGAAGATTAAGAAAATTAGCTAAAAATATCCAGACAGCTATGGGTGATGTCACACATATTGCTTCGGAAGCAGTGGATGGAAATACTGAGATTAAGTCATTTAATGCTGAATCTTATGAGACTACAAGGTTTAAAGATGCAAATACATCAAATAAGAATCAAACACTAAAACTAGAAGTAACTAGTAATTTAGCAACACCAATTATTCAAGTATTGGTTTCTGTTTCAATGGCTATAGTTGCTTATTTTGCACTAGGCGATCAATTAAACATAAACTTAGATGCAGAAACTTTTGTAGCTTTCTTTACCGCAGCAGGTGTAATGGCCAAACCTATTAGACAATTATCTAGCATTAATGCAGTTATACAAAAGGGTTTAGCAGCAGCAGATGAAATATTTGAACAGCTTGATTCAGACGAAGAAGTTGATACAGGTAAAGAAAAACCAGCTATTCTAGGAAATATAAGCTTCTCAAACGTTTCCTTTGCCTATGATGAACCTAATAATATTTTAAATGATATTAATTTATCTATATCTGAAAACCAAACCATAGCTATTGTTGGAAGATCTGGTTCAGGTAAAACAACAGTAGCTAATTTAATTTCAAGATTATATATACCTAGCAGTGGATCAATTAAATTAGAGAATATTGATATACAAGATATAAAACTTGATTACTTAAGAGATCATATTTCGATAGTTAGTCAAAACCCAACATTATTTAATGATTCTATAGAAAAGAATATTGCATATGGCGTTGAAGATATTGATAAAGTTAAAGTCAGGGAGGCTGCAAACTTATCAGGATGTACAGAATTTATAGAAAGATTTCCTGAAGGATTTAATACAGAAATTGGTGATGATGGTGTCTTATTATCAGGTGGTCAACGACAAAGACTGGCAATAGCTAGGGCTTTTTATAAAAACTCTCCAATTATTATCCTTGATGAAGCCACCTCTGCATTAGATAACGAATCTGAGCTTGTTGTTCAATCTGCTATAGATAAGTTAATTGTTGATAGAACAACAATCATTATTGCTCATAGACTAACTACAATCGAAAATGCTGATAATATCTTTGTTATAGATGAAGGAACGATTGCAGAATCAGGCACTCATGAAAACCTTTTAGATTCAAATGGTTTGTACAGATCTTTGTATCAAAATGCCGATAAAGATTCAGGAGATAGAACTAAATCAAGAAAGTCTCAATCTAAAAAGTTTTTACCTACTTTTGTTGAAGATCCGATTCAACAAGGAATGCTTCTTGATTCATGGTACAAAAAAAGCTTTTGGTTGTGGTTGTTATCACCTTTCTCAATAATTTTTAATCTTATTGTAAATTTAAGGATTAGTAGATATAAATCTAATATTAATAAAGTTTGGAAACCAAATATTCCAGTAATTATTGTTGGAAATATTACTATGGGAGGTACAGGAAAAACCCCTCTAGTTAAATCTTTAGCAAAAAAATTAATTGAATCAGGGAAAAAACCTGGAATTGTTAGCAGGGGATATGGCGGTAAATTTTCTCAAACATTGGAAGTTGGTGAGAGCACTACCTACAAACAAACTGGTGATGAAGCACAGATACTTCAAAAATTAAAATTACCATTCTTTATAGACAAAAATAGACCTCGTGCTGTAAAAAATTTATTAAATAAATATCCTGAGACTGATGTCATCATATCTGATGATGGCCTCCAACATTATGGACTAGGAAGAGATATTGAGATTGTTGTTATAGATGGAACTAGACGATTTGGTAATTCTTTAACATTTCCTGCTGGTCCACTAAGAGAGCCCAAGAGTAGATTAAAAAAAGTTGATTTTATTGTTAATAATGGTGGTCCAGCTGAAGAAGGTGAATTTTTAATGACTTTGAATCCTAGCAAGTTTATACATTTAAATTCAGGGAAGTCATATGATGTTGATAATTGGCCTATGCATTATAGAGCTCATGCAGTAGCTGGACTGGGTAACCCAAATAGATTTTTTGATCTTCTGATGAGATTAGGTTTTGAAACGGATAATCATCCATTCCCTGATCACCATAAGTTTTTAAAACGCGATATTAATTTTTTAGATCATTTACCAATTATCATGACAGAAAAAGATGCTTCTAAATGTAAGCATTTTAAGAATTCTAAAATATGGTATTTATCTATAGATGCACAAATTGAAGACGATTTTTTTAATAATATATTAAATAAGATTAATGATTAAAGAAGATATTTTAGATTTTTTAGTATGCTTAAGATGCAAAGGTAATCTTAAGTTGAATAAAGATTATCTAGAATGTCATAAATGTAACATTAAATATCCTATTATAGATTCAATACCAAGAATGGTAGAAGATGCTATAAAACCAATGAATGGAAAATAATTTTCATATTATTATCCCTGCAAGGATTGGTTCAAAACGACTACCAAATAAACCAATGCTTAAAATTGGTTCTCAAACAGTTATTAGTAGAGTTTATGATTTGGCGTTTTCAGTTCATTCATTATCTGTCACTGTTGCTACCGATAGTCATGAAATACTTGACCATATAATCTCAAACAATGGCAAAGCCATATTAACTTCATCAGATCATTTGTCTGGATTAGATAGAGTCAATGAAGCTGTTAAATTACTAAATCTCAAGGATGATGAAGTTGTTGTTAATTTACAAGGCGATGAACCATTTATGCCAATTTCAATCATTTCAGAAATTGGTAATATGATTCAAAAAGGTATAAATATCTCCACTGCATCAATACCACTAAAAGATATTGAAGAAATAAAAAACCCAAATAATGTAAAGGTAGTAACTTCAAAATCTGGAAGGGCATTATATTTCTCAAGATCAACCATTCCTGAAAATTTTGTGAAATCAAATTACAAATATCAAAAACATCTTGGAATATATGCATATGATGTTAAAACATTAAGAGAACTTAGCAATCTTGACCAAGCACTTTTAGAAAAAGCTGAGAGTCTTGAGCAATTAAGGTTCCTAGAAAATGGATATGATATATATGTTAAATATTTTGATAATGATCATCCGATAGGAATTGATACTCAAGAAGACCTGGACAAAGCTAATACCTATATCCAAAATAAATCATGATCAACCAAACATCTTTTGGTATAGCTTTTAAAGCCAATCAATTAATAAAAATTGATAATACTTATGATGTAAATAACCTTAAAAAATTTTCTATTGATGATATTTTTGTAGTTGGTGAATGCACAAACACAATCTTTAATGAATCAATAGATAAAATTATCCTAAAAAGTAATTTTAATGATCTAGTATTTGATGGAGTAAATATTAAAGTCGGTGCTAATATAAATTGGCATGAATTTGTCATGACTTGTAACAAAAATAATTTATATGGTCTTGAAAATCTTGCATATATTCCTGGTAGTGTTGGTGCTTCACCGATACAAAATATTGGAGCATATGGCGTTGAGGTTTCAAAGTTCATTCATTCTGTTGAATGTATTGATTTAGATACATTAAAGATAGTTACTTTAGATCATCATGAATGTAAATTTGCCTATCGAGAATCAATTTTTCAATCTAAAAAATATTTAATTAATACAATTAATTTTGTCCTAGAAGATAAATTTAAACCAGTTCTTAAGTATGAATCTTTAAATAATTACATGAAAATAAATAATTTAAAAGAAAATGAAATGACATCTGCTAAGTTGATAGAAATTATTGGTTCGATAAGATCATCTCGATTACCCAATCCATCAATCATACCTAACTGCGGCAGTTTCTTTAAAAACCCAGTATTAAAAACTCAAGACATTAATAATATTGATAAGTTATTTATTATCGAAAACATAGAAGATGAGTTAGTAAAGATTTCAGCTGGCTCAATCTTAGAAGTTATAGAAGATAAGATTAATTTTTATGGAAATATTTCACTACATCAATCCAATAAATTAGTTTTAGTGAATTCCAATAATTGTACTTTTAGAGATTTAAAACGTACTGTAAAGAGCATCCAAGATATTGTTCTGGATGAATTTAATATCAGTTTACAGGTTGAGCCAATATTAATTGAATAATGTTACTGATACTTAGTTTAGTTTTTGCTCATTTATTAGCTGTTATATCTCCCGGCCCAGATACCTTAATAATTATTAAACAAAATATACGCTCAGGTTTTATTGGTGGTTTATTTACATCATTAGGTATTGCCATAGGTATTTTTCTTCATTGTCTGTTAGCCATGTATGGAATATCTTCAATTGTTTTAGCAAATAATAATTTAGAAACTCTCGTTACTGTATTGGCTGCTATCTATTTCATTTATTTAGGAATTTCTTCGTTATCTGTAATTTTGAATACATCTAAAACTAATGAGCGTACTTTTAATAATCCTATTATTATTGGCTTCATTACGAATATATTAAATATCAAAGCATTTATATTTTTTGTATCAATATTCGCTGTCATTGCCTCATATGAAGCTATTACATTTGATGCTTTTTTTATAATTTATTTTCCTATAGCAACGTTCATTTGGTTCGTATTTTTAAGCTACCTGTTAAACGTACCAATCATGAAAGAATATTATCTTAGGAAGAATAAAATAATTGATCATTTCTTAGGATACTTTTTAATACTCTTAGGCATATTTTTATTAATTAATAATCTATGGACTTATCTAAACTAACATCTAATATCCCTGATAAGGATAAGTCTTTCCCACCAGTAGAAAAATGGAATCCAGATCTATGCCCAGATGTTGCATTTAATATTGACAGAGATGGTAATTGGTATTATCAAAACTCAATTATTGGAAAAAATAATTTAAAAATACTTTTTTCAAAAATTTTAAAATATGAGAATAATAATTATTATTGTGTTACACCAGTTGAAAAAGTTCTAGTTAAAGTAGATATAGCACCATACATGATTATTGATTATCTCATTCAAGATGATAAATACTTATTCATTACTAACCTTGATTATTCTTTTGAATTATTAAAGGATGCAGTAGTGGAACTAATATCCATAAATGACCATGAAGTCATACCAATATTTAACGTAAGAAATAACATAAAAGGTTTCTTATCTAGAAACGTTTACTATCAACTATTAAACGAGGTTATTGATCACAATGTTGATGGCAATAAGGTTTTTATTTTAAGTGATAATCAAAGATTTAATATTGGTATCATTGAATAAGTTGTGATTCAATCCATTTATCGATGTTTGACTCTAGTACATCAAGAGGAACAGCGCCACGCTTCAAGACCTCATGATGAAAATCTTTAATATTAAATTTATCACCTAATTTTTCTTTAGATCTATCTTTTAACTCAAGTATTTTTAATTGACCCACTTTATAAGCAAGAGCCTGACCAGGCCAATTTATATATCTATCAACCTCATTGATAATATCTTGTTTTGTTTTAGCTGAATTATCTAAAAAATAATTGATCGAATCATCTCTTGTCCAATCCATATAATGCATACCTGTGTCTACCACCAGTCTAATAGCTCTCCACATATCATATGTAAGTTGGCCAAATTGTGAATATGGATCTTTGTATAAGCCCATATCATACCCAAGACTTTCACTGTATAGACCCCAGCCCTCAACAAATGCAGTAAATCCACCATAACGTCTAAAGTTTGGTAAATCTAATTCCATGGCTAGTGCAATTTGTAAATGATGTCCAGGGACTGCTTCATGCACACTTAGAACTTCTATTTCATATTTTGGTCTTACTTCAGGTCTATATAAATTAACATAATAATAACCTGCTCTAGACCCATCTGCCGCGGGCCTCATGTAGTATGCGGTTGTAGTATCAGGAGCACTTTCAATTGGAATTGGTTTGATCCCATAAGGTGCTCTAGGCAGTACTTTAAATAATTTAACAATTTCGGGGTCAATTCTTTTAGATGTTGCTAAATATTCTTTGTATAGATCATCAGGATTATCAAAGTAGAATTTAGGATTGGTTCTTAAATCATTGAGAAATCCTTTAAAGGAACCTTGCCAGCCAACTTCTTCTATAATAGCCTCCATCTCAGCCCTAATTCTTTTAACTTCTGATAAACCTAATTGATGAATTTCCTTTGGCGTTAGATCTGTTGTCGTAAATTTCCTTGCAACAAATTCATAATATTGCTTGCCGTTCGGTATACTTTGTATGCCCACATCTTCTCTACAGTTTTGTAAATAATCATTTTCAAAAAATAAAAGTAGTTTTTTATATGATGGTATAACCTCGTTTTCTATTACTTCTAGAGCCTTAGATTGTATGTTATTAATCTCAGCATCGGTTATATCTAATTCAATATTCTTAAAATGTTTATAGAACGGACTGTCTTTAGGGGAAACCATTGCCTGGAGTTTGATTTGATCATGCACTCTAAGCATTAGTATTTTTGGAGGAACGATGCCTTCTTCAATTCCTAGCTTTGCTCGCTCTATTACATCATCAACCAATACATCAATTTTTTCTAATCGCTGAATCCAATCATAGTAATGTTGTGTATTTCTAAATGGGAGAACATCTACAGTTTCATGTTGTAGTTGTATTCCTCCTCTATGGCTGAATGGTAAAAGATAAATCTTATATTTACTTGCTTCTATAGAATCTTTGTATTGACGAATAAATAATTGATAATTAACTATATTGTCATCACTAAAATTTTCATAATTTAATAATGTTAATTCTTGAAGAACATTAATATTGTGTTCATTATTCTTATTAATTGCTTCAATAGATGAATCTGCCCATTCTGTATTTTTTGATAAATCTCCCATGCTTGATGCATAGACAGGATTAAGTGAAACAGTTCTTTGCCATTCACTATCAAGAATGCTTAGAAATTGCTCTTCATCTGATTGTTGTCCACAACCAAATACAATAAAAATTATTGTTAGTGTATATAAATAGTTTTTCATAATAATTACATGTTGGGGTAATTGGGCCCACCAGTTCCTTCTGGACTGACCCAGGTTATATTTTGTGAAGGATCTTTAATATCACAGGTTTTGCAATGAACACAGTTTTGTCCATTTATTACAAACTTTTCATCTACTACCTCATATACACCTGCTGGGCAGTATCTTTGAGCAGGCTCATCATACATTGGTAAATTTTTTAAAATTGGTATATCAGGGTCTTTAAGTTTAAGGTGACATGGTTGGTCTTCTTCATGATAGGTATTTGATAAAAAGACTGAGCTTAGCTTATCAAATGTCAGCTTACCATCTGGCTTTGGATAATCTATCTTGGGCATATCCTTTGCAGGTTTTAAGCAATCGTGGTCAGGTGTTTTATGGTGAAGTGTAAACGGCAAATGGCCTCTAAAAATAAATTGGTCTATGGCATTAAATATAGCACCGATTAATGCACCAAATTTATGAAAGAAAGGATTAAAATTCCTGGACTTATATAGTTCTTTAAAAATCCAAGAATTTTTTATTCTATCTTCAAATTGCAGATCGGTCTTATCAACCAATGATTCAAATATATGTTCACCTGCAATCATTCCAGATTTCATTGCTGTATGTGAACCTTTAATCTTAGAAAAGTTCATAGTTCCTGCATTACATCCAATAAGTAATCCTCCTGGAAAATCCATTTTAGGTAACGATTGAAGACCACCTTTTATAAGTGCTCTTGCTCCATATGTAATTCTTTCACCATCCTCTAAAAAACTTTTAATTTTGGAATGTGTTTTCCATTTTTGAAATTCATCATAAGGACTTAAATGTGGATTTTTATAGTCAAGTGGCACTACATATCCAAGATAAACCTCATTATTTGATGCATGATATAAATACGATCCAGATGGTGTGTCATTTGATGTAGGCCAACCATTTGTATGAATAACCAAACCCTCCTGGTGTAAATCAGATTTAATTTTCCAAACTTCTTTAAATCCTATTCCGTAATGTTGGGGATCTTTATCTTTATCTAAATCATATTTAGAAATAACTTCTTTGCCTAGGTGGCCTCTACAACCCTCTGCTAAAATAATATATTTTGCATGTATATCAATACCTGGTTCAAAACCTGATTTTTGTTCACCTGAACTAGACAGACCCATATCACCAGTTCTAACACCAATTACTTTATCATTGTCATAAAGAAGATTACTTGCAGGAAATCCAGGAAAAATCTCAATACCAAGTGCCTCTGCTTGTGTTCCTAACCATCTACATAAATTTCCTAAACTAATAATATAGTTACCATGATTGTTCATAGGCGGCATAATAAACGCTGGTATCGGAATAGATTTATTTTGAGATAGCATAAATAATAATTTATCTTTTTTTACAGGCACATTGAGTGGCGCATTTAATTCTTTCCAGTCGGGGATTAACTCCTTTAATGCCCTAGGCTCAAAAACATTTCCAGATAAGATATGAGCACCAATTTCAGAACCTTTTTCAAGAAGGCATATAGATAATTCTTTATTATTGTTCTTACATAATTGAGCTAATTTTATTGAACAGCTCAATCCAGCTGGACCACCGCCAACAATAACGACATCATATTCCATTACATCTCTATTCATTTAATGGTCTCTAGTCTTTTTAATTAATAAAAAAAACATTACAATTATAGCCCTTACAATCTAATCAAACTACAAATCGTGTAAATTATGAAAGTACTTGTACCAGTTAAAAGGGTCGTAGATTACAACGTAAAAGTGCGACCTATGAGTGATAATTCAGACGTAGATTTAAATAACGTCAAAATGTCCATTAATCCATTTTGTGAGATAGCAGTTGAAGAAGCTGTAAGACTTAAAGAAGGTGGTAAAGTTGAAGAGATCATTGCTATAACAATTGGATCAACATCAGCTCAAGAGCAATTAAGAACTGCACTTGCCTTAGGTTGTGATAGAGCGATATTGGTTGAATCAGAGCAAAATCTTGAACCTTTAGCAATAGCAAAAACTTTAGCAAAAATATATGAGAAAGAAAAACCAGACTTAATTATCTTAGGTAAACAAGCAATTGATGGTGATAATAATCAAACAGGTCAGATGTTATCAGCACTTTTAGACTTACCACAAGCAACATTTGCATCTAAGTTAGAGCTAAATGCTGATAATGCACAAGTAACAAGAGAAATTGATGGTGGTTTACAAACTATTGAAGTTTCTTTACCAGCTATTGTGACAACAGATTTACGTCTCAATGAACCCAGATATGCATCTTTACCAAATATTATGAAAGCGAAAAAGAAAGAATTAGATGTAATCAATATAAATGATCTAGGTTTAGATGTAAGTAATAGACAAGAATTAATATCAGTTGAGTTACCACCAGAAAGAGAACAAGGAATTATTGTTGAATCAGCTGAAGAATTAGTTGAAAAATTAAAAAATGAGGCTAAAGCAATATGAGTATCTTAGTTATAGCAGAACATGATAATACATCATTAAAACCCTCTACTTTGAATACTATAGCTGCTGCTAATCTTATTAATAATGAGGTAGATTTAGCAATTATTGGATCAAAGTGTTCTGAATTATCTAATCATGCATCTAAAGTTGAATCTATTAACAAAGTTCTTGTATGTGATAGTGAACATTTAGACTCTCAATTGGCAGAAGAAGTTTCCGGAGTAGTTGTTTCTTTAGCAGATAATTATTCACACATCCTTGCTCCTGCTACAACATTTGGCAAGAATCTCATGCCAAGAGTTAGTGCATTACTTGATTCTCAACAAATATCTGATATTAGTGAAGTTATTGATCAAGAGACATATAAAAGACCAATTTATGCTGGAAGTTGTATTGCAACAGTTAAATCAAATGACTCAATAAAGGTAATAACAGTTAGAGCTACAGCATTTGATCCAGTTGGTTCAGAATCAGGTAATGCTGAAATTTTAAATATAGACCCATTGGAACCAATAAATAAAAGTAAATTTATATCAGAAGAGCTTGCTGAAAGTGATCGTCCTGAACTAACAGCAGCTGACATTATTATTTCGGGCGGTAGAGGTATGCAATCAGGTGATAATTTTCATTTACTTGAAACTATCGCAGATAAGTTAGGTGCGGCGGTTGGAGCCTCTAGAGCTGCTGTAGATGCTGGTTTTGTACCAAATGATTATCAGGTAGGCCAAACTGGAAAAATTGTTGCACCAAATCTTTATATTGCAGTTGGTATTTCAGGTGCAATCCAACATTTAGCTGGAATGAAAGATTCAAAAGTAATTGTTGCAATTAATAAAGATGAAGATGCACCAATTTTCCAAGTATCCGATTATGGTTTGGTTGCTGATTTATTTGACGTATTACCACAATTAGCTGATCTTTTATAACTTATTGATTTAAAGTTATATTTTTTCCAACTCTGTTAAGTGAGCTAGTACTATTTCCATAGCTTATTTCTAGATCTTTAGCAGCTAAACAAAACCTCCATAGTGGATATTCTTTAGCTACACCCATTCCGCCGTGTAGATGTTGAGATGCATATGAAATGTTATGTAAAGCATTACCAAGAATATACTTTAAATTATAGATTTCATTCTCGCATTGTTGTTTTAATTGATACTTATACATCGCTTGTTGGAAATGAAGTTCAAGAATTTGATTTTCTATATAACAATCTGCTGCCCTATGTGCTACTGCTTGAAAACTACCAATAGGCTTACCGAATTGTTCTCTTTCACTTGTATATTGAGCAGTTAATTCAATCATTCTCAATGTAAGACCTTTTGCAAATGCAGCCTGAAGTAAAATTCTTCTATGATTACAATCTCTTAATAACTCTAATCCTTCGCCTGATTTATTGATGATTGTATCAAACGGTATTAAGTAGTCTTTAAATAAAATTTTAGAGTAGGGTTGTGAGGAAGTATTAATTGTTCTTACATAATCAATAGAACTTGTTGGAATTAATGCTAACAATATTCCATCATCAGATATAAATGACACAATTATATTTTTTGATAGCTCGATGTTGTATATACAAATCTTGGTACCATTAATAATATAACCATCCCTCTTTTGTACGCCATAAGTTTGTGGTGAATCTAGATCAAAATTAAATGGTTCCTGTAAAGCAGAGGTACAAAAATAATTCTTATCATTTATTAGTTCAGCTATAAAGCTATCTTTATTTTTCCATGATGATTCATCAACAGTCATAAGCACATCTGATATAAATGATGTTGGGTCTAATGGAGCACAATTATAACCAATCTCTTCATTAACATATGACAGAGTCAAGATATCTAAATCTATTTGTGAAAGGTGCTTATTTAAATTAAAAAGATAACCATTATGTCTAAGATCGTTTAATAAATTGATATCAAATTTATTATTATTGAATTTAGATAAATATTTTTCTTCAGAATATTTTTTAAATAATTTCTTTAAATTATCTTGTATTAAAGATTTATCATCAGGATAACTAAAATTCATTATCTAGACCTCGGCATTAATAATCCAGCCATAGCAATGATGTCACGTTGAACTTCATTTGTGCCACCACCAAAAGTTAATATTGAGGCCGTTCTATACATTCTTTCTAACTTTGAGTTAATGATCGATAAATCATCATTCACTATAATTGATACTTCACCTATTATTTCCATCATAAGTCTGTATGCTTCAATGAAGAATTCTGATCCATATATTTTAGCTGTAGAAGCATCAGCCATAGAAAGATTATTGTGTTCCATGCTCCATACTAGTTTCCAACAAATTAATTTTAATGACTCAATACCATTAAAGATCTTTGCAAAATTATGTTGTACCCAGTCAACGTCTGTTAAGTTGTTGCCTGGAGAAAGCTCAGTATTCTTACATATAGATAATAACTCATTATAAAGTTGATCAATTGGTCCATGATTTACTAATGCAAGACGCTCTAAATTTAACTGACTTGTTATTAACTGCCAACCCTCATTTATTGTTCCAACAAGATTGTCTTTAGAAACAAATATATTTTCATAGAAAGTCGAATTAGTAGTTACATCTCCTAGTGTATGAATTGGTTTGTACGAAAATCCCGGATCATCAGTTGGAACAATGAACATACTAATGCCTTTGTGTTTTTTAACATTTTGATCTGTTCTAGCTGCTAGCCAAATGTAGTCTGAATAATTAGCTAAACTTGTCCAGATTTTTTGACCGTTAATCAAGAAACCATCATCTTTGGTATCAGCTTTTGTTTTTAGTGAAGCAAGATCAGTTCCGGAATTTGGTTCTGAATAACCAATAGCAAATATTAATTCACCTTTAAGTATATTTTTAGCTATTGTATCTTTAGCCCAATCCGAACCGTATTCAGCAATCATAGGGCCCACAGATTCTGTTGTTAGGAATGGGAAGGGGAATCCTGATCTCATTACTTCTTCTATAAAAATGTATTGTTCTAGAGGTGAGAATTCTTTACCACCTAATGATTTAGACCAACTTAATCCTATCCAACCATCTTGACCCATTTGTTTAAGTGTTTTTTTAAATTCAGGGCCACCCCCTTCAAAAAACTGTGAATTACTTAATTCATTCTTCAATTCTTGTGTCATTAATGATTTAAAATATTCTTTTAATTCATTTTTAAGATCAAGTTGTTTTCTATTCAGATCAATTTCCATTGATTTATTTTAATCCAATAATGGCGATTCAATTGCTTAGAATAGCAATTAATTCTATATGATCAGTCGAAGCAAATTGATCAAAAATAGATATATTTTTTAGTTTAATATTATTTAAAGAATTCATATCGCGAATAAATGATTCAAAATTACATGAGATATAAATAATTTTTTTAAAATTACGAATTAGCTTTATTGTTTCTTTACTTAAGCCAGATCTTGGTGGATCTACTAAAACATGACTAAATTGATATTTTTCTATATTAATTTTACCCAAACGATTGAAGGATTTTCCATTAATTGCCTCTGCAGTTTCAGAATCAGATAATCTTGCACAACTAATATTATTAATATTATTCATTTCAATTGACTTATTCATCAATCTTATACAAGAGCGATTATTTTCTGTTGCTAATACTTGGTTAAATACATAACTTAACGGCAATGTAAATGTTCCACAACCACTATATATTTCCAATAGATCTTTAGCATCCGTATCAATATTATTTAAGAGAAATTTAATCATTTTTGATAATAAATAATGATTAGGTTGAAAAAATACTTCATCGTCTTGGACAATATGATATTTGAAACCACTTATCTCTTCTTCCTTCCAAAGAATGGGCTCGTGTTGAGAAAGTAATATATTTTTAGCTCTACCGATTAAATTTAGATTGTTAATATTTTTTTCAACATAATTGGCTGATTGAAGCCATATATCAGAAATTTCCCTGTGATAAATTAAAGTTGCTATAACATTGGTGCCATTAGATCTAAAGTTTACAGAAAATAACTTATTACTTAATTCATAATCTTTTGATATAAACTTTAATAATTGTGGCATTACTTTTTGAATAGGATCTATAGCTAATTTAAAACTATCCATATGCAATGTCTGATTATTATCAATCATCGTATATTTATTATTTTTATAACCAAATTTACATCTAGATCTATATCCAGAAGTAGGAGACAGGTATATAGAAGGATAAATATTGAATTGTTGGTGAATAGTTTTAGATAACTCTTTAAATTTATTTTTCATACAAATTG
The DNA here is from genome assembly GCA_964342675.1 of uncultured Gammaproteobacteria bacterium. GTDB lineage: Bacteria > Pseudomonadota > Gammaproteobacteria > Magnimaribacterales > D2472 > MED-G82. The sequence goes on from CAYFFR010000006.1 coordinate 29,350, forward strand.
ATATTATAAAAACTATAAGATTTTTATATACCTTTGTTAAAGTTGTTAATAATCATTAAAATTAATATTTATTATGGAAGATATAATCAAGATTACTGAATCAGCAGAAGAATATTTGTATAAATTACTGATAGATAAAAATGATGTTAATTTAGCTATCAAGATATTTATTACTGATCCTGGTACACCAAAAGCTGAAACATGCCTATCTTTTTGTAATATTAAAGAACAGATATCTGAAGACAATACGATTATTGAATTAAAGGATTTTAAAGTTTTTATTGAAAATAGATCAATACCATTTTTGGATGATGCCGAAATTAACTTTGATACTGATAATTTTGGTGGTCAATTAACCATTAAATCTCCTAACTCCAGAATTCCAAATATATCTAAAGACAGTCCCTTAGAAGATCAAGTCAATTATGTTATTTATAACGAAATTAATCCGATGCTTGAATCACATGGCGGCTCAGTTCATTTAGTAGAAATTACTAATAAAGGAGAAGCAATTCTCCAATTTGGTGGTGGTTGTCAGGGTTGTGGTATGGTCGATGTTACTTTAAAAGACGGCATTGAAAAAACCTTATTAGATCAATTTGATGATCTTAATGCTGTAAAAGATATTACAGATCATAGCGTGACGGATAATGCTTATTATTAATTATTCTCTTTAATTGCTGATACTGAGATCATTATTCCAAAATTTGGATGATCAAAAAAATGAGTTTCTCCGTCAAAAATCCTTCTATCCTCTATTATCAAGTATTCTGATTCGAAATTTGTTATTAATTCGTAATCATCTCTTTGAGTAATCTCAGTAAGGATATCTTGAGAAGGCCGAATATTAAGATCGGTAAAAGATTCATTGTCATGATTGGTATTTTTATATAAGTCTTGAATGATTAATCCAATATTGTTAGAAACTTTATTATCAATCACAACATAATTCATGGCAGCTGTTATATCTAAATGTAGATATCTTGATTTATATAGGTTTATATAGAGATTTATGTCATTGTTATAAATATTAACAAAATAAGAATCATCCAATGATGGGCTATTTTGAATCCATGAACCTGAATATAGCAACTCATATTCACTTCTTCTCGAGATCCTCCTTTTAAATACCTCCAGATTATTTAAGGTTTCATTTATATAAAACCATGTTGATGGATTAGGGTTCGATTGTAGCTTTTTGTCTGTCGGCTCTAATTCGTCTTTAAATGAATACAGTTGTTCAATTTCTATTGATTTACTATCTTCATAATTAAAGGATTCATATAATGCCTGATTATTTAATCTATCTTTACTGGTCCTTAGTTTAATTAATCTAGAAACTTCAAAATTTAAAACTTTAGATTCAAAGATTTCACCAGTTTTAATCGTATTTAGATTTTTAAATACCACTACTTCAATTACATATTCATTTGCAATGCATATGTTTGGTATAGAAAAAATAAGTAAAAATATTTTAAGATATTGCATTAATAAATTTAGTTAATTCTTTAATCATATCTTTATTTGAGTAGTCAATCTTAATAACATTATTTTTCATAATCGTTAAGTTCATATTAGGATTTTCTATCATTGAGATAATTTTGTTATATATTTCCTTTTTAACATCAGCATCAAACCTAATGTTAATTTGATTTTTATTAGTATAAATCTTATGGATAGATAATTTTCTGGATTTTATGATTAATTTATTATCATTTAAGAGATTGTTGATAGCTGATGGTAATTTTCCACATCTATCTTTTAATTCATTTTTTATAACATCTATATCCCGTATTCGTTTAGCATCATTTAATCTCCTATAAAACTTTAATCGCTCAGAAACGGATGGCATTAAATCTTCTGGAATATATGCTGGATGTCCTAATTGAATATCAACATTGATATCTTTTGTAACATTACCTTTTAATTGTTGGATAGATTCTTTTAACATTGATAAATACAATGAAAGTCCGATAGTTTCTATATGACCTGATTGTTTTTCTCCAAGAAATTCTCCAGCTCCCCTAATTTCTAAATCTTCTTGAGCTATAAAATAACCATCTCCAAGATTTGAGTATTTCATTAAAGCATCTAATCTAAGTTTGGAATTTCGTTTAATTTCCCAATTTGGTATTAAGAAATAACAATAAGCTTGTTTAAATGATCTACCAACTCTGCCTCTTAATTGATGTAATTGTGATAAACCAAAATTATGTGAATCCATTATTATCATGGTATTTGCATTAGGTATATCAAGACCCATTTCAACAATTGTTGTACAAATTAAAACTTCTATCTCACCATGAACAAATAATTCCATTGTTTTAGATATATCCTTTTTAGGCAATCTTCCATGAGCTATACCAACTTTAATTTTTGGAATAAGATCTTTTAATAAATCTTGAATTTCATAAAACTTGTTAATATTATTTTGGACAATAAAAACTTGTCCTTTTCTATTTAACTCCCTTTCTATAGCAGCTTTAATTAATGATCTATCATATGGATGAAGGAATGATTTAATGTTGATTCTATTCGGTGGTGGACTATAAACATATGAGAAATCTTTTAATCCAGAAAAAATATAATTTAATGTTTTAGGTATGGGCGTAGCAGACATATAAAGTGTATGAGATCGAGGTTGTTTAAATTTGATTAACTCCTTTTGTTTTGTACCAAATCTATGCTCCTCATCAATAACTAATAAACCGAGATTATCGTACTTAATATCTGAATTTAAAATTGCGTGGGTTCCTATCAGTACATCAATTTTATATTCATTAAATTGATTAATGATTTCTGTTTTTTTCTTTGTTGTAGTGTGTCTATATAAGATATCTATGTTTATAGGAAAATTTTTAAATCTACTATTTAATGTTTCATAATGTTGTCTTGCTAAAACTGTGCTTGGGCATAATAGTATTGACTGTTTATTAGAAATGGCTGATAGAAATATTGCTCTCATGGCAATTTCGGTTTTACCAAACCCCACATCGCCACATATAACGCGATTCATTGGTTTAATTAATGACAGGTCTTTTGTAATTTCATTTAAACATTGTTTTTGATCTACTGTGAGTATATAAGGGAAGTCATTTGCAAAATTATTACTTAATTCACTAGTTGCTTTTAATGGTGCTGTAGTTGCAGTGGACCTTTTCGATTCAATATCTAATAATTGTGCAGATAGATCATCAATATTTTGTTTAATTCTTGCTTTCTTGTTATTCCATTTTTGTGATGAGAGTGAATCTAATTTAATTTCTTTAGAATTAGTGAAATTAAATTTATTAATTAGGTATTGATGCCTGACAGGCACATATAATTTTTCATTATTTGCATAATGAATTTCAAAACATTCCTCTGAACCTTTTAAATTACTTATTAAGAATAATCCTGCATACTCACCAACACCATGTTCTTCATGAGTTACATAATCACCAACTTTAAGATTAAATTCATCAAGAATAGATGATTTAACATCATGATTAATAGATGTATTAGTGGGTATTAAATATGAATGAGATGATATATTTTCATAATTTATAAGACATTGATTGTTAATAGCATCAAAATATGATCTTATGCTCTTATTACTGAGCAAAAACATTCCTTTTGTCTGCCTTTCTATTTTTTCAATTGGAATTACATCATCGTATTTATTTAATATATTTTCTCTTTCATCAGATGATGATGTAGCAAAGATTAATGAATTTAATTGATTTTTTTTATATTGTTTAATTATTTCTTTTTCTAAAGATTTGAGCTTATTAAAATTTTTAAAAGGTAATTCTGCATAATCATCATTTATCATTAATCCTCTAGATAATTTTTTTGTAAGTTCTTTTGGATGAAAATAACAATCTTTAATTTCTGAAATGGGTCTACAAATATCCCCTGATTCATCATCGAATCTCTCTTGAAGATAGTCATAATGATTAAATATCTTATCTTTTGTAGATTTGAAATAAATAATTTTAAATTTATTTAAATGATCTATGACGTTACTCATTTCATTTTTATTAAAAAATAAATGTATATAATTTTCGTAACCATCACTTAGTATTTGGTTTTTTAATTCATTAAAAATATGACATTTTCTTTCATCATATTTATCGAAATATTCTCTCCATCTAGACACAAATAGGTTTACTGATTCCTGATCAAATGGCACATCTCCAGCGTGACTCAAATAAAATTTATTAATGGTTCTAATTGATGATTGAGTATCTGGATTGAAAAATCTAATCTCTTCAATATTATTATCAAAAAACTCTACCCTAATAGGATATTCATATCGACTGATATAAAAATCAACAATGCCTCCTCTAACCGCATATTCATTTAACTGTGTAACTTTTTTAACTTTATTAAAACCAAGAGTCTGTAGAACTAAAATAAAATCATGAAATTTTACTTCTGTTTTATTTGTATAAATTTGATTAGATAGAAAAAATTGTTTTGGTTGAATGAATTCAAAAATATTTTGAACAGATACTATAACAAGATGATTATTTTTTGCATAAGCTCTATTTAATAAAAAATTCCTTTTTTTAATAAGAGAAATGTTTGTTGAAAATTTATCATATGGAAGAATTTCTCTATCAGGAAAAATATTAATATCGGATTTATTAGTTATTAATGTAAGTTCATTTTCTAATAACATTGCATCATTTGCATTATCTGAAATTATTAAATAATTATTCTTTTTTTTGTTTACTATTTCAGCAATCTGAATTGCTTTAGAATAATTTTGTTTATCTAGCATCGGCTAAAGTATAATGGTTTTGATTGGAATATACTTTTTCATTTAAATAACTTAAACTTCTGCGTCATTAAGAGTTATTTATTATAATTTTTTATTAATATGGATATAAATTTTTCACAACAAGAGCTAGATTTTCGTAATGAAGTAAAGGATTATCTAGAAAATAAATACCCTAAACATATTAAAGAAAAACAAGCTAATGGTGAACAACTTAGCAGAGATGATGTTGTTGATTGGCATAAATCATTATTTAATCAGGGATGGGCTGGCTATAATTGGCCAGTTGAATATGGAGGAACTGGCTGGTCACCAGCTCAAATATATATATTTCAAGAAGAATTAGGAAATGCAAACTGTCCTAATATTATTCCATTTGGTCTAAATATGGTTGGACCAGTGATTTATACATTTGGTAATGATGAACAAAAGAAAAAATTTTTACCTGATATCTTAGAGTTTAATTCATGGTGGTGTCAGGGATATTCTGAGCCAGGATCTGGTTCTGATCTAGCTTCACTTAAAACAAAAGCTGTAAAAGAAGGTAATGAATATGTGGTTAATGGTGCAAAAACTTGGACGACATTGGCACAATTCGCTGATTGGATATTTTGTTTAGTTAGAACTGAAACGACACAAAAAAAACAAGAAGGTATTTCATTTCTTCTTATTGATATGAAATCTCCAGGCATTGAAGTTAAACCAATAATAACGATTGATGGAGAACATGAAGTGAATTCTGTATTTTTCACTGATGTAAAAGTACCTTGTGAGAATCTAATAGGTGAAGAAGGGAAGGGCTGGACTTATGCAAAATTCTTATTAGGGCACGAAAGATTTGGTATTGCAGGAATACCAGCACAAAAACATTCATTAAATCAATTAAAAGAACGTACTCTGTCTTTTGCTGACGATGATTTAAAGAAAAAAATTGCTGAATATGAAATTGAGTTGTCAGCACTTGAATTTACTGAGCTAAGATCTTTAGCTGCATTAGCAAACGGCGGTCATCCAGGACCTGAATCATCCATATTAAAGATTAAAGGTACTGAATTACAACAGAGACTTACCGAACTATATATTGAATCAGCTGGTCAATATATCCTTCCTTATGACGGTCCTGATGGATTTAAGTCAAATAAAAAACCTTCATCATTTATCGGTTCTGATTTTACCTCGCGTTCTATTTCTAAATATCTAAATTTTAGAAAAACTTCTATTTATGGTGGTAGTAACGAAATACAAAAAAATATCATAGCAAAGGCAATATTAGGTATATAAAAATGAATCTTGAATATTCTGATGAACAAATGATGTTGCGAGATCAGGTAACAAAATTTTGTGAATCTGACTACACATTTGATAAAAGAGAAAAAATAATATCATCGGATGAAGGTTTTAATAAGGATATATGGAAGCAATTTTCTGATTTAGGTTGGTTATCTATACCGTTTAATGAAGACAATGGCGGTTTTAATTTTGGTCCAATTGAATTATCAATTATCTTTGAGGAGTTTGGAAAAAATCTCGTTGTAGAGCCATATTTAGCAAATGTAGTTATGTCAGGTAAATTATTAGAAATTATTAACTCTGATCAATCTAAATCTTTAATAACCAAGATAATTTCTGGTGACAAACAAATCAGTCTTGCAATTTCAGAACCAGATAATGCTTATAATTTTCATTCAATAAAAACAAATGTATCGGAATCAAATTCTAAGATTTTATTAAATGGAAATAAATCAATCGTATTAAATTCTAAAAATGCAGATTATTTTATTGTTTATGCTGTTAATCAAGATAAAGAAAATGGACTATATCTAGTTAACTCTGACACTGCTGGTTTAAGTATCAATAATTTTAAGACATTTGATGGACAAATTTGTGGAGAACTTACTTTTGAAAATGTAGAAGTTGATAAATCTAATGTCTTAGTTTCTGGTGATTCCTCTGTTGATGCAATTAATTCAGTTATGGACTACATAAACCTGTGTCTTTCTGCAGAAGCAGTTGGTGCCATGATTGCTTCTTATACAAAAACTGTTCAATATACAAAAGAAAGAGAGCAGTTTGATCAACCCATTTCTAACTTTCAAGTATTACAACACAAAATGGTTGATATGTTTATTGAAGCTGAAATATCTAAATCTTTGCTATTTAAGGCCATGCTTCAGCTTGATTCTAACGATAATGATGCATCTAAAACTATATCATCATTAAAAGCACAAATTGGTAAATCCGGAAGATTTGTTGGACAAACAGCAGTACAACTTCATGGAGGTATGGGAGTAAGTGATGAAATGTCAATCGGACATTACTTAAAAAGACTCACCGCAATTGATGCTTTATTTGGTAATAGAAACTATCACTTAAATAGATTTGCTAGTTTATAATTAAATCTGTGAAAGACCTGACACAAAATCCTGATTTAAGGAAACGAGAAAAAGTTGATGACTTTTTTGGTGATTGGAAATGGCGTGAAGGAATAGCTGAGCTTATGGTTCCCATTATTGGGAATCTATATAGAAATGGTATTCAGCTATTAATATATGGCCAATCTTTAGTGAATTTTTCAACTATAGATATATTAAAAGCTCATAGATTTGTCAGACAGGTTGAAGGTAACGAGCTAAGTGAACTAGAGACTTTTCCACTATTAAATGCTTTATTACAACTTGATTTACCTGATTGTGAGATTGATTTGGGTGAACTTGCTGTACGATGTCCCTTTTTTAGTGAGCTAAAGGATAATCCAGAAGAAAAGATTTCAAACTACTTAAAAGATGAACTCTCATCTATTATAGGTGCAGATTCAAATAGACCTGATTCACCTCAAGATATAGTTTTATACGGTTTTGGTCGGATTGGTCGATTATTAGCTAGATTACTAATCCAAACAACTGGACCAGGTAATTATTTTCGTTTAAGGGCAATAGTTGTTAGAAAAGGAAAAAGTGAAGATGATTTATTAAAAAGAGCTAGTTTATTGAGAAGAGACTCAGTACACGGTAAATTTTTAGGAACCATCAGAGTAGATACAAAAAAATCACAGCTAATAATTAATGGTAATCCAGTAAAGATTATTTATGCCAACTCTCCAAGTGATTTTTCATATTTAGATTACAAAATTAAAAATCCTATAGTTATCGATAATACTGGAGTATGGAGAAACGAATCAGATCTTAAGGAACATATAACTACAGGTGCAGATAAAGTGATCTTAACTGCACCAGGCAAGGATAATATTAAGAATATAGTATTTGGTGTTAATCATTCTAATTTAGATAAATCGGATAAACTGGTATCCGCTGCTTCATGTACTACAAATGCAATTGTTCCTGTACTAAAAGTCTTAAATGATCAATATATTATTGAATCTGGTCATATAGAAACGGTGCATGCTTATACTAATGATCAGAATTTAATTGATAACTATCATAAAGGTGATAGGCGAGGTAGAAGTGCTCCACTGAATATGGTGATAACATCTACAGGGGCAGTTAATGCAGTTGCAAAAGCCATACCTGAACTTAAAGGTAAATTAACTGGCAATGCTATTAGAGTGCCAACTCCTAACGTTAGCTTAGCTGTTTTAGTACTCAACATAAACCAAGATGTTACAAAAGACGATCTTAATGGATTTTTAAAGGATGCAGCATTTAGATCTAAATATCGTCAAATTATTGGTTTTGTTAACTCATCTGAAATTGTTTCAACTGACTTTTATTCTAGTGAATTTGCATCGGTTATTGATGGTCAAGCTACTATAGTAAACGGTAAGCAAATAACAATATATTGTTGGTATGATAATGAATATGGGTATTCAAAACAGGTACTAAATTTAACTAGAAAAGTAGCTAATATAGATCTACCTATTTTACCCTTACCGATAACATAAAACCTGTAGAAACAACCTCTATTTAACCTTATAATTCACTAGTCTATTTAAGCATAAAAGATAGTGATTAAAATCTCAAAAGGTCTTGATTTACCAATATCTGGTACACCAGAAAATATTTTGGAGGATGTTGATGTCAGAACATGTGGTGTACTAGGAACAGATCATGTTGGTTTTAAACCAACATTAAAAAAAAATATAGGTGATGAAGTTAAAGCAGGCGAGATTTTATTAGAAAACAAAAAAGATCAAAATATATACATTACTAGCCCAGCCTCTGGACGTATTACGGATATCAATAGAGGTAATAAAAGACGACTATTAAGTATAGAAATAGATATTGATGATGAAATTGGGTCAATAGAATTTAATACCGATAATATATTAGATCTTTTAATAAATTCAGGGTATTTTTCATTTTTTAAAACCAGACCATTTAACAGAACACCTCATGTTGATGATATCCCAAAATCAATATTTGTTAATTGCTGTGATACAAACCCCTTATCAATAGATCCTTTCAATATCATTACTTTAAATCAAGAGCTATTTGATAAAGGTTTAGAGATCATATCCAAATTGTACGAAGTCCCAGTTTATTGTACCTATCAAAATGACGACTTTATAACATCACATGACAATGTTGAATTTATTAAATTTAATGGTCCACATCCGGCCGGATTAGTAGGAACACACATTCACATGATATCTCCAGTTAATTTAGATAATGTTGTGTGGAGTATAGGATTTCAAGAAGTTATGTCTATTGGATATTTATATATCCATAAAATGATAAGAAATAAAAAGACTATAGCTTTAGGTGGTGAAGGTGTTTATGAGCCGAAGTTATTAAATCTTCGATATGGTTCAAACATAGATGAAGCAATAGCTGGAAAAATTAAAGATGGTGTCAGAGTCATTTCAGGTTCTGTGCTTAACGGAATCTCATCATCTGGTGCAATGAAGTTTATCGGCACATTTGATAATCAAATTTCTGTTATACCAGATAATTCAAATGATATTCTTTTTAATTGGTTAATGCCCGGTAAAAATTTACATTCAAAATTAGGAACATTCATATCATCGTGGATTAAACCAAAAAAGTTTATTTTTAATACTTCCAAAAATGGAGGTAATAGGGCGATTGTTCCTTTACCATCATACGAAGAAGTAATGCCTTTAAACATATTATCTACTCAATTATTAAAGGCTATAGTTACTAAAGATATAGAATTAGCTATAAGATTAGGGGCCCTTGAATTATCACCTGAAGACTTAGCTTTATTAAGTTATGTATGTCCTAGCAAATATGACTATCAAACAATATTGGCTGATAATTTAAATTTAATTTATGAGGAAATGTCATGAGATTTCCTCGATTAAGAAACTTCTTTGATTCAAATAAAAAACATTTTATAAATGAAGGTAAGTATAAAAAATGGTTTCCAATATTTGATGCCATAGAAAATTTTATCTTTTCTACAACTACTAAAACGACTAACCCTATACATGTGCGTGATGCTCTTGATATTCAAAGAGTCATGGTGATTGTATGGTTGTCAACATTCCCAATTATGTTTTATGGAATGTATAACATTGGTGATCATGGACTTAACTATTTAAATTCAATTAATGTAGATAATACCGGTGATTGGCATCACTACTTAATATCATTAGTAGGATATGAGAATCCAACAATTTTTAGCAAAATATGGTTTGGTGCAATGTACTTTATTCCGATATATTTCATATCTTTTACAGTCGGCCTATTCTGGGAAATAGTTTTTGCTGTGGTTAGAAAACATGAAATAAATGAAGGTCTATTTGTTTCATCTGTACTATTTGCCCTAACGTGCCCACCTGACATTCCTTTATGGCAAGCAGCTATGGGTATAACATTTGGAATTGTAATTGGGAAAGAAATATTTGGTGGAACTGGTAAGAATTTTCTAAATCCAGCATTAACAGGAAGAGCTTTCTTATATTTTGCATATCCTACTCAAATATCTGGTGATAGGGTGTGGATTGCTGGAATGAGCGATCATACCGTTATCCCTGAAGGATTCAGTGGAGCAACCCCTTTAGCATACGCAGCTGAATCAGGAGTAAATGGTGTGAGAGATAATTTCAGTTGGTTTGATTCATTTGTTGGTAATATACCTGGATCAATTGGTGAAACTTCTGTAGTTTTTATAGCACTTGCTGGGATGATCTTGCTTATAACAAGAGTTGCTTCTTATAGGATCATCCTTGGAACTTTAATCGGGATGATTTTAATGACATCAATACTCAATATAGTTGGTTCTGACACAAACCCTATGTTTAATTTACCTTGGTATTGGCATCTAGTAATTGGTGGATTTGCATTTGGATTAATCTTTATGGCTACTGAACCAGTTTCTGGATCAGGTACTAATTTAGGAAGATGGATATATGGAGCCATCATTGGTATAACTGTTATTTTAATAAGGGTAATAAATCCAGCTTTTCCTGAAGGCATGATGTTATCAATACTATTTGCAAACCTATTGGCTCCTGTTATTGATCATTTAGTCATATCATCTAATATTAAACATAGAGATAGAGGTTACGTTTAATTATGAATGAATCAGTTATGAGGACAATTTTTGTTGCATTTCTAGTATGCCTTTTTTGTTCAATGCTTGTTTCCTATGCAGCGGTATCATTAAGAGAAGATCAACTTTCTAATAAACTCAATGATCAAAGAACAACGATTCTTGAAGCAGCTGGTATTTATAATGCGAATGAATCTGTAGAGTCACAATTTCAATCGTTAACTATTAAATTTATTAATTTTGAAACTGGTGAGTTACTAGATAATTATGAAGGTATAGATATCAATAATTATGATCAGGTCAAATACTCAAGAAAAGAAGGTTACTATACATTGCTTTCTGAAGATGAAGATATTGCTACATTGAGAAGAAAAGAAAATATAGGAAAGATTTATATATTAGAAAATACTTCAAATGAGATCACTAAAATTATTTTGCCTATTAGAGGTTATGGATTATGGGGCACCTTATATGGTTATATTGCATTAGCTGGAGACTTTAATACTATAGAAGGATTAGAGTTTTATGATCACAAAGAGACGCCAGGCTTAGGAGGTGAAGTAGATAATCCTACTTGGAAAAAGAAATGGATTGGAAAGAAAATCTATGATAATAATAATGTCTCACTTGAAGTAATTAAGGGATCTGTTAATTCGCAAGATGACATGTCTATTTATAAGGTTGATGGTCTGTCTGGTGCAACAATCACTAGTAGAGGAGTTACAAACATGATTAAGTTCTGGTTTAGTGATTCTGGTTATAAAAAAGCTTTACAAGACTTAAAAGATGCTTAAAAAATATAAAGAAATTTTATTAAAGCCATTGATTGATGAAAATCCAATCACTTTACAAATTTTGGGAATTTGTTCAGCTTTAGCTGTAACTAGCAATCTAACAGTTACTTTAATTATGTGTTTAGCATTAACTAGTGTTGTGGCTTTCTCTAATTTATTTATATCAATAATACGGAACCATATACCAACAAGCGTTCGTATCATCATTCAAATGACAATCATTGCTTCATTAGTAATATTAGTTGATCAAATCTTAAAAGCATATAACTACGAGATTAGTAAAAAATTGTTCGTATTTGTTGGTTTAATTATTACTAATTGCATTGTAATGGGTAGAGCAGAAGCATTTGCAATGAAAGAAAAACCATTACCAAGCTTTATTGATGGTTTAGGAAATGGTCTTGGATATAGCATCATATTAATCGGTGTAGCTATCATTAGAGAACTTTTCGGCTCTGGAACATTAGCTGGATATCAAATTATGCCTTTATCATATCCAGGAAATAACCTACTACTTCTCCCTCCTAGCTCATTTATTATTATTGGATTAATGATTTGGGTTATTAGGAGCTATAAAAAAGATCAAGTTGAAGATAAAGATTTTAAGATCTCAGACCATGAAGTAACACCTAACTATGAAAAGAAAGAGTTAAATGTTTGAACATTATTTAAATCTATTTATTACAACGGTATTTATTGAGAATATAGCTGTATCTTTATTTTTAGGAATGTGTACTTTTATTGCCATTTCAAAAAAAATTGAAACTGCATTTGGATTAGGTATAGCTGTAATAGTTGTGTGCTTAATCACTGTGCCTCTTAATAATCTTCTTTATCAATATATTCTTAAAGAAGGAGCATTAGATTGGGCAGGCTTCCCGCAAAGTAATTTAGAGTTTGTCGGTTTTATTAGTTATATCGGAGTAATAGCTGCTGCAGTACAAATACTAGAAATGTTTCTAGATAGATTTATACCTGCTTTATATAACGCACTTGGTGTGTTTCTTCCTTTAATAACTGTTAATTGTGCAATCCTAGGAGCCACATTATTTATGGTTGAAAAAGATCTATATTTTGGAGAGAGTATAGTTTATGGGTTTGGTGCTGGTTTTGGATGGGCATTAGCCATAGTAATGTTAGCTGGAATTAGAGAAAAACTAAAATATGCTGATATTCCCGATGGTCTTCAAGGATTAGGGATTACATTTATTATCGTTGGTTTGATGAGCTTTGGGTTTATGTCATTTGGTGGTATTACATTATAAGAATTAAATATGCATATTGATTTTATACTGGGAATTGGTTCTTTTACTGGAATTGTTTTAATACTAGTTTTTATCATTATTCTTGCCAGAAATAGTTTAGTTAGTTCTGGTGATGTTGATATTCAAATTAATAATGATCCAGCAAATACAATTACAGTAAAAACCGGATCAAAATTATTACAAACCTTGGCTGAAAATAAGATTTTTCTTTCATCTGCTTGTGGAGGTGGCGGAACGTGTAGTCAATGTAAATGTCGTATATTAGAAGGAGGAGGATCAATTTTACCAACAGAAGAATCTCACTTTAATACAAAAGAAAAAAATGATGGTTGGAGATTATCATGCCAGGTATCTGTAAAAGATGATCTTAAAATTGTAATTCCAGATGAAATATTTGGTGTCAAAGAGTGGGAATGTGAAGTTGCTTCAAATGAAAATGTTGCTACATTTATAAAAGAATTAGTTCTTAATCTTCCTGAGGGTGAAGAAGTTGATTTTAGGGCTGGGGGTTTTGTACAGCTTGAAGCACCTCAGTATAAGAATTTATCATATAAAGATTTTGATATTGCAAATGAATATCATGATGATTGGGACAGATTTAATATTTGGGATAATGTTGCCAATAATGCTGAACCAATTATTAGAGCATATTCAATGGCAAATTATCCAGAAGAAAAAGGGATACTAAAATTTAATATTAGAGTAGCATCACCACCCCCAGGATCTGACCATCCTCCTGGTTTAATGTCATCATGGACATTCAATCTTAAGCCTGGTGATAAAGTCAGAGTTTTTGGCCCATTTGGTGAATTCTTTGCAAAAGATACAGAAAATGAAATGGTCTTTGTTGGTGGTGGAGCTGGAATGGCTCCTATGAGAGCTCATATTTTTGATCAATTATTAAGAATTAAAACCAACCGAAAAATGACTTTTTGGTATGGAGCTAGAAGCTTAAGAGAAATGTTTTATGTTGATGAATTTGATAAATTAGATAAAGAAAATGATAACTTCTCATGGTACGCAGCCCTATCTGATCCTTTACCTGAAGATAAATGGGATGGTAAAACAGGCTTTATTCATCAAGTCTTGTACGATAATTATTTAAAAATGCATCCTGCTCCTGAAGATTGTGAATATTATTTATGTGGGCCACCTATGATGAATACAGCGGTCATAGATATGTTGCAAGATTTAGGCGTAGAGCCTGAGAATATAATGCTTGATGATTTTGGTGGCTAATAGAATTTCTTGAATAGACAAATAATCTCTAAAATACTTGCATCATTAATTGGTGTTACATGTATTTTTATAGCGTATCAATTTAATAAAACATCCACCTATGAAATAAATGGCCAAATATACGGTACTTACTACAAAATACATTCTGATAAATTTATAAATGAAATAACAAAGATTAATATATTGAATGAACTTAATAGAATTGATCTTGTTGCATCAAACTATATAAATGATTCTGAAATATCAATAATTAATTCATCAGCACCATCTTCAATATTTACCGTATCCGAAGATTTATTAGATATCTTATCTTCAGCTGAATTAGTTTATAAACAGTCAAATGGCTTATTTGATATCACAATAGGAAATAGTATTAGTAAAATGGGTTTTGGTCCTCAATATGAGTCCATTCCAAATGTAGATGATTATAAAAACAATAAATATAAAATCATAAAGAATGAGCTTTATAAAATAGATGATTTTAGATTTGATTTATCTGCTTTAGCAAAAGGTTATGCCGTAGATAAAATTGCAGATATTCTTGAACACCATGGTTATCTTAGTTACATGATAGATATTGGTGGAGAAATTTTAGTAAGGGGAGGGAATCACAATGATGCATGGTCTATCGGTATTAGAGATCCTTTAAATCCTTATAACTCAAAACCTGTACATAAAATATCATATATGGGAGATTTAAGATTCTCTATTGCCACATCAGGTGAATATAATCAATCTTATAAAGTTGGAGATAAGATCATTTCCCATACCATTGATCCAAGAACACAACAATCTATATCAACTTCTACATTAAGTGTATCAGTTAAGGGAATGATGTCTTCAATGATGAGTGATGCTTATGCAACTATGTTTAATATCATGGATCCTAAAAACGGAATAAATCTAGCTAATGAATTAGATTTAGCAGTAATGTACATAGTATTTGAAGATGATGCATATAAATATCTGTCATCTGATAAATGGTAAGATATTGAAATGACAGAATTTCTAATAACTTTTTTAGTATTAGTTATAGTATTTTTATTGATAGGAGTTGGTATGCTTGTTAATAATAAGCCTATATCAGGTAGTTGTGGTGGATTAGCAAATATAAAGAATGGTGAAGCGTGTGAGATTTGTGGCCAAACAACACTTGATAAATGCAAAAAGATCTAAAATTGATTCATAGTATTATCCTTACCGCCTGCTTTTAGAGCATTCTCACCAGAGAAATATTCTTTATGAGTGTCTCCAACAGTTGTGCCCGCAAGATCTTGATGTTTTACAGAAGACATTTCTCGCCTTATTTCCTTTCTCTGAATGCCTTTAACATAAGCAAGCATTCCTAGATCACCAAAATATCCTTCGCTTAATATATCGGTACCTAGAGCAGCTTCATGATATGTAGGAAGAGTAATTAAATGGTGAAATATTCCTGCTTTCTTAGAACCTTCTTTTTGAAAATTTGATATCAAAGCATCAGCTTTTTCAGCTAACTCACTATCATCAAATTTAGGGTCCATAAGTGCTTTTTCATCTATTTCAGGATTTGGATAAGCGGATAGATCTTCTCCAGCATCTAACATTTCTGCATATACTTGATTTCTAAAGGATAAGGTCCAATTAAATGAAGGTGAGTTATTGTATACAAGTTTTGCATCTGGAATTGACTTTTTAATTTCTGAAACCATATCAGCTATTTGTTCAACATTTGGCTTTTCTGTTTCTATCCATAAGAGATCAGCACCATATTCAAGGCTTGTTATACAATCCAATATAACTCTATCTTTACCTGTATTTTCTTTAAATTTATATAATCCATTAGACAATCTAATAGGCCTAACTAATTTACCATTTTGATGGATAGTAATATCATTTTCATTTAAATCTTCTAAATCATTTATAGATTCAGTTTCAAGGAATTCATTGTATTTACTTGCTAGATCACCATCTGTTTTAGATACAGGTACTTTTTGTGTTAATCCAGCACCTAAAGAGTCAGTTCTAGCAACAATAATCCCATTATCAACACCTAATTCTAAAAATGCATATCTAACAGCATTAATTTTTGCAAGAAAATCCTCATGAGGGACTGTAACTTTCCCATCCTGATGGCCACATTGTTTTTCATCAGATACTTGGTTTTCAATTTGAATTGCACACGCACCAGCCTCAATCATTTTCCTAGCCAGAATATATGTTGCTTCTTCATTACCAAAACCAGCATCAATATCAGCAATAATAGGTACAACATGAGTTTCAAAATTATCAATACGACTTATTATTTCTGAGTTATCATTTCCTAATTTATTTGCCTCATCTAATTCATTAAATAGATGTTGTAATTTAATTGAATCTGCTCTTTTAAGGAATGTATATATTTCTTTTATTAGTGCTGGAACAGATGTTTTTTCATGCATGCTTTGATCGGGTAGGGGACCGAACTGTGATCTCAATGCTGCAACCATCCATCCACTCAAATAAACATATGTTTTATTGGTAGTTTTCTTTAATCTTTTAACAGCCATCATCATTTGCTGTGCTATGAAGCCATGCCAACAACCAAGAGATTGAGTATATTCTGAAGTATTCTTATCATATTCAGCCATATCTTTTCTCATGATGTCAGCTGTATATTTAGCTATATCAATACCTGTTTTGAATCTATTTTGTAATGACATTCTAGCAACATATTCTGGATCTATAGTTTTCCAATTTGAATCTTTAAACCCTGGTAATGACTTAATTCGTTTAATTTCTGATAATAAATTTAAATTAGACATATCATCTCCTGTTTATGTAGTGAATTAAATTTAATTATCATTAATATGTCAATATTTATATTAATTACCTATTTTATAGGATTTAAAGACGTAATATTATGTAGTTATACTACATAATTATAGATTTTTACTTAAACCAGTATATGTAGATGGCTTAAGTTTTTTAAGAAAGATTTTATTTTTTTGTGAGATAGGTAGATTTTCAACTACATTAAGGTAAGAATTTTTTGTTAGATTTGTACCTCTTGATATATCTTTAATCAATTCATATGCATTATCAAATCCCTCTAATTTCATAATGGTTTGAATCGCTTCTGTTAAAACTTGCCAATTATCATTAAGTTCTCTTGATGAAACTTCTTTATTAATGATTAATTTATTCAATCCTTTTAAAGTTGAATTTATTGCTAGATATGAATGACTAATCCCAACACCTATGTTCCTTTGTACCGTAGAATCAGAAAGATCTCTTTGCAGTCTAGATTTGGTTAATTTGTTAGCAAAAAATATCATCATAGAATTACTTAGTTCTGAATTACCTTCTGAATTTTCAAAATCTATAGGATTAACTTTATGAGGCATAGTAGATGATCCAATTTCATTCTTGAGTATTTTTAATTTAAAGAGATCCTTTGATATATACATCCATATATCAATATTTAAATCATTAACAATGTTATTTATTCTTATTATTGAATGACACAATCTAGCTATACAATCATGAGGTTCAATCTGAGTGGTTATAGTATTAATATTAATATTAAGGCGTTTTGAAAATCCTATAGTAAAATTTACCCAATCTTTTTTTGAATTTATTAAACTTAATGTATGAAAATTTCCTGTAGCTCCACCCCATTTTCCATATAATTTTATTGATTTTAAAATTGAGACTTCTTCTTCTAAACGTGCAAAAAATACTTTAAATTCTTTGCCAAATGTTGTTGGTGAAGCTGGCTGGCCATGAGTCCTAGCAAGTAAAGGGGTGTTTTTCCAATTTTTTGATTTTGATCTTAGATCTTTAAGTAGATCATTTAATTTATTTAAATATACTGACTTGGCATGTTGATAAATTAAAGCATATGACATTGAGTTTATATCCTCACTTGTTAATCCAAAGTGGATATATTTTTCAAATTTAATTAATGTTTTATGTTTTCTGAATTTCTCTCTAATTAAATATTCAACAGCCTTGATGTCATGATTGGTTCTCTTTTCTATAGACTTAATTCTTTTAGCATCCCTATCATTAAAATCGTTTTTAATTTTATTTAATAAATTTATTTGTGACTTATTAAGTTTTATAAAGAATTTAGGTAGTTTTTGACATATATATATAAGCCATTCTATTTCTATTTGATACCTTGTTTTATTTAGATAGGACTCATTAAAAATTTCAGCTAAAGGTTGTACTTGTTTTGAATATCGAGAATCCAATGGAGATATGGATGTGTCTTTTAATTTCATATCTAATTATAGTGTTTAATCTAATTTATTTTCTATTACTCCACCACCTAAACAATAATTATCTTTATAAATTACTGCAGATTGGCCATTAGTTATGCTGCTAATAGCTTTTTCAAAGTAAACTTCATTGTTTTCAGTATTAAACTCACACTTTACTGGTTTATGTCTATGGCGAACTTGTACGTGGCAATCAATGGTTCCTTTATATTGATCAGTAATCCAATGCATCGACTCAATCTTTAGTCCATTACTCATTAATAGCGGATTATCTAAACCTTGGCATACATACACCTCATTCTTAATAATATTTTTATCATATACATACCAAGGTAGCTCTTCTTTATTTCTTACACCTCCGATATTTAAACCTTGTCTTTGGCCAATAGTATATAAAACAGATCCTCTATGTTTGCCAATTATATTTTCATCCTCATCTTTAATAAGACCATCTTTAAAATTAATAAATCTTTTAAGAAAGTCTTTTAAGTTTCTTTCACCTACAAAACATATACCTACAGAATCTTTTTTATCTTTATTTGGTAGATTAATAACATTTGCTATATCTCTAACTTCTGACTTTAAGAGATTGGATAATGGAAACTTACATTGCGAAAATTCATTTGAACTTACCTCATGTAAGAAATATGTTTGATCCTTTTTAGGATCTTTTGATTTTTTTAAATACACCTTGTCTTTAATCTTATCCAACGATGCATAGTGTCCAGTAGCAATATAATCAGCTCCTATTTTTTTTGCATATTCTAGAAAGGATTTAAATTTAATTTCTCTATTGCATAAGATATCTGGATTAGGTGTTCTACCTTTTTGATGTTCTGATAAAAAGTTTTTAAAAACTCTATCCCAATATTCATTACTAAAATTTGCTCTATGTAAAGGTATATTTAACATATCACAGACCTTAGAAGCATCTTCAAAATCTATTTCTGATGTACAAACTTCTCCTGGTTCTGATTGCCAGTTTTGCATAAATAACCCTGTTACATCATATCCTTCCTCTTTAAGTAAATAAGCGCTTACCGAAGAATCTACGCCACCTGATATACCAACAACTATTTTTATTTTTGATTTATTCATATTTGAGTTGCAATTCTAAATTAAATCTATAATTAGAGTATAATTTGCTCCAAAAAAATCTTATATATTAATAATTAATTAAATATGACCTATAAAAATATAAACATACCAAAAGAGGGTGTAAAAATCTCAATTAATGATGATGGTTCACTTAATGTTCCTGATAACCCCATTATTCCTTATATCGAAGGTGATGGTATTGGGATTGATATCACTCCAGCAATGATTAATGTAGTAAATAATGCAGTAACTAAGTCCTATAACGGATCAAAGTCAATTTCTTGGATGGAAGTATACTGTGGTGAAAAATCTACGACAGTTTACGGAGATGATGTATGGTTACCTGATGAAACTATTGAAGCATTAAAAGAATATGTTGTAAGTATCAAGGGCCCACTTACAACTCCGGTCGGTGGGGGTATTAGATCATTAAATGTATCTTTACGACAAATACTTGATTTATATGTTTGTTTAAGGCCGATAAGGTACTTTTCTGGAGTTCCTAGCCCAATTAAAAATCCTTCGCATGTAGATATGGTTATATTTAGAGAAAATTCTGAAGATATTTATGCAGGTGTAGAGTTTGAAGGAGGATCGAAAGAATCAGATAATCTGGTTAAGGTACTTCAAAATGATTTTGGAGTAAAACAAATTAGATTCCCACAAAATGTCGGGTTAGGAATAAAACCTATCTCTAAAGAAGGTACTGAACGATTAGTTAAACAAGCGATAGACTATGCTATTAAGAATAATAGAGCTTCAGTAACTCTTGTTCATAAAGGAAATATCATGAAATTTACTGAAGGTGCCTTTAGAGATTGGGGGTATGAATTA
The DNA here is from genome assembly GCA_964342675.1 of uncultured Gammaproteobacteria bacterium. Classification (GTDB taxonomy): domain Bacteria; phylum Pseudomonadota; class Gammaproteobacteria; order Magnimaribacterales; family D2472; genus MED-G82. Next base: position 50,063 of record CAYFFR010000006.1, read on the forward strand.
A
>CAYFFR010000007.1:0-43973 GCA_964342675.1 uncultured Gammaproteobacteria bacterium
AACTCATTACAGAAAGAGTGCCTGCTGGAGTTGATCAAGCAGCGTATATAAAAGCAGGTTTTTTAACTGATATTACTCAAAAAGAATGCTCAAGCCCTTATATCACTAGAAAAGATGCAGTGAAACTACTTGGTACTATGTTAGGTGGCTACAACATTAGCCCTTTAATAGAATGTTTGAAGATTGATGATTTAGCTGATGAAGCATCAGATGCATTAGCAAATACGTTGTTAATTTTCGATGCATTTAATGAAATTCTTGAGCTATCAAAATCAAACCCTCATGCTAAAAAAGTAATAGAAGAATGGGCAAATGGGAATTGGTTTACATCGAAACCTAAACTACGAAAAGAAATCAAATTAACTGTTTTTAAGGTGTCAGGAGAAATTAATACTGATGACTTGTCTCCAGCACAAGATGCTTGGTCAAGACCTGACATACCATTACATGCTTTAGCAATGTTCAAGATGCCTAGACAAGGTTTAGAGAAACCGCTCCAAACAATTGAGGACCTTAAAGCAAGAGGTAATCCTATAGTATTTGTTGGTGATGTTGTCGGAACCGGATCTTCTAGGAAATCTGCAACCAATTCTTTGCTGTGGCATATTGGTGATGACATACCGTTTATACCGAATAAAAAAGAAGGTGGGTTTGTTTTAGGAGGCAAAATAGCTCCAATATTCTTCAACACTCTTGAAGATGCAGGTGCTCTTGCAATTGAGTGCGATGTGTCAAAGCTTGAAATGGGTCAAGAGATTATTCTCATGCCTTACGAAAATCGTATTACTGATCTTGAAAAAAACAATTTAGTTAAATTTAAATTGAAGACGGATGTAATCATGGATGAGGTTCAAGCAAATGGAAGGATTCCTCTGATTATTGGTAGACAACTGACAGATAAAGCCAGAGAAACACTAAAATTAAAACCAACTAATATATTTATTAGACCTAATACAGATATATCTAATAAAAAAGGTTATACCTTGGCCCAAAAGATTGTAGGAAAGGCTTGCGGTGTTAAAGGAGTGAGGCCTGGAGATTATTGTGAGCCTAGAATGACAACCGTAGGATCACAAGACACCACTGGTCCAATGACTAGAGATGAACTAAAAGAGCTTGCATGCCTAGGATTTTCATCAGATCTAGTGATGCAATCGTTTTGTCATACAGCTGCATACCCAAAACCTGTAGATATTGAAACTCAACATAGTCTGCCAGACTTCTTTATGACACGTGGTGGAGTATCTCTAAAACCTGGTGATGGGATCATACACTCTTGGATGAATCGCATGCTCTTGCCTGATACTGTTGGAACTGGTGGTGACAGTCATACACGATTTCCTATTGGTATTAGTTTTCCTGCAGGGTCCGGTTTGGTTGCTTTCGCTGCAACTCTTGGTGTAATGCCTTTAGATATGCCTGAATCAGTGTTAGTTAGATTCAAGGGTGAAATGCAGCCTGGAATAACCTTAAGAGACCTAGTTAATGCTATTCCATATGCTGCAATCCAACAAGGTTATCTCACAGTTGCAAAAGAGGGTAAGAAAAATATCTTTTCTGGAAGATGTCTAGAGGTTGAAGGTTTGCCGAATCTAAAAGTAGAGCAAGCTTTTGAAATATCTGATGCATCTGCAGAAAGATCTGCATCAGGATGCACTATTAAACTGTCAAAAGAACCAATTATTGAATACCTGAATTCTAATATTATTATGCTCCGATGGATGATAGCTAATAATTACGGGGATCCAAAAACTCTTGAAAGAAGAGCTAGAGGTATGGAAGAGTGGATAAAGAACCCAGAGCTTCTTGAGGCAGATAGTGATGCAGAATACGCTGCTATCATTGAAATCAACCTAGATGATATAAAGGAGCCTCTATTAGCCTGCCCCAATGATCCGGATGATATAAAACCCTTATCTGCTGTTCAAGGAACTGATATAGACGAAGTATTTATTGGCTCATGCATGACCAATATTGGTCATTTTAGAGCTGCAGGACACTTATTAAAGAAATATAAAGAAATTCCAACACGATTATGGATTGTTCCACCCACTAAAATGGATCAAAAACAATTAATGCATGAAGGAATTTATAAAGCTTTTGAATCAGTAGGGGCTAGAACTGAGGTTCCAGGATGTTCATTATGTATGGGCAATCAAGCGCGTGTTGAACCAAATTCTACTGTAATATCAACGTCCACTAGAAACTTTCCTAACAGACTGGGTGATGGTGCAGATGTATTCCTAGCATCTGCAGAACTATCAGCAGTGTCTGCCGTTTTAGGTAGACTGCCAACTACACAAGAATACCTGGATGTTATGAAAGACATTGATCCATTCAGTAAAGATATTTATAAATATCTAAATTTCAATGAAATTGATGATTATGTAAACCAGGCTAGCTCAGCCAAGATTCCAACGATCAGTGTGGTTGATGTTTAATTTATAGCGTGTTCTCTTTTTTTCTTAATCTCGTCATTTCTAGAGGCTTCAAGATCATCTAAATAAGATTGATCTATTGGAGTAGGATACTGACCGGTGAAGATAGATATTTCAAATTGCTTGATATTTGGATTACCTTCATAAGTTGAAGCAAGCAAATCATCAAGCTCCTGATATATTAACCAATCAGCACCAATAGCATCAGCAATTTCTTTAGTGCTTTTATTCGATGCTATCAGCTCATTAGTAGCTGCCATATCTATGCCATATAAATTTTGGTATTTAACAGGTGGTGCAGCCGAAGCAAAATAAACTTTTTTTGCACCAGCTTGTTTGGCAATCTCAATTATCTTTCTGCTGGTTGTGCCCCTAACAATTGAATCATCAACCAGCAATACATTCTTATCTTTAAATTCTAGCTCTAATATATTTAATTTTCTCCTAACAGATTTCTTTCGTTCTTCTTGATATGGCATGATAAAAGTTCTGCCGATATATCGGTTTTTTACAAATCCTTCTCTGTAGGGTTTGCCTAATTCAGTTGCAAGTTGTAATGCGGCAGTTGTAGAGCTATCTGGTATGGGGATGACTACATCAATATCATGATCTGGTTGATTTCTAATAATATTTTCAGCTAACTTCTTACCCATTCTCATCCTTGATTTATAAACAGAGATTTCATCCAATGTAGAATCAGGTCTAGATAAGTAAACATACTCGAAGATGCATGGGGTTCTCTCAAAATTTTTTGAGCATTGTTGAGAAAATAATTCGCCCTTTTTATTTATATATATAGCTTCACCCGGCTCTACGTCTCTAAGAGTCTTAAAGCCTAAAGATGCAAATAACGCATTCTCAGAGGCAACAATATATTCGGTTCTATTCTTTCCTTCTCTTGCTCCTATTATTAGAGGCCTTATTCCTTTTGGATCTCTAAAAGCTAAAATTCCAAATCCTGTAATCAGTGCAACTACTGCATAGGCCCCATCACATCTAATATGGGTTTTAGTAACAGCATGAAATAAATTCTCAGGAGAGGGGACTATCGCTTTTTGTTTAGATAATTCATGTGCAAAAATATTTAATAAAACTTCTGAATCTGAATCAGTATTTAAATGCCTCATTTCAGCATGAAAAAGTTCCTTAGATAAGCCTTGGGAGTTTGTTAAATTTCCATTATGAGCAAGACTTATTCCATATGGGGAGTTTACATACATCGGTTGAGCAAACTCTTTACCCGCACCCCCTGCAGTGGGGTATCTAACATGACCTATACCAAAGGAGCCAATTAATCTTTCCATATGGCGTTGCTGGAAAACATCCCTAACATAACCTTTAGACTTTCTACTGTTAAGTCGACCATTGCTATCGCAAACAACCATGCCAGCTGCATCTTGACCTCTATGTTGAAGCATCAATAAAGATTCGTAAATATCTTCAGCGACGTTTGATTCCGATGAGATTCCCACTATCCCACACATTTAAAGCGCTTCTCCTCTTTGAGTGTATTGCTAAGCATAACCTAATTATTGATCTGTATCATGGTTTTACTAATATTCATTATGAAAGGGTTATATTGAATAATGACAGGATAAATTCGTGAATCTTGACCTAAAGCAGATGAGCCGAAGTCTTTTGGTAAAAATATAGATAAAATGCTCACTAGTAGCACTCCTCTGATCAGACCAAATATAATACCTAAAAATCTATTAAATACACTAAGTCCAGACAATTTGATAAGTTTATCAATCATATTCACTAAAAGCTTGCCTACAAAAAGCAAGGCAATAAATAAAATGATATAAGATAAGTGTTCAATAAAAACTGATTCTGAAAGCGCATTACTTAGTAAAGGTTGTATCCAGACAGTCAGAATATATGCAAAGATCCATGCAAGAATTGAAAATAATTCTTTAATAAAACCTCTAAAGATAGAAATTATGGCTGAAGCAACAATTACTCCAAACACAGCAATATCAAATAGGTTAAATATCAAGTCCATGACAAAATTTACTTAAACTATAATTAATTTCAATACTGAAGAGCTTATTTCTTTGCATTACTTTTATGATGCAATTTACTTATCAAATCACGAATAGTAGATCTTAGATTTGTGCGGTGTGTAATCATATCAATTGCTCCATGTTGCAATAAGAATTCTGATCTTTGGAAGTCATCAGGCAAGTCAACCCTAACAGTCTCTTCGATCACCCTTCTACCAGCAAACCCTACTTGTGCGCCAGGTTCAGCAATATTAATATCTCCTAACATTGCAATGCTTGCAGAGACACCACCAAATATTGGATCTATCATTACAGATATATAGGGTAAAGATGCTTCCTTTAATTTTTCCAAGGCTGACGCAGTCTTTGCCATCTGCATCAATGAAATCATGGACTCTTGCATCCTTGCACCACCACTTGTAGCAAAACAAACTAATGGTAATTTATGCTTTAAAGCAAGGTTCACTCCTCCAACAAATTTATCACCCACAATACTCCCCATCGACCCGCCCATAAAACGAAATTCAAATGCAGCTACAACTATATTTATAGAATCTAGTTTCCCTAAACCTACTAACAATGCTTCCTTTTCTCCTGTAGAAGCAATAGCCTCTTTAATTCTTTGGTCATAAGGTTTCACATCTTTGAACTTTAAAATATTCTTAGTAGTATGGTCTGAAGCAATTTCTTTGAAACTTTTAGGATCACAAAAGATTGAGATTCTTTTGCGAGCACCGATTCTGAGGTGATAATCACATTTTGGACAAACGAATAAAGATTTTTCTAATTCAGGTTGATAGAGAATAGCTTCGCAAGATGGGCAATTGTTCCATAGACCATCTGGTACTTTACTCTTGGTATTTGTTGTGTCGTTTTGATCCTTTCTAATAGAAGGTATAAGTTTAGTTAGCCAATTCATGGATTTATTGCTGTAACTAGATCAGATAAGTAATTATATATTCTTTTATAATTTTTGGTGCTTGATTCTTCATTTATCATTCTAACAAGTGCTGAGCCAACTACGATACCATCAGCTGCTTGGCTTATCTTATAGGCATCATTCTTGTCTTTAATACCAAAGCCTGCCATAACTGGAAGTTGTGTATAAGACTTAATGTTCTGAATATTATTTTGAATTTCTTTTAAGTCCAAATTATCTGACCCTGTGACACCTCTTAAAGTCACGTAATATAAAAAACCTGAGCTTTGATCACAAATGCGTTGGATCCGTTTCTTTTCTGTTGTTGGAGATATTAAAGAAATAGAGGTGGTGCTATTACTTTTAAAGCCTAGATCAGTTAGAGAAAACTCTCCAGGAGCATCGACTATGAGTACGCCATCAACTCCTATCTTATGGTAATCTTCAAAATAAGACTCATTCATTAAAAATGTATTCAAGTAGCCCATAAGAATAATGGGTGTGAGCTGATCTTCATGCCTAAACAACTTGATCGTTCTGATGATTGAATCAAAAGTAACCTTGCGTGATAAGGCTCGATGATGAGCAGATTGAATGATAGGTCCTTCGGCTATTGGATCTGAAAAAGGGATACCAATTTCTATAATATCAACGCCTGCACTAACAAAACCATGCAAAAGCTCAAGGGATTCTTCAATTGAAGGATCGCCAGCTACTAAATAGGCAACTAAGGATTTTCTGTTGATCGATAGATTTTTTTTAAAAATTGAAGATAGTCTATTCAAGGTGGATGCCTTCGAGTGCTGCTACTGATGAAATATCCTTATCTCCTCTTCCAGATACATTTAAAACTATGTTCTGATCTTTACTTAACCCTTTCACTAACTTCTTAAGTGCTGCAAAAGCATGTGCCGTTTCAAGAGCTGGGATAATGCCCTCTAACCTACTTAATTGATGGAATGCATCTAAAGCATCCTTATCTTTGACGGCTATATATTCTGCTTTATTATTATCCTTGAGATATGAATGTTCAGGACCAACTCCAGGATAGTCCAATCCAGCGCTGATAGAAGAAGTTGCTGAAACTTGGCCATCTTTATTTTGAATTAAATAACTTTTGGCGCCATGTAAAACACCTGCTTCACCAGCATTTAGAGTTGCTGCATGCTTACCTGAGTTGATGCCCTGACCAGCAGCCTCCACTCCAACCAATCGAGTATTTTTATTATCAATGAATGGATAAAAAATACCTATTGCATTAGATCCGCCACCAACACAAGCAACAATCATATCTGGGTCTTTACCAAATGACTCTTTTGATTGAAGTTTTAATTCTCTCCCTACTACAGCATTGAAATCTCGAACAATCATTGGATATGGATGAGGGCCTGTGACGCTGCCAATAATATAGTAAGTATCATCTACATTTGTAACCCAATCTCGTATTGCTTCATTTAATGCGTCTTTTAGTGTTGCAGTTCCTGAATTAACAGCATGGACATCAGCACCTAACAGTTTAATTCTGTAGACATTCAGTGACTGCCTTTTAATATCTTCAGAACCCATATAAATATGACATTCCAAACCCAGTCTTGCTGCAACTGTTGCAGTTGCAACACCGTGTTGGCCTGCCCCAGTCTCAGCAATAATTCTTTTTTTACCCATCTTCTTTGCTAGAAGAATTTGGCCAATTGTATTATTGATCTTATGGGCACCTGTATGATTTAAATCTTCTCTTTTTAACCATATTCTTGGTCCTTGATAGAATTCTGTAAGCCTACTAGCAAAATAAAGAGGAGAAGGTCTACCAACGTACCTTGAAAGGTCTTGATCTATCTGATCTTGAAAAGATTTAATTTTTTTAATCTTATTATAGGTTCGTTCTAGCTCTTCTAGTGCAGACATTAAAGTCTCTGGGACAAACTTACCACCATATAGTCCAAAAAAACCATCTATATTTGGTAAATTGTCATGCTTAGAGTTCTTCATGTGCTAATTTAATTTTAAAAATTTCTTTTACTCTTTTTATATCTTTTGTACCAGAACTATTTTCTACTCCAGAATTAATATCGATGCACCAAGGAGTAAGCATTAATGCATTATTCAAATTAGTGCCATTTATACCGCCTGCCAAGATAAAATTATCTGACAGCTTTAAACCCTTTAAAACACTCCAATCAAATGATTTACCAGTTCCACCGTAATGATTATCTTTATAAGTTTCAAGTAATATTGCATCGGCTTTGAAACTATCCTTCATTCTTAAAGAATTGCTATCCTTTATGCGAATAGTTTTCCAGAAATCCTGATTGAACTGATTACAGAATTCTGGGCTCTCATCTCCATGAAATTGTAAAATAGCATTGGGCAAGATCTGTATAGCATCTAAAATACTGCTTTTACTCTCATTGACAAAAACTATCACTGGAGTCGTATGCTTAAATTGTCTTTTTGATACTTCTACTAAGAAATTTAAATCTATTGACCTAGGGCTTTCTTTATAAGTTATGAATCCAACAAAATCTGGCTTAAGTGTTAGTAATTCATCTAGGATATCTAAATCATTAATCCCACAAAATTTAATTTTTGACTTATGCTTAATCATAATTGAAGTGATTGATTAAGCTCAAAATAGGGACTTTAAAACGATCTATTTCTTTATATCTCGCACCTAAAAGATAAAGACCGTGAGGTGAAGCAGTTTTGCCAGCATTTGATCTAATTTTAGAATCTAAGACTTGCGTTATAGAGCTGAGGTGTTTGCTCGATGCAGTGCATATATCAATTAGTGTTCCTACAATAATTCTTATCATATTATGTAAAAAAGCATTTGCTGTTATTTCTAAAATATGGATTTTATTAATAGTATATAAATTTGCTTCGGTAATTTCTTTAATTGAGTTTTTGGCACTGCACCTACTACTTCTAAATGCTGAGAAGTCATGTTTGCCCATAATAGATTTAAGTTCTTTCTCTAAAAGCTCCCTGTTAATTTTATCTCTTACATAACAAATATTCTTATTCATTAGAGCTGGTCTTTTGCTGGAGTTATAGATGATGTATGCATAGGTTCTATCTAATGCTGAAAATCTTGCATGGAAATCTTCTGGGGCTTGTTGGCATCTCTTAATTGATATGTCATTTGGTAATTTTGAATTTAATGCTAAAGCCCAATCAATATCTTCAGGATATGATGCAACATTAAAATCTATAACTTGTCCCAATGCATGGACACCAGTGTCAGTTCTTCCTGCGCAACTGACTCGACTATTTAATTCAGCGAAGCTTGCAATGGCCTGCTCAACCTCATGCTGAATGCTTCTTGCATTATCTTGAAATTGGAAACCAGAGTAATTGGAACCATCGTATTCACAAAGAGCTACAAATTTAGTCAAAGTATTAATTTTTCTTTTAAAGTATTTGCATCTTCAATCAGTCTTGAATCAGATGAGTTCTGAATTAAATCATCTAAGATTTTTGCTGCATCTTCAAAAGCATCCATTTCAATATAAGTTCTAGCTAAATCAAGTAGCTGAAGCTCTTTATCATTTTCTATGCTTAAATCCTCATCAAAGATAGATATTTCATGTGGTTCTTCCCCTGCTTGAATCTCAGTATTGCCTTTTGACAAAGTATTTGATTTTCTATTTATAAGGAACACGGCAACTAGAAAACCTATTACTAAAGATATAAAAGCTATTAAAGTAATTGCTCTATACGATAGACTGCTGTCTTCTTGATTGGTTGATCTAGCACTTTGTAGTGCTGAAGGTTCAAAATTAATAATCCTAGTATTTTTTTTAATTAACGCTTCTGGTGATTCATCTTGCATCAGAGTTAATGCTTGAGTGCTACCAATTTCATCTGAACTATCTAGCCCATCTTCAGGTATTCTCTCAGATTGAATAAGGTTCTCATCCCTTTCATCAATCTCAGGCACAGTTAACACTAATCGTGAAGATTCATTTATATTATTGCTAGCTGGATCCATTAAATTTATAGAATCTTTTGCGTTCATTGGATCAATTGAATTAATAACTTCTTCTGGTGGAATAATTAAATCCGTATCAGATCTTACTTTGTGGATATTACCATCGATAAAAGCATTTGGATTTGAAATAAATAATGACCACATAATTTGATAAATGTTAGCATCGTAATCATTGGTTAGATTTCTAGAAACAGACCAAATAGTGTCTACATCTTCTGCTTCAACTAGCATATTTGGTGGCTCTTCTAATACCTGGGTTCCTTCAAAGACAGGAGTCTCATCAACTGCCTCTTCAAGAATGAAATTTTCTTCAGTATTAGTATTGATTTTCTCTTCAAATATTCTTGGTTCACCAACTATTTTCTTGGCGGGTAATTTAAAGCCTGGGTTGGCTCTTCTTTGAGCAATAACCCTTCTCGCGTCTGAAGGTAGAAAAATAAAAATATCTTTTTTTGTATCATTTTTAATTTGTAATCTAAAAGATAAATAGTCATCAAGAAAAGTGTTATCTAGTGCAATGGTGAGTCTCTGGAATTTATCCAAGGTTTCTAATAAAGTATATTTAATTCCATCTTGATTAAATGGATTATTAGATTTATATGCATAAAAAGATATTTCTTCTTCTAGAAACTCTTGGTCACCTGAGAAATTAATCTTAACTAAAGTTTCATTATTAGCATTTTGTAAAATTTCTGGGGCAGAAAACTTAATGTCACTCAATAGTGATAAGCTTAAAAAAATAATTAAAGAAAAGGCTAAAATTTTCATTAAGTATTAGACCTTATTTAATGCATAAAGTTTTTCAGCTATTTGGATTGCATTTAAAGCAGCGCCCTTCCCAAATACATTATCTGCAACAATCCATAATGCAATCAATCCAGTACCATCGATTGATTGGGTTGATCTAATTCTTCCGATGAAAACATCCTCGGTATCATCAGTGTATTCCAAAGGCGTTGGATATTCATGATGATTAAAAACTTTAATTCCTTCAAAATCATTAAAAGATTGTAATAATTTATCTTTTGATATGTATTGTTTTGTTTTAATGAACACTGCTTCAGAATGCCCATTAAAAACGGGAACTCTAACGCAGGTTGCAGTGACATCTATATTGGGATCTAGAATTTTTTTTGTTTCCCAAACTAATTTCATCTCTTCTTTTGTAAAATCATTATCCAAAAAATTATCGCAATGAGGTATCACATTGAAGGCAATGGGTTTTGGGTAAACAGATGCATTGGTTTCTATTTCTTTAAGATAAGTTTGGTTATGTAGCTCTTCTACTGCTGCCTTACCAGTGCCAGATACTGCTTGATATGTGGCTATATTAATACTTAAAATCGTATCAATATCATGAATCGGTTTAAGCGCCATTAGCAATTGAGCTGTAGAACAATTCGGGCTTGAAATAATTGAGGCTTTATCTAAGCTTTCTAGTAAATCTCCATTGATCTCAGGAATGATAAGCGGCACATCATCCTCATATCTATAAAAAGAAGAAAGATCAATCACATAGGTTTCTTGATTTGCTATTGTTTCACAATGCTTTTTTGCAACATCAGAGCCTGCACTAAAAAAAGCTATATCAATATTATTAAAATTTACTTCATCTATAGCTTGAATTTTGATATGACTGCCGCCCACATCTAATTCATCACCAACCGTCGTATTTCCAAGAAGATATAGATCCTTAAGCGGGAAATTTCTTTTTAATAATAGGCTTGATATTTTTCTTCCTACCATGCCTGATGCTCCTATAATAGCAATATTGATATTTCTTTTACTCATTTTAAAATTTCAATTATTTCTCTTGAGACTTCGCTAGTCTTTAGAAAAGTCTGGCCAGCTGCAATGTCTTTTGTTCGCATCCCAGAAGAAATAAACTGCTTAACTCCTTTATCAACCTCATCAGCAATTTTATCTTGATCCAAGGAGTACCTTAGAGCCATTCCAACTGATAGGATCATAGCCAAGGGATTGGCTGTGTCGTGTCCAGCGATGTCAGGAGCGCTCCCATGACATGGTTCATACATTCCTATTTTGTGATCATTAAGAGATGCTGATGGCAACATTCCTATAGACCCTGTTAAAGTTGCTGCTATATCAGATAATATATCTCCAAAAAGATTGGAGGCAAGTATTACATCAAACTGGTTAGGATCTAATACAAGCTGCATAGCAGCATTGTCCGCTAACATATGAGCTAAGTCTTGTTCTTTATAGTTGGCTTGATGTACTTCCTCAACTACTTCTCTCCAAAACTTTGATACCTCTAGTACATTTGCCTTATCAACTGAACAAACTTGATTTCTTCTTTTAGATGCTGATTGGAATGCAACTTTGGCTATTCTAGATACTTGATCACGATCATAATACATTGTATTAAATGCATAATGAGGCTGCGACTCCTTCTTTATACCTCTTGGTTGCCCGAAATAAAGGCCGCTGGTCAATTCTCTAACGATCAAAATATCTAAATCTTTAATAATTTCCGGTCTTAGGCTTGAAGCGTCTATTAGATCATTAAAAAGAAAAGCTGGTCTAAGATTTGCAAATAAATCTAGTTCTTTTCTAAGAGCTAACAGAGCATGTTCTGGTCGATGATCCCAATCTAAGGAGTCCCATTTTTCTCCTCCAACTGCCCCAAAAAGAATAGCATTTGAATTCTTTGCTTGCATTAAAGTTTCTTCAGTTAGGGGGCTCCCATAAAGATCGTATGATGCTCCTCCAATCTCTGTAGATACTATATTAATAGCTAAGTTATGTTTGGAGATTAAGAATGCTAGTACTTCAAGTGCAGAGTCCATCACCTCTGGACCAATCCCATCACCAGGTAAAGCTAAAACTTTCATCATTAATCAAACTAACCAAGGTGTCTTAGACAGCCTTTGTTCCTCAAAAGATTTTATTTCGTCAGAATATTGTAATGTAATATCAATATCGTCTTTACCGCTTATAATGCGCTCCACTAAATTCTTCTCAATTTTAAAATTGACTGTTGTAGCATTTAAATTAATGCACATTTTCTTTAAATCAATTGTAAGGTCTGGATCGGCTGGAAGTTCATTATGAATATGCTCTATTTCACTTCTTTTTAATGCAATAGGAAGAATCCCATTTTTAAAACAATTGTTATGAAAAATATCTCCAAAGGATTCTGCTATAACTGCCTGAATACCAAAATCACGTAAAGCCCAAACGGCATGCTCTCTACTTGAGCCGCACCCAAAGTTCTTGCCGGATAAAAGTATCGTGGCTTCATCATATGGTGATTGATTAAGTATAAATTCGTCATTTAATCTTCTTTCTTTGATAGGGGTATTTAAATTCCCTTCATCAAGGTATCTCCACCCATCAAATAAGTAATCACCAAATCCAAATTTTTTTATAGATTTTAGATACTCGGTCGGAATGATTTGGTCTGTATCTATATTATCTTCAAGCAATGAAGCAACAATACCAGAAATATTTATTTTCTTATTCATATTGATGTGGGTACATGACCATTGATTGCGATTTCAGCTGCTAATGCTGGACTGACTAAATGAGTTCTTCCTAAACGACCTTGCCTACCTTCAAAATTTCTATTTGAAGTTGAAGCGCATCTTTCTTTTGGTCCTAGTTGATCCGAGTTCATGCCTAGGCACATTGAGCAACCAGGATCTCTCCAGCTAAAACCAGCATTTAGAAATACTTTATCTAAACCTTCTTTTTCTGCACTAGCTTTAACAGATCCTGAACCTGGCACTACTAATGCTTCTTTAATATTATCAGCAACTTTATTACCTTCAATGATTTCAGCAGCTAGTCTCAAATCTTCAATTCTTGAATTAGTGCATGAGCCAATAAACACTTTATCAAAACTAAGATTGCTTAAAGGGTCGCCAGGTGTGAGGCCCATATAATCAATAGCTTTTGAATATGATTTTTGTTTAGGGTTGTTTTGATCAATCATTGGGACTGATGAATCATAGTCCATTGTCATTTCTGGTGATGTTCCCCATGAAATCTGGGGTTTTATAGTGGAAATATCAATATCTATTACCTTATCAAATTTTGCATCTGAATCGCTTTTTAAAGTTTTCCAATATTCGATAGCTTTATTAATGTATTCACTATTAATTTTCATATGCTCCAATAGATAACTCTCAGTGACTTGATCAAAAGCAATTAATCCAACCTTTGACCCAGCTTCAATAGACATATTGCATATAGTCATCCTAGCTTCCATGGATAGCGAATGAACATAATCCCCAGCAAACTCAATAGCATGGCCATTTCCCCCATCAGTGCCAATGGTTCTAATAATAAATAAAATTACATCTTTAGAGCTAACAAATTTACTTGGGGTTCCGGTTAAATTGATTCTAAAATTCTTAAGCTTATTTGTTTTTAAACATTGTGTTGCTAGAACATGTTCTACCTCTGATGTTCCAATACCCATAGCCAAGGAAGCAAAAGCGCCATGCGTAGATGTATGAGAGTCACCACAAACTATAGACATACCAGGCAAAGTTAAACCATTTTCTGGACCGACAACATGAACAATCCCTTGTAAGGGGGAATTAAGATCAAATTGATTAATATTGAATTTCTTACAATTCTCATCCAATTCAAGAATTTGGATCTTGGAAATCTCATCTTGAATTAAATCAATATTAAAATTATTCCCTCTATCTGTTGGTACATTATGATCTGGTGTTGCGATATTGGTTGATAAACGCCAGGGTTTTAATCCTTTATTTGTTATGCCTTCAAAAGCCTGAGGAGATGTAACTTCATGAAGAAAATGCCGGTCAATATATATCAGGGATTCACCATCAGGTAACTTTCTGACCTCATGCTCATCCCAGAGCTTATCGTACAGTGTAACAGGCATTATTTTCTAAATGGTAAAGTTTGATCTACATTAAAACATTGAGCTTGATTTCTTAAAAAATGATCTAGAATACAAATTGCTGCCATTGCTTCTGCAATAGGTACAGCTCTTATTCCAACACATGGGTCATGCCTTCCTGTGATCTCCAACTCTAACTCATTACCATCTCTATCAACAGATTTTGATTTGCTTTTAATGCTTGAAGTAGGTTTTACAATAAAATTAAGCTCAATATCCTGACCAGATGATATGCCTCCCAGAATACCTCCAGATTGATTACTTAGATAACCATTAGAATCCATTTCATCTCTAACCAAAGAACCCCTTTGATCTAGTAGATTTTGGGATTGTCCAAATGAGATAGACTTAACTGCATTGATACTCATGATAGCTTTTGATAGATCTGCATCTAACTTATCAAAAACAGGTTCGCCAAGCCCAACATTGCAACCTGATATCCTTAAACCAAGCTCTGCACCTGCCGAATCACCAGATTTAACTAATTCAGAAAATAATGTATCTATTGCCTTAATCTTATTAGGATCACAAAAGTTATATTTGTTGTTCTGACTAATATCAACTTTATCAGCCCGAATAGTTTCAATTTGTTGGACCCAAGAATGAATCTTGATGTTTTCTTGTAATAGAATCTTTTTAGCTATCGAACCAGCAGCTACTCTCATGCATGTTTCTCTAGCGCTAGACCTGCCTCCTCCTCTATAATCTCGAATACCATACTTCCCTTGATAAGTAATATCAGCATGATTTGGTCTGAATACATCCTTGAGTTTAGAATAATCTTTAGATTTTTGATCTTCGTTATAGATTAAAAGTCCAATCGGAGTCCCAGTAGTTTTGCCTTCAAAAACACCTGACAGTATTTGAATTAAATCTTTTTCATCTCTCTGTGTTGTTACATCAGACTGGCCTGGTCGCCTTCTATTTAATTCTTTTTGTATATCTTGCTCAGTAATATCAATTCCTGGCGGACAACCATCTACTACACAACCCATAGCACGGCCATGACTCTCTCCAAAAGTCGTAACTTTAAATATTTTTCCATAACTATTTCCTGACATGGGCGCAATTATAGACGAAAATAAAGTTCAGCCCTATTTTCAGATATTAATTAATATAAAAAAATCATTGCTATTTGGTTTTATATTACGATTCAAAACAATTTTTTAAAGATACAATAAGATATCAAAATATTAATCATGAAAATGAAAAAAAGATTTGCATGTATATCAACGATAATATTTGTCTTAGTTTCTTGTGTGTCCGTGAATGATGATCAAGAAATAATACAGCATAAGTATCAGGTCCAAATTAATAGAGATTTTTGGGGCATACCTCATATAAGGGGTGTCAGTAATGCTGATGTTGCTTATGGTATAGGTTGGGTGCATGCTGAAGATGCTTATGATGATCTAACTGAATTAATACCCCTCTATAGAGGCAATAATGCAGAATTCAATGGTTTTGATGGGGTTGCATCTGACTACCTAGTAAGGCTACTAAAAGTTCATGAAAAAGTTAAAAGCATTGCTTTGTCAGAACTAGATCCTGAAATCCTCAATATGGCCAAGGCATATGTTCAAGGAGTCAATGATTTTTCAAGAAAACATCCTGAAAAAATTAATACAGAATTGCATCCTTTTACAGTAAAGGATGTAATTGCTGGATCATACATTCAGCATATGATTTTTGCGGGCTTAAATAGAGAAATAGCTAGTCTGAATAAACGAAATAACTCTGAAATACCTACTGGATCAAATGCTATTGCTATCAATGGAAATAAAACTAAAGGTAATAGCTCTTATTTACTTATAAACTCTCATCAGCCTCTTGCTGGGCCTGTAGGTTGGTATGAGCTGAATGTTAAAAGCAAGGAAGGTTGGCAAGCTCATGGGGGGAACTTTCCTGGATCATTCCTCATTAATATTGGTTTTAACAAGGATATTGGTTGGGGTGTAACCGTGAATAGGCCTGATCTCATCGATATATTTAAATTAAATATAAATCCTGATAATAAAAATGAATATCTAATTGATGGTAAATGGAAGGGTTTTGAGAAAGAGACAGATTATTTAAAAATCAAGTTGCTTGGGATTTTTAAAATTAAATTAAAAAGAGATTTCTTATACTCAGATTTTGGTCCTGTAATTGATGTCAATGATAATCAGTATGCTATCAGGGTTTCGACTGCATTCTCTTTTAAAGAAATACAAGGTTGGTTTCAACTGAATCAAGCCCAATCAGTAGATGAGTTTGAAACCATATTAGAACAAAGGTTAATTCCGAGTTTTAACTTTGTAGTGATGGATAAGAATCAGAACATTGGATATTTTTATAATGGAATAATACCAATGAGAAGAGATGCGGTAGGAGCAAGAAACATTATTGTATCTGATGATTCTGATTATATTTTTGATCATAGTATCTTAGTAAATAATCTTCCAGCTTTTATTAACCCCTCCAATGGTTGGCTCCAAAGCACCAATCAAGACCCCTATCATGTATCTCATAACTACTCAATCAATGCGCAAGAAAGTGATCTGACTATAGATTATGAGAGCAGGTTAACTAATAGATCATTTAGGGCCAATGAAATACTATCTGAGAATAAAGAAATGGGTCTTGATGATTTTATAGCATTAAAATTTGATAATGCATATTCTATTAATTCACGTCAATATAAATACCTAAAAGAGGTGGCTTCTTCTTCTAATTTAATTAATGGTTATTTAAAAAAATGGGATCTTAAAACGGACTTTGAGAATGAATATGCTGGAATTAACTCATGTATTATGGCGCAAGAATGGTCTGCTGAATTTAATAATGATTCTGTTCCCTCTCCAAACAAAACTATTAAAATCTGTTTAGATTTATTTAAGCAATTAAACAAAGGTCTGACGGTTCCTTGGAAAGAGATTACTACAATATCAAGGGCTAATAGAAGTTTTCCAATCCAAGGCTCGGTTGATACCTTAAGAGCTGTTTATGGATTACCGAACAAGCTAACCAATACTATAGATATGAATGGTGGGGATGGTCTATTTTTTATTCTTGGAGATGAAAATGGGGAAAGATTTCAATATGGAATGCATAATTTTGGATCATCAAGAAATTCAAGCTCCATTCATTTTGATGATCAAACATTCTTATTTAGTCAAGAAGCACTAAGATTTGTGCCTTTAGAACTATAAATACCTAAAAAGGATTTTTCTCCAAATAAAACAGATCTTGAAAATCTAAAACACTCATTTTAGATAAAGTATCAAGATCCAAGCATTGCTTAAGAATATTCTCAGCTCTTTGAGGATCAAAAACTTTTTGTAGATTATTATTAAATTTTTCTTCTAACAGAGGAATTCCTTCTTCCCTTCTAAGTTTATGGCCAATAGGATATTCAACCTCTATAGCATCAGAAGAAGAACCATCATTAAAGAAAACTTGTACTTTATTTGCAATAGATCGTTTATCTGCCTCCATATATTCTTGTGTATATCTTTTATCTTCTTTAATAACCATCAAGCCTCTTAGGCTGTCTATTAATGGATTAATTGCGGTCTCATCCTCATAATGCTCAGCAGTCAATTCTCCATAAATAAGACCTATTGCGATCATGTATTGCAAACAATGATCTCTATCTGCAGGATTGTTTAAATCTCCAACTTTCGAAATAATCCTAATCGCTGACTCATGAGTTGTAACCTCTATCTTCTTAATTTGATCTAATTTATCTTTAATAATTGGGTGAAGAGTAATGGCTGCCTCTACTGCAGTCTGTGCATGGAATTCAGCTGGGAAACTTATCTTAAATAAAACATTCTCCATGACATAAGAGCCAAAAGATTGAGGAAGAGAAATACTATTGCCTTCAAATAAAACATCTTCAAAACCCCATTTTGGAGCTGATAATGCACTTGGATAGCCCATCTCTCCAGATAAAGTAATGAGAGCTAATCTAACGGCTCTACTGGTTGCATCTCCAGCTGCCCAACTTTTTCTAGATCCAGCATTAGGAGCATGCCGATAAGTTCTTAAGCTTTGGCCATCCAACCAAGCTTGAGAAATTGCATCCAAGATTTGATCAAAACTTCCTCCAAGGAGTTTTGTAGAAACTGCTGTAGATGCTACTTTGACTAGAACAACATGATCTAAACCAACTCTATTAAAGCTATTCTTTAATGCCAGAATCCCTTGAATTTCATGAGCCATAATCATGCTATCCAATAACGTTTTAACTGTAAGTGGTTCTTTGCCAGAGTTCATATTAAGTCGTGATACATAATCAGAAACAGCTAAAATAGCACCCAAATTATCAGATGGGTGCCCCCACTCTGAAGCCAACCAAGTATCATTATAATCAAGCCATCGAATCATGCAGCCTATATCAAATGCCCCTTTTACCGGGTCAAGTCTAAAATTTGTACCTGGAATTCCAACCCCATTAGGGACTTTGGTTCCCTTAACAATTGGTCCAAGCATTTTAGTACAAGCCGGGAAGGTCAGTGCAAGCAAACCGCAACCGATAGTATCTATTAAACAGTTTTTAGCAGTTTCCAAAGCAAGTGATGATTCAATTTTGTAAGAGGTAACATATTCTGCTATCTCTGTTAAGATCGAATCTGGTCCAGAACGGACGTTAATATCGACATTATCGGACATTATGTTCTATCTTTAAGATCTATCCAGTCTGAAGATTCAGGTCCCGTATATTCTGCGCTTGGTCTTATAATTCTGTTGTTAGCTCTTTGCTCCATACAATGTGCTGTCCATCCTGTGACCCTAGACATTACAAAGATTGGTGTAAACAACTTTGTGGGTACTCCCATATAGAAATATGCAGATGCATGAAAAAAATCAGCATTGGGAAAGAGTTTTTTCTCATCCCACATTACCTTTTCTATCTCTTCGGAAACCTGATACAAAGTATCATTGCCGTATTCTTCTGATAGTGTTTTTGAGTACTCTTTAATGATTGCATTTCTTGGATCTCTCTCAGAATAGATGGCATGACCGAATCCCATAATTTTTTCTTTTTTTGCTAACATGCTTAAAATATTTTCTTTTGCTTCTCCACGGGTGTTCCAAACTTCGATCATTTCCATTGCTGCCTCATTCGCACCTCCATGAAGTGGGCCTCTAAGGGAGCCAATCGCAGCAACTACACAAGAATGAATATCTGACATTGTGGAGGCGCATACTCGTGCAGTAAAAGTTGAAGCATTAAATTCATGTTCTGCATATAAGATTAAAGAAGCATCCATGACTCTTCGATGTAATTCTGATGGGCTCCTACCATGGAGAATATGCAAGAAATGCCCTGCCATAGTGTCCTCATCATTTATAAGCGAAATATCATCCCCATCATGTGAGAATCGATACCAATAGGTAACAATCGACGGCATAGTTGCCACCATTCTATTAATTGAATCCAATTGATTATCGAAACTTCCTTCTGGCTCTAAATTTCCCAACATAGAGCATCCGGTCCTCATCACATCCATTGGGTGAGTTGAGGCAGGAATCTTTTTTAGAACATCTTTAAGCTCCTGAGGTAAATCTCTCTTCTCTTTTAATAGATTCTTGTATTCATTTAATTCATCTGTATTGGGTAATTTCCCATACAATAATAGGTAAGCTACTTCTTCAAAAGTTCCTTTCTCTGCAAGGATTTCAATCTTATGGCCTCTGTATGCTAACCCTTCTTCTTGACCAACAGTGCATAAAGAAGTTTCTCCAGCAACCTGACCTCTTAAGCCTGCTCCCTCTAATTTCTTAACCATTCACTACTCCTTTGAGAATAATTTATCTAGCTTCTCTTCAAACTTATGATAGTTTAAATAACCATATAACTCATCTCTTGTTTGCATTTCATTAATTAAACTTTTTTGAGTGCCTTTTTTTGCTATTTCTAAATATACTTTTTCTGCTGCTTTATTCATTGCTCTAAAGGCTGAAAGAGGGAAAAGCATCATATCAACCCCTGCATCACTAAGTTCATTTGCTGTGAATAGAGGAGTTTTACCAAATTCAGTAATATTAGCAAGCATAGGTACTTTAATATTCTTTTTAAGTTCTGAATAATCCTCTATCGAAGAAACTGCCTCTAAAAATATACCATCTGCTCCATTTTCTACATAAGAACATGCTCTAGAGATAGCACCAGATATGCCTTCAGAAGCATAAGCATCAGTCCTAGCCATAATAAAAAAATTTTTATTTGATCTTCCATCAACAGCTGATTTAATTCTGTCATTCATTTCATCAACTTTAACGAGGCTCTTATTAGGTCTATGGCCACACCTCTTTTGTGATATTTGATCTTCTATATGAACAGCAGCAACTCCAATTGATTCCATCTCTTTTATAGTTCTTGCAATACTAAATGACTCTCCCCAACCTGTATCAATATCAACTAGCAATGGCAAAGAAGATGCATGGGTAATACGCTTAGCATCTGCTAGAACATCATTCATTGTAGTAATAGCTAAATCAGGTAACCCATATGATGCATTTGCTACACCACCACCAGATAAATAGAGGCACTTATGATCAGCTGACTCTGCTAATTTAGCAGCATAAGCATTAATTGCACCAACAATAAGTAAAGGAGAATTCTCCTTTAATGATTTCCTAAACTTTGCTCCTTGATCAATCATTTGGTGGCTTATTGTACTGAATTATAAAATTTAATTCCTCTTATTATTCTTGGTTTATTATTTTCTTCCCTCCATCGGTTGGTATCTCTCAAGCTATAAACACAGCCGCAATACTCTTGTTGGTAAAATTTCTCTTTTTTTGAAATTTCGATCATTCTAGAAGACCCACCTTTCTTTCTCCAGTTAAAATCCCAATAATCTAAATTATCATATCGTTTAGCTGCCCTATGACCAGCAGCATTAATTTGATTCATATCTTTCCATCTAGAAATCCCTAAAGTTGTTGCGTATAAATTAAAATCATTTTCTTTAGCATAAAGTGCCGATCTTTCAAATCTCATATCAAAACATTTGGTGCACCTTAAACCTCTCTCAGGCTCATCTTCAAGACCTTTCACTCTATCAAACCAATTATCCTTGTCATAATCAGCATCTATGAAATTTAAACCTAATTTCTTACAAAATCTCTTATTTTCATTTTTTCTAATCTCATATTCATCTATTGGATGGATATTTGGATTATAAAAATATACTGTTGTATTTATTTTAGATGCTACAAGAGACTCCATAATTTCTCCTGCACAAGGCGCACAGCAACTATGCAATAGAAGAGCTTTTTCATTTTTTGGAGCTTTTAAAATTGGTCTCTGGTAACTGTCTAAAGATAGTCTATTTTCTTTATTCATATTAGGCCCTTAAAAGCCTCTAACAGATCTGAGTAATTATCATAGCTTTGATAAGATGAGAATTCTGAGCTTATTTTTCTTGGGGCATTAATAAAAAAACCCTGTCTGGCCACTTCAAACATTTGTATATCATTATATGAGTCTCCAGCAGCAATACAATCATAACCAATTTCTTGAAAAGCTAGTATTGCTTGTTTTTTTGCTTTCTGATGTCTTAATTTATAACCATCAATACTTCCATCTGAGTTGATGATAAGTTGATGACATAATAGTAGGGGGTAGCCAAGTTTCTCCATTAAAGACTCTGCAAATTCATGAAAAGTGTCTGATAAAATAACAACCTGATAATCTTTTCTTATCTCATTTAAAAAATCTACCGCTCCATCAAGGGGCTGCATTTTGTGAATTGAACCTTGAATATCACTTATTTTTAGATTTAATTCCTTCATTAGTGCAAGTCTGAAATCCATTAATTCTGAATAATTAGGAATGTCTCTAGTGGTTTTATTGAATTCATCAATACCTGTATCTGATGCTACTTGTTCCCAAATCTCTGGAGTAAGAGTTCCTTCCATATCAAAACAAGCTATTTTCATTTTGATTTATTTTTTACCCCATATAAAACATGACCTGAAGCAACTTTTCCAGAAGCATGTTTAATGTTCTTGATTTGGTCATCAAAAAAAATATCGGCATTAAAATCAGATAAAAAATCTACTTTTTTCATGCCGCCTAAAAATAATGATTCATCTATTCTAACCCCCCAATCTCTAAGAGTTTTTATCACTCTCTTATGCGATGGTGCAGATCGGGCAGTTACTAAAGCTGTCCTAATAGGGCATAAATCTAAATCTAATTCCTGTTGTAATTTATTCAATTCAACTAAAAAGGGTTTGAAAGGTCCTGCCTGTAAGACTTTTTTAGTTGATTTCTCATTATCTAAAAATGCTTTTAGCCCTTTCTCAGAAAAAACTCTTTCTGCTTCATCAGAAAAAATTACGGAATCTCCATCAAATGCAATGCGTAGAGTTTTGTCTTCTTTATCAATTTCGGTTGCTACTGAAGAAACTATTCTTGCCGCAGGAACATCATTTTTAATAGCTTGCAGAACATCATCTTTACTTCCAGATAAAAATAAGCTCACATCAAATGATTTTACATATTTATATGGGCTTTCGCCGCCACTAAAAACTGCTCGAGAGATATTCAGCCCATATTCTTCAATAGAATTAAAAATTCTCAATCCAGTATCAGCTGTATTTCTGGATAATAAAATTACTTCTATGCGATTCCCATCTTCGTAGAAAGAATTTAGATTAAGTATCTTCTTAACAAGATTGAAAGCTTCTCCGGGCTCCAAAACTTTATTTTCGTTATCTATTTGATGATCTTTATAGGCTTGAATACCTTCATGCTTAAAGATTTCATGGCTTGCATTTAAATTAAATAATGCCCTAGATGATATACCTATAACAAGTTTAGATTTAGTTTGTTGCATATTTCCAAAAAAATTCTTATACTGTAAAAATATACAGTATATATTAAGACTATGAAAGAATTAACTAATCAACAGTCAAAGGTGCTTTATTGTATCGAAGAAAAACTCAATCAAACAGGTTTTCCTCCCACTAGATTAGAGATTTGTAAGAAACTTGGCTTTAAATCACCTAATTCTGCCGAAACTCATCTTAGAGCGCTTGAAAAAAAGGGTTATATATCCATCCAAGGAGGTTCTTCAAGAGGTATTAGCATTATAAGAAGCAAGAATCAAAATAATCCTATAAAAAATTATTATGAAAATAATCTAATCCCGGTTGTTGGTCTTGTTGCAGCAGGATCCCCTACCCTAGCTGATGAAAATATAGAAAAGAGAATAGGTGTTGATACAAAATTTTTTAATAAGCCTGTAGATTTTTTTCTTCGTGTAAAAGGATTATCTATGATTGAGGCAGGGATCCATGAAGATGATTTGATTGCTGTTCACAAAACAAAAGAAGTTAAAAATGGGGACCTAGCAATTATTAGAATTGATGACGAAGTGACATTGAAATATTTCTATAAAAATCAAAATCAACTAGAGCTGAAACCAGCAAACAAAGACTTTCAAACAATCACAATAGATCTATCAAAACAGCATGCAGAAATTGAAGGGCTAGGAGTGGGCCTAATAAGAATGCACTAGTGCAGAGTAATTGTTTTAAGCTTTCTTTTTTGATTATCAAAAAATTCTTCAAAATCAATTGAATTTCCGCTAACACTCTCGATTCCAGCACGTATCATTTCTTTTGCTACTACTAACTCATCTCCGCTAAGAAAATCTCTTGACTCTTTACTAAACTCAATTTTTACAATTGGATTATCAGGATCATCAGAACGCCTTAACACTATTGTTCCATCAGGAAGCTGAGTAAGCTCTAGATAATTAGACATATTGAAACTCTAACATAAGATAAAAATTATAATAACCCCATACTATATTTATATAGGCTAATTGTTAATATTCAACTGTATCTAATCCTTTTCTTTGATGGTCCAATTCCCTGAACTATATGAACCAGTAATGCCTGTCCTTTTACCTTCTTTCTCTGATGCTATGTAATGCATATCTTCAGATTTGTTATATCTAATAATAAATGGATCTCCATTATCATCTAAATCAGGAGCAGAAATAAGGTAGAGGTGTTTTTCAGGCAACTGATCTCCTATTAATTTGATTTCTTTAACTGCAGGAGCTCGTGTCTCCCTATTTTTTGGGAACTGGCTAGCAGCTAAGAATAATCCCTTAAGACTATCTCTCAGTAAAAAATAATCTTCAACTTTTGAACATTTTAAATCCTGCATAATAATTGGATCCATAAAGATTGGAGCAGGTTCTCCATTTCTAAGAAGTTTTCTTGTTGTCTTGCAATTATCATTATTACAACCAAAATATTTCCCAAATCGACCCGTCTTCAGCTGCATGCTTCCTCCACATTTATGGCAGTCTAATGTGGGACCATCATAACCTTTGAGTTTGAATTGCCCTTCCTCAACAATAAAACCTGAACAATCCGGGTTATTAGCACATACATGTAGCTTTCTGGTTTCATCGATCAGGTAATTATCCATACTTAAATCACACTCAGGGCATCTTTTTTTAATAACTAAATGTTCTGCCTCTTGCTGATCATCAATACTAATGGCCTCTTCCCCAGAAATGAGATTTACTGTTTTTTTACACTGTTCTTCTTTTGTTAAAGAATACCCCTCGCATCCTAGAAATACTCCATTACTAGCATTTCTTATATTTAACTTGTTTTTATTACATTCTGGACAAACAATATTAGTGAGAGTCGCCTTATTTCGCCTCATGCCTTCATTTGGATCCATCGCTATGGCTAAATCATTTTGGAAAGCACTGTAATAATAATTAAGAACTTCAATCCAATCTGATTCTCCGCTTGCAATCTTATCTAACCTATCTTCAAAATTTGCAGTAAAGTTATAATCCATAATGTCATTGAAGCTTTCTTGAAGACGATCTGAAACTATGATCCCGATTTTTTTTACAAAAAATCTTCTACTTTCTATTGTGGCATATCCTCTTTCTTGAATAGTTGAAATTATATTCGCGTATGTTGAAGGTCGGCCAATGCCTTTCTTTTCAAGCTCTTTTACTAATGCGGCTTCTGAGTATCTTGCTGGGGGCTTGGTATATTTTTTTTGATTATCAATGTTTATAAGGTTGAGATTATCTCCTTTTTGAAGATTGGGCAGTATATCTACATCATCTTTTTTTGAGGGCAATATTCTTGTAAAGCCTTCAAACACCACCTCCCTTCCTCTTGCACTAAATTCGTAGCCATTAAGATTTATTTTTGCATTGGTGGACAAGTACTCAGCATCTGGAAGCTGACTTGCAATAAATCTTTGCCAAATCAATGCATACAATCTCTTCTCTTCTTCAGAAGATTTTAATAAATCACTATCTTTAATATAAGCGTTAGTTGGTCGAATTGCTTCATGGGCTTCTTGTGCATTTTCTTGTGATGAATATATTCTCGGTGAATCTGTTAAGTAATTTTCACCTAAATTCTCAGATATAAAATTCCTTGCATCATTGATAGACTCTAGTGATAAGGATGGTGCATCTGTTCTCATATATGTGATCAGTCCATTCTCATATAGCTTTTGGGCAACTCGCATTGTCCTATTAACATGAAAGCCTAATCTCGTGCTAGCTGATTGTTGGAGTGTAGAAGTAATAAAAGGAGGGTTTGGTTTAGATTTAGCTGGTTTCTGGATAACCTCTTCTAAAATTAATGACGTATTCTGAATTGATTTAACTATATTTAAAGCTTCTTCTTCTTTTAATAATGGATCAGATTTCTTGCGATTCAATGAGAATTTAATTATTTCTCCCATAGCGTTCTTTGATTCAAACGAAATTTCCCAGAACTCTTCAGGCTTAAACTCTTGAATACTTTTTTCTCTTTCAACTAGAAGCCTCAGTGCAACTGATTGAACCCTACCAGCTGACAGATTCCTAGCAATTTTTGCCCAAAGCAAGGGGGATAGCTCAAAGCCTACTACCCTATCTAAAAATCTTCTAGCTTGTTGAGCATTAACCAGGTTTTCATCAATTTCTTTTGGGTCATCAAAAGCTTTCAGTATGGAATCTTTTGTAATTTGATTAAATCTGATTCTATGATAGTTAAAATTGTTTGGACCTAAAGATTCTTTTAAATGCCATGCAATAGCCTCACCCTCTCTATCTAGATCAGTAGCTAAATAAATGTTTTCTACATCTTTAGCAGACGATTTTAAATCCCTTATGACCTTTTGTTTGTCAGGAATAATTTTATAAGTTGCGCTCCAATTATTGTCAGGGTCAACCCCCATTCTTCTAATTAAACGTTTCCTTTCATTAACTTTCTTGAGTCTATCTTTTTCTTCCTGTGGTAAATCTTTTGGGATAGAATTTTTTTTATTATTTGTTTTCCCGCCCTTTTTAGGCAGATCTCTAACATGACCAACGCTTGATTTAACTATAAAATCGTCTCCAAGATACTTAGAAATTGTTTTAGCTTTTGCGGGTGACTCAACTATTACTAAATTTTGCGGCATAAATATTAACTAATCATTATAAGGAATTTAATGAATTATGAATTTCTTGTAATTCTCTTTTACCCATTTTCTCATCCCAAAGGATTGCTATATTGAACTCAAAAAAAATAATTTCAAGTATTGATTTTGGTAAATGATTAATTTTTTTAAGATTTTGATCAAAGTTTTCAGAATGTTTTACATGGATCGGGTCATATAATTCAAGGGAATTGTTTTCTCTAAAATAATGTCCAATTTTTATGTTTGATGTATTTTTGAGCTGGTAAATTGCATATTCATTTTCTGCTTCGATTTTTTTGAATTTATGCTTTAATTCCATTGAGTTGTTAATTTTAAAACCTAATTTAATTGCTTCTAATCTTAAATCACTCAAAAAACGCATTTTTCTTGATGGTCTCAAATAACTAAAAGTTCCAATCAAGAAAACTGCTATAACTAAAGAAATAATTAATCCCATATGTAATTTATTGATCTAAGATGTCTTTAATTAACTTAGGTCCTTTAAAAATAAAACCTGTATATATCTGAACCAATGATGCGCCCGCATTAATTCTTTCGTTATAATCACCCTTATCCAAAACACCTCCTACAGATATTAACGTTAGGTCTGAATCAAGTTTATGTACCATACGAAGTGTTGCCATAGAAGGGTCTCTAAGGGGCTTACCAGATAAGCCACCTTTTTGATTGATAATCTTACTTTTAAGGTTATCTCTGTTGATGGTTGTATTAGTTGCGATTATGCCATCAAGATTATATTTTCTTGTTTCTTGTAATAAATTCTTAAGTGTATCTGCATCCTCATCCGGTGAAATCTTAACAAAAATAGGTCCCACAAACTGATGATGTTTACGAGCATCATCAAGTTTAGATAATAATTTGCCTATGTTGTCCTCAGATTGTAAATCTCTTAAGTTGGTTGTGTTAGGAGAAGAAATATTGATGGTTATATAGTCTGAATAATTTGCTACCTTTTTGAAGCAATATAAATAATCATCGATGCGCTCTTCTTTTTTAGAATCAGCATTTGCTCCAATGTTGACCCCAACAATTCCTTCAAATTTTCTCTTTTTCAATTTCTGAACTAAATAATCTACTCCTTTATTATTGAATCCCAGCTTATTTATAATTGCTAAATTCTTGCTATCACGGAACACTCTAGGCTTCTGATTGCCTGATTGTGGTTTAGGTGTAACAGTTCCAACTTCAACAAAACCAACTCCCAAAGCACCCAGCGGATCAATAAAATCTCCATTCTTATCAAGACCAGCAGCAATACCTAATCTATTTTTAAATAATAAATTTTTAAACTTGAAGGGTTTATGTTGATCAAAGTGCTTGAATGGTCCTGTCAGTAATCTTGCAAGCCCAATTGAATATAATACTTTAAGAAGATTTAGGCTTACTTTATGAGAAAGCTCAGGCTCTAAAAGTCTGATCAAATATAAAAAGAATCTAATCAACTTAACTCATTTATATTATTTTTTTGTGAAAAGTATATTGTTGCATCTACAAATCCTTGTTTAGAACCACAGTCAAATTTATTTGCATCATATAACAATCCTAAAACTTCTTCCTCTAAAGCTAATAACTGTATGGCGTCAGTTAATTGGATTTCATTACCAAATCCAGGATCTAAATCTTTTAAAATTGAAAAGATTCTGCCTGAAAGGATGTATCTACCAGTAACAGCTACACTAGATGGGGGATTGTTTTGCGGTTTTTCAATAATATTCTTAATTAAATAAATACTGTTATCTTCTGTTACTTCAAAATCAATTACCCCATAATTTTTTGTTTCTTCTGGGAGTACCTCGTTAATTGCAATCACATTCTTTGATGTGCGTTCATGAGCTTGATTAAGTTGATGTGTTACACCTGTTGTTCCATCAAATAAATCATCTGCTAATAAAACTGCAAAAAATTCTTCATCTGCTATTAAATCTTTTGCTTTTAATACTGCATCGCCCAGACCTTTAGGTTTCTTTTGTTGTATAAAATGAAATTGTAGATTCTTGAATTTCTCTAAATTAATCTCAGAAATTAAGTTTGATTTATTTAAATCCAATAAAGTTTCTTCTAATTTTAAATTTCTCATGAAGTACCTTTCGATTGATTTCTTGGTATGACTAGTAATAAAAATAATTTCTTTGATGCCAGCCTCCATAGCTTCTAAAACTGCATACTCAATCAAAGGTGTATCAACAATGGGGAGCATTTCTTTGGGTATAGTTTTTGTTGCCGGTAAAAATCTAGTTCCAAGACCTGCAACTGGGAGTATTGCTTTTGTAATTTTTTTCATTCTTATTACCTACATTGCTTTTTGAGGTCCTTTTAGGATAGCAATTATAACCCCAACAAGAAGACCTGCTAAATGAGCAGTATTGGCAATTTTGAATCCAAATATCTCTAAAAAACCTGTATAACCTAATAAAAGCCAAGCCAACATAAAAATATAAAGTGCTGGAGGTAATCCATAATTAGTCTTATGAAAGATGAACTCTCTGATATAACAAAACCCTAATAGACTATAGACTGCTCCGGACAAACCACCAAAGAGAGGATTATTAGAGACATAATATTGACTAAAATTACTAATAACGCTTCCGATAAGAATTAAACATGTAAATAATAATAATCCATCTAGCTTTTCTATTCTTTCTCCTAAAACAAAAATCCAAAGACAATTAAAGACAAGGTGAGTTAAGCTAAAATGTAAAAAGGTTGGACTGACCAACCTCCAATATTCACCAAAAACAAAGTAAGTTTGATTAAAGTCATAGAAAGAATAGAGCCCGAAGCTGTTACTAATCTTTAAAAAGTATAGGAATTCAAAAAAACGCGAGTTGCCAAAAGAACCAACAAGGGTGAGAGTAATTGCTATGACAATGACAATCTTTGATATAGAAATATTCAATTAATTACTTTTTAACACTTAAATCAAGACTCCATCCTAATTTCTCACGACAAGATTCATAAAAATTATTGTTCTCAGGATGAATAACTTTGAGAGTTAAATCTTTTTTGCTAACTCTAATTTTCTCTCCAAACTCTACAGACAGATCCTCTTGTCCATCAACACACACTTTTCCCGACTCTAGAGGTCCTTCAACTATAGTCACTTCTAAGAT
Source organism: uncultured Gammaproteobacteria bacterium (assembly GCA_964342675.1). GTDB lineage: Bacteria > Pseudomonadota > Gammaproteobacteria > Magnimaribacterales > D2472 > MED-G82. The sequence goes on from CAYFFR010000007.1 coordinate 29,831, forward strand.
ATTCTCATTAGAACAAATTAATCCTCTAGAAGATAAGCTATGAGACATCATAGGAATAATATTTAATACATCCAATTCAGGGTGAATAATAGGTCCGCCAGCTGATAAAGCATATGCAGATGATCCTGTAGGTGTTGCAATGATTAGCCCATCAGATCTTTGTTCATAAACAAAATCCCCATCGATCTTGAGGTTGTATCTCATTAGTTGGGCGTATGATCCTGAATGAATCAAAATTTCATTTAACCCAAAGACTTTGTTCTTACCAAATTCTGCTTCTATTAAATCTCTTTCTTCTATAAAGGATTTGCCAGAAATTATTTCTTTGAGTGAACTCTCTAAATTATCTATGTTGATATCTGTCAAAAAGCCTACTGACCCAAGGTTGACGCCAGTCATAGGAATAGCGCAATCAATATACTGTCTTGCAGAGCTAAGAAAGGTGCCGTCTCCTCCAAAAATGCATAATAAGTTTACACTATTACAAAAATCATCATGACTAAGCTGTTTAAGCTCTTTAAAGTCTGGATTTATTGATAAATCTGTATATAAATCAACTTTTAAATTTTGTAGGGCTGGAAGAAAAGATCTCACAGCAGATATATCGCTACTAGATAAATTTTCTTTTAAAACTATGCCTATACTTGCAAACATTAGACTATTATAACCCTCTGAGGTATATCTATGACTATGATAGGGAAAATAGAAGCACTCAAAAGCTTGATTGATGGATCATCAAGAATATTAATATTAACTGGTGCAGGCATTAGTACTGATTCCGGTTTACCTGACTTCAGATCAGATAATGGCTTTTGGAAAAATAATAAGCCGATCTACTTCAATGACTTTGTAAGAGATTTAAACGCTAGAAAGCTTTCTTGGAAAAGAAATATAGAGCTGAACCTTCTATTAAAAAAAATATCTCCGAACTCTGGACATGATTTGGTAAGAGAGATTCTTGATATAAGTGAAAATAATTTCCTTGTAACTCAAAATATCGATGGCTTGCATCAAAAATCTGGTGTATCTGAGAACAGAATGATAGAAATCCATGGAAATGCAACTAAAGCAAAGTGTCTTGAATGCAAAAAAGAATTTTCTTTAAAATTATTCCATGATGCTGTAAATGATGACAGAGACATACCGAACTGTGATGCATGTAATAGTTTAGTAAAAGTTGGGACAATATCATTTGGACAACCCATGAATGTTGAAGATATGGAACATGCAACCTACCTAGCAGAAAAATGTTCCCTATTAATCGTTCTTGGTTCTTCTCTGGTGGTTCAGCCGGTGGCTAGCTTACCTATGATAAGTATCGAAAAAAATTCAAAATTAGTAATTATAAATAGAGATCCAACTCCATATGACAATGATGCCAACTTAGTTATTAATGCAGAAATCAACGATGTAGCAAATGATCTGAAAGCTATCTAATCATGAATCAAAGCTACTCTACCAATGATTTTTCCATCTTTAAGATCTAGTAATGTTTGGTGGGCCTCTGAAGCATTTCGTTTCTCTATAGGAATTGGGTCCACTTTATTATCTCTGACTAAAGCCATGAGCTCTGTCATATCTTGAGGACTACCAACATATGAGCCCTGGATGCATCTTTCCATAAGAGGTATTAAAGGAAGTGGAAATCTTAACTCTCCTCCATACAAGCCAACAATCACATATTTCCCACCTTTTGCTAAAAGATTTATTCCAAATCCTACAGACAGTTCTGATCCAACAAAATCAATAACTGTTAAGGCGCCTCCTTCTGTTTGCTCCAAGATTTGCATCATAGAATCTTCCTTAGATGAGTTAAATGCTGCTGATGCTCCGTTTTCAAGTGCTAATTCTAGCTTAGCATCATCAACATCAACCACTATAGGATTACAATCAAAAGCTGCTTTAGCAATTTGTAAGCCCATCATTCCAACCCCACCAACTCCAACTATCACAACTTTATTATTCCCATAGTAAGGAGCTCCCTTTTTAAGGGCGCTATAGGCAGTCAAGCCTGAACAAGCATAGCTACCTGCCAAATGATCTTCAATGTCACCAGCTTCATAAAGATATTTTGAGTCAGGCACCAAAACATGATCACCAAAGCCACCTGATTTTTGAACACCTATATTCTGTGCTGCATTACATAAATGTTCTTCTCCGGTTGAACAGATTTCACAATCACCACATCCAATCCATGGATAGATAACAAACTTCATGCCCTTTTCAACAGAAGCATCGGCTCCCATATCAATAACCTCTCCAAAGATTTCATGCCCTAGAGTATATGGAACAGGTATGCCAGCAGCATCTAATTCCATCTTATTACCGTTCCCTAGATCAAAAGCACCCTCATGGATGTGAACATCTGAGTGACAAACACCACAACTTATTGTTTTTAATAGAACCTCTTGACCTGATGGTTTTGGCGTTTCTACTTCGTGTAGTTCTAATGGATCTCCTGGATTAGTAACTTGATATGCTTTCATAATCTTTCCTCATTACAATTTTTAATATTATTTTATTATAATACTCGCCCACGCTTTTAAATTAAATAAATGCGTGGAAGATCTTAATGGATAATTTAGAAAATTTTAGAAAAGAAGTAGCTGACTGGCTCGAAAATAACTGTCCACCAAGCATGAAAACTCCTTTAGTACCTGAAGAAGAAGTTTGGGGTGGTAGAGATGCAGAATATATAAATCCTGAATCTAAGTTGTGGCTTGATAGAATGGGGGAAAAAGGTTGGACTGCACCTGCTATCCCTAAAGAATATGGTGGGGGAGGTCTATCCAGTGATGAAATTAAAGTCCTTAATCAAGAGTTATTAAAGATTGGTGCTAGGCCTGCCCTGAATAGTTTTGGAATTTGGATGCTTGCACCAGTGATTATGGAATTTGGTTCAGAGGCACAAAAAATTGAACATATTCCAAAAATTATTAAAGGTAAAATTAGATGGTGCCAAGGATATTCTGAGCCTGGCTCAGGTTCTGATTTAGCATCACTGTCAACCAAAGCTGAAGACATGGGTGATTATTATCTTGTTAATGGTCAAAAAGTTTGGACTTCTTATGCGGACATGGCTGATTGGATCTTTGCATTAGTCAGAACAGGCCCTAAAGAACCTAAGCATAGTGGAATAAGTTTTTTGCTTATTGATATGGCTGATCCAGGTGTATCAACAAAAACAATAACTTTGATTAGTGGGAAATCACCATTCTGTGAGACCTTCTTTGATAATGTAAAAGTACCGAAAGAAAACCTGATTGGTGAGGAGAACCAAGGGTGGACTATAGCTAAAAAACTTTTACAACATGAAAGAAATTTTATATCAAACTTTGGACTTGCTGCTGGTGGTGGAGGTAGCTCAGGGTTAAAGGGTGTGGTAGGTACTGCAAAGAAATATCTCGGAGAAGAGGATGGAAGAATTGCTGACCCAAGCTTTAGATCAAAAGTTGCTACACACAAGATGAAAGAACATGCCTTTGGGCTAACTCTTCAAAGATCTGGTGATGAAGGTGCTAAAGCCTCAGCTGCGTCTTCAATATTTAAATATTATGGAACAGAGCATAATAAAGATAGGTATGAGCTCATGATTGAAGCTATGGGCAATAAAGCAATTGTGTGGGATGGAGATCAAGCTGAGGAGTCTGAAAAAGATGTAACTAGAGCTTGGCTAAGAACAAAAGCCAATTCTATTGAGGGTGGTACATCGGAAATCCAACTAAATGTAATTGCAAAAAGGGTTTTAGATTTACCAAGCTAATATTAAAGTTAAATAAAGATGAAATTAATATTGAGTCAAGAACAAGAATTCTTAAAAGAAACTGCTGCTAGCTTTGCTAAAGAAAAAGCTCCAATCTCTCACTTAAGAGCTTTGAGAGATAGCAATGATGATAGGTGTTGGGATGAATCAATCTGGCAAGAAATGGTCCAGTTGGGCTGGTCAGGCATACTTATCCCAGAAGAGTATGGCGGTTCAAATTTTGGGTTAGCTGGTATCAGTACTGTTATGCAAGAGCTTGGTAAAACACTATGTCCTTCGCCTCTATTTGCAACAGCAATTCTGGGGTCTAGTGTCATTAATGTACTTGGTAATAACGAACAAAAGGATAAATTTTTAACACAAATTGCTGATGGCTCAATAACAATGGCTTTAGCCATAGATGAAGGATCTCATCATAATCCTCTCAATATCTCACTTGAAGCACAAAAAAAAGATAAAACCTGGTTACTAAATGGCTCTAAAGTTTTTGTTATAGATGGGGCAAGTGCTGACTTCTTAATCCTGATCGCTAGAACGTCAGGAGCCCCTGGCGATTCGATTGGATTAACAGCTTTTATTGTAGAATCAAATAAAAAAGGTATTACTATAAACCAAGTCCCTACAGCCGATTCACGAAATTATGCAAATATAGAAATTAACAATTTAAAGCTTTCAGATGAAAGTGTTTTAGGAGAAATTGATAGTGTTTTTGATAGCATTGAAAAGATCTTAGATTTAGGGCGAATTGCGATTGCAGCAGAAATGCTAGGCAATGCAGAAGAAGCATTTGAGATTACATTGAATTACCTTAAAGAGAGAAAACAATTTGGAGTTCATATTGGGTCATTTCAAGCCTTACAACACAGAGCTGCAAAAATGTTTTGTGAAATAGAGCTAACTAAATCGGCAGTGATTGCAGCTATGCATGCTGCAGACGAAAACTCTAATCAGCAAGAAAGATTAGCAAGTTTAGCTAAATTTCAAGCCGGCGAAACCTTGCACCAAGTTAGCAATGAAGCGATTCAAATGCATGGTGGTATTGGCGTAACAGATGAATATGATATTGGATTTTATCTAAAAAGAGCAAGGGTAGCTGAGCAGATCTTCGGTTCTTCAAATTTCCATAAAAACCGGTACGCTACAATCAGCGGATATTGATTTGGCAAACATAAATCCTCTTCTAGAGCTTATGGCTAAGCTTAGAGATAAGGATGATGGATGCCCTTGGGATCAAGCACAAACATCAGACTCTATTTCAAACTATGCAATTGAAGAAGCATATGAGCTATTAGTTGCGATACAGAATAATGATGAAGAAAATATAAAAGAAGAACTAGGAGATTTACTTCTTCAAATTATCTTTCACTCACAAATAGCTGAAGAATCAGGAAGATTCACCTTTCAAGATATTATCGACGGATTGTCTTCAAAATTAATTAGAAGACATCCGAATGTGTTTGATGATAAGAAAATAAAATTGTCATCTGCAGTCGAGCAATCAAAAATATGGGAAGAGATCAAAGAGAAAGAAAAAGTTAGTCATCAAGATAAGAAAGATCAATTTATCTCTATATCAAACTCTTTACCAACAATCAAAAGATCTAAGGAAATTCAAAATATTGCTGCAAATAATAAATTTGATTGGGAAAATTCCTGTCAAGTTATTGAAAAAATAAGAGAAGAGATATTGGAGCTTGAAGAAGCAATGGAACACAATAAAGGTATTAAGGGAGAGCTTGGAGATCTATTATTTTCTATAATAAATCTTTCGCGTCATTTAGAAATGGATCTTGATGTTGCCTTAGAAAAGGCTAATCAGAAGTTTATGAAAAGATTTAATGCTATGGTTGCAAATTTTAAAAAAGAAGGACTAAATATAAGCACAAGTAATGCAAAGAAATTAAACGAAATGTGGGAGCAGGTTAAAGAAAATGAGGAAGGTCTATAAGAGTATTATTGGTGTAATAGCCTTCTTGGATATATTGTTGGTGCTGACCTTAGGAGTGATAATACTTGCAATCATTAGTATCCCAAGAATACTTCCAATAAAATTTATAAAGAAATTTATTACTAAAGTATCAAATGAAATTGGAAACCTGATAGTTAAAACTTTAAAAGTCTCGCTTAAAGTTATACATCGCCCTAATTGGGATATCAAAATACCAGATGGACTCTCTCCTAACCATTGGTACATAGCTATGAGCAATCATATGTCATGGGCAGATATCTTTGTACTTCTCTTTTTAGGACATAAGAAAATACCTCTTTTAAAGTTCTTTATGAAAAAAGAACTTAAATGGATTCCAATTATTTATCTTGTTAATAAGACGATAGATATGCCTTTTGTCAATAGGCATAATCGAGAACAAATTCAAAATAATCCAGACCTAAAGAAAATAGATTTTGAAAATGCAAGAATAGCTGCGAAAAAATTTACTCGCTATCCTTCAACTGCTTTTAGTTTTGCTGAAGGAACTAGATTTACTCCTTCCAAACATGCCAAGCAACACTCACCTTACAATGATCTATTAAAACCTAAGATAGGCGCCCTAACTACAGCCTTATCTGGAATGCCAATGGTCAATTATCTCTTAGATTTCACAATTGTTTATAAAACGAAAAAAAGATCTGCATGGGATTTTTTATGTGGTGAAATGCAAATTGCAAAGGTGGTAGTCAAAAAATATAGAATTCCTGAATCATTAAAAGATTGGGCTATTAAAAATGAAGATAGGTACAAAGAGGAATTTAAGATCTTTATTGATAAAGTTTGGGTCAAAAAACAGGCCTTAATTGATGAGCTAAGGTTTTAAATATGTTTCGCTTACTCCCCAACCATTAGAATCAGCATAAATCCAGTCATTGGGGCGTATTATGAGTCCTCCAAAAGATATCATGACACCAATTTTACCCAAGCCTATTTTTGTAGTTTTTTTAAATACGCTCCCTCTAGCGAGAATTAAAAAGGGTAAATCATTTATTGCATCTACATCTCTGATAAAGCCATTGGTTATAATTCCTTGCCAATCGTTTTGAATAGCCATTTTTGCAATTTGATCACCAACCATTGATTCATGCCTAATACCGGATGCATCTATCACCAATATCCTATTGTCACCCTTCCTAGACAACACTTCTTTTACTTTTGAGTTGTCATCAGAACAAAAAACTGTTTCTACCTTTCCAACAAGTGAAGGCTTAGCTCCGTAAGCTTTAAGTTCTAAATTTGAAACTTTTAACTGATCAGGATACAGGTCAGATAAATCGGGCAAACTCATTATAGTTGTTTCTTAATACAGTCCATTAATTCAATATGCAAATTTGAATCTCGTGAAAAAAAAGTGGGTGCAATTCTACTGGCAACCTCTTTATACCTAGCAATAATCATTTCTGATGCACTGGATACATTCCCCACTACCCCAATCGTTTCAAGCATCTCATCTGAAATAAGTTTTGGCATTTCATCCCATTTTCCCTTTTTAGTTAGATTATTAAGATCTCCCTGAATGCTGCCCCAACCGTGCTCATCTAATACAACTTTATAAGCTGGCGTTGATGCATAAAAACTAATTTGATTTCTTAATCCCTCAACTGCTTGATCAATTTGATCTTGTGTTTCACCAACAGCAACCATGATCCCGATAGATACTTTAAAGTCTTCATTATTGGATAGCTTTAATCCTTTTTGTATTGAAGGAATAGTTACAGAATCAATAAATTTATTGGTATGAAAAGGATGTACCATAAGTCCATCTGCTACTTCAGCAGCAACCGATGTCATCAGTGGTCCTACTGCTGCAAGAAAAATAGGTGGTAATCCATAGTCATGTTTGCCAGGGTTAAAAAATGGTGTCATTAAAGTATGAGAATAGAATTCGCCTCTGAAATCTAATCTCTCTCCTTTATCCCAAGAATGCCAAATGGCTTTAATGGCCATTATCATTTCGCGCATTCTTTTTGCTGGAGAGGACCATGGCATAGAAAATCTTTTTTCAATATGAGGCTTAATTTGTGAACCAAGGCCCATAATAAATCTACCTTTCGAAAGCAGTTGAAGGTCATAGCCTAAATTTGCCAGTATCATTGGATTTCTAGCAAATGCAATTGCAATTGACGTCATTAAATCAATCTTTTTGGTGCTGAGGGCAGCAATTGATAAAGGTAAAAATGGGTCATGGGGGCCTTCAAATGTAAATAATCCATCATAACCATAAGACTCTAATTCTTTAGAAAGATCAGCTGCATCCAGTGGATCTCTAGTAATTATCGGTGCATCAAATTTCATAATTGTTTCCAAATGCAAAAAAAAATAAATAAAGTTAAACTGTAGCAAAAAAAGGTGTCTTTATGAATTCAAAAATTTGTGATCTTTTAGAAATAGAATTTCCATTATTAGCCTTTAGCCACTGCAAGGATGTTGTAGCTCAAGTCTCGAAAGCTGGTGGCATGGGAGTATTGGGTGCAGTTGGGATGTCGCCGGATATACTTGAGCAAGAATTAAAATGGATCGATGATAACGTTGAAGGTAAGCCATATGGTGTTGATGTATTGATACCAAATAAGTTTGAAGGAAAAGATGAAGGTTTAGAGCCGGAAGATTGGGCTCAAATGATCCCGCAAGAATATAGAGATTTCAGAGCAGATGTTTTAAAACAATATGAGCTAGATGGGGAGGAATTAAGAAAACAGACAACAAGTAAGTCAGGCTTTGGAAGAAATTTAAGAGAAGAAGGTGCACAAAAACTTCTTGAAGTCGCTTTTAATCATCCGATTAAATTAATAGCTAATGCTTTAGGTGTGCCACCTCAGTGGATGCTTGAAATGGGTAAAAAGAATAATGTAGCAGTTGCAGCATTAGTTGGCACAAAGGAACATGCTATAAGACAGGTCCAAGCAGGAGTTGATATATTAGTTGTTTCGGGCACTGAAGGAGGAGGTCATGTTGGAAGCGTTTCTGGTATGGTATTAGTTCCAGAGGTTCATAGAGCTATACAACCGTTTGGTGATGTTCCTATCTTAGCTGCTGGTGGAATAGCAACTGGACAACAGATGGCAGGAATTATGGCTATGGGTGCATCTGGAGTATGGTGTGCTTCCGTATTTTTACCAACAAGTGAAGCTGAAACCTCACCAACTGTAAAAGAAAAAATGATTGCTGCTACTTCGAGTCAAACAGTTAGATCAAGAAGTAGAACAGGTAAGCATTCTCGCCAGCTTAGATCTGCATGGACAGATGCTTGGGAAGCTAAAGATGCTCCAGAACCCCTACCTATGCCATTACAAACTATGGTCGGTGAACCAGCTTTAGAAGTTATTGATAAAGCAGCTGAAAATGGTCATGAAGGAGCCAAACAGTTAGCTACTTACTGGGTTGGTCAAGGCATTGGATTAGTTGAAGAGACTATCACTGCTGGGCAAACAGTCCAAAAATTTAAAGAAGAATTCATCAATGCTTATGAAAGAGTTCAAAAGATCTTCAATGACTAATAAAAATTGAGATTGTCTTGAGAAGAATTCTTTTGATATTGCTCTTTGCAATCTTAATCTTGCTTGGTAATTTGATTTTTAGACCAATTGAGAGAATTAAAATACACTCTTCTTTATATGATCCAGTTCAAACTATTGATGTAAATAATTTAGAATTTAGGGACTTAAATAAGAATGGTCTTATAGATATCTATGAAGATCATAGGCTTTCTTCAAAACTAAGAGCAGAGGATTTAATAGCTAGGATGACGCTCGAAGAAAAAGTTGGGCAAATATTTCATCCTCCATTTACAGTAAAACCAGATATCTGGATGCTAATTTATGAGATTGCAATGAGAGGTAATCAGCTTATTGAATCTCAAATTATTAGAAAAAATATTACTCATTTTAATTTATATGGCAACCCAAGCCCTTATCAACTAGCATCAAGAATTAATACATTGCAGACTATTGCTTCACGTTCTAGATTGGGTATACCTTTAACAATTAGCTCTGATCCAATTCATGAGGTGCCCAAGGGAGGTGGTATAGCATCTTTCTCGCTAGATGGATTTTCGCAATGGCCCTCTCAACTCGGTTTAGCAGCTACCAGGGATGCTGATCTTGTAAGAGAATTTGCAAATATTGCTAGAAAAGAATATTTAGCTGTTGGCATAAGAACTGCTCTACACCCGATGGCAGATCTTGCAACTGATCCTCGCTGGGCAAGAAATTTTGGTACTTTTGGTTCAAATAATAAATTAAGCACTGATTTGACTTTAGCTTATATGGATGGTTTTCAAGGCCAAGAAATTAATTCAAAAAGCGTTATAACTATGGTTAAACATTTTCCAGGTGGGGGGCCTCAAGAAGATGGTTTAGACCCTCACCTATATAGTGGAAGAAATCAAGTTTACCCAGGCAATATGTTTGATTACCACTTAGAACCATTTCTTAAATCTATTGAGAATAATCTAAAAGTAATCATGCCTTATTATGGGATTGTTAAAGCAGAAGATAGTGAAAATGTAGCTATAGGCTTTAATAAAAATATAATTGAAGAGCTACTAAGGAAAGAATTGGGTTTTGAGGGTGTAATTTGTTCGGATTGGGGCATTATTCATGGTCGTCACTGGGGGGTTGAAGATCTTTCTGTCCCTCAAAGATACCAAAAAGCAATTAATGCTGGAATTGACCAGTTTGGAGGCGAGATAGATACTGAAATTGTAGTGCAATTAGTAAGAAATAGGTCTATCTCAGAAAAGAGAATTGAAGATTCAGTGAAAAGAATCTTAATAAATAAATTTGATCTTGGATTATTTGACAACCCATATGTTGATTTAGAAAACATTGATAGATTGGTAAATACTGAAAACAGTAAAAAACTTGCATTAAATGCTCAGAGAAAATCAATAGTAATGCTTAAAAATGAAAATATCCTTCCTTTAAAATCAAATACAAAGATTTACGTAGACGGCTTAGATAGAAATAAATTAGAAAGTATGGGTATCCATGTAGATAGTATTGAAGAGTCTGAGGTTATTATTGTTTATCTGCACACAGTATTTAATGGAAATCAACCACCTGGATTGGATAGAACTTTTGATAAATTCCTAAGTAAATACTTTCCCAATCAAGATCTGAACTTTAATGATAAAACTCTAAAAAAAATACAATCTTATTCAAAAGACAAGCCCGTAATTTTAGTAGTTGATCTTAATAGGCCAGCAATATTGAAAGAATTAAATATAATGAGTTCTGCACTTATAGGTACCTTTGGGGTCCTAGATGAAGTCATTTACGAAGTAATATTTGGTATTACAAACCCTACAGGAAAGCTCCCCTTTGAAATTCCATCATCTATGGAGGAGGTTGATCTTCAGCTTGAAGATGTCCCAGACGATACTATCAACCCAACATATAAATATGGGGATGGAATTAGCTTCTAATTTTTGTTAGCCCTCATATCTATGAGAGATTGTTTTTTTAAAGGCCTTTCTATCAAAAAGCATATCAGTCCAACGTTTTATATTTGGTTTGAATGCTTCCTCAATTTGTAGAGTTTTAGCCAAATAAATTGCATAACTAACGCATATATCTGCAATAGTGAATCTATCTGAACAAAGATATTCTCTTGATTCCAAAGATTGCTCTAGTAGCTTTAATCTAGCCACAAACCATCTTCTATATCCTTCTGCCGCTTTATCAGCAACTCCTATCTCTTGGAAGGTGTATCGTAATACAACGGTTTGAGGAAAAGTTAAAGTAGCATCAGAGTGAGCAAGCCAATTTAAATAATGATGATAATCAGCTTCATCACTGTTAACACTCAAGTCTGTGGGGCCATACTTATCAACCAGATATTGGCACATGGCGATTGATTCTGTCATTTCTACATCACCATCAATTAGGTATGGGACGGTACCAAGTATATTTACATCCATGTATTCCTTATGTAAAAACCTAGGAGGGAATGGCAACATTTCAGCTTCATAACTTACTCCCATTTCTTCTGCAGTCCACATCGGCCTAACACCCCTGGAATCATTACAACTATAGATCTTGATGCTCATTATTTTCTCCTAAAAAAGAAAAGTGCCATTTTTTTTAATTAATTTCAAAAATGGTAATAATTTGTATATTATATTACCATCCAATTTTATTAATTAAAAATGACTAGAAAAAATATAGCTCCTGAAATAAAAACAAATATCGATATTAATTCTGATGAATTTATGCATAACAAAAATGTTATGTTAAAAAAAATAGATTTTCTTGATGAGCTTTTAGACAAAGCTGAGTTAGGAGGTGGAGCATATCACCATGAAAGGTTAGCCAAGCGAGGCAAGATGCCCGTAAGGGAAAGGGTCTTTAATTTGCTGGATCCTGATACACCATTCCTTGAAATTGCTCCTTTTGCTGCGTATGGAACTGACTTTACTGTAGGTGGTGGATGTGTTGCTGGCATTGGAATTGTTGCAGGTACTGAGTGTGTAATCTTTGCTAATGATCCTTCGGTTTTAGCTGGAGCCATGACTGTTTATGTAGGAGAAAAATGGAACAGGGCTATGGAAATTGCTCGAGATAACCGTCTGCCCTATATTAATTTTGTTGAATCTGCAGGAGGAGATCTCCGCATGGGCACTGGTAAAAAAGGAGATCAAGCACCCATTGCACCAACCATAGGCCATACTCATTTTGCTGCCACTGGAAGATATTTTTACGATCTAACAGAACTTTCTAAAATGCGCATACCAGTTATATCGATTGTTTTTGGTTCATCTACTGCAGGTGGTGCCTATCAGCCAGGTATGTCAGATTACAATATCTTTATTAAAGATCAAGCCAAAGTCTTTCTTGCTGGACCTCCTTTGGTCAAAATGGCAACTGGAGAAGTATCAGATGATGAAACTTTAGGTGGTGCAAAAATGCATTCTGAAGTTTCAGGTCTTTCAGACTATTTGGCTGAAGATGAAATGGATGCTTTGAGGATATGCAGGAATGTAGTATCACATTTACATTGGGTTAAAGAAGGACCCTCGCCCCTTTTTAATGCAGATAGCCCAATTTTATGTCAAGAGGAATTATTAGGTCTTATTGATGAAGAGCTTAAGAGTCCGCTGGATATAAGAGAGGTCATTGGTAGAGTTGTTGACGGATCAAGATTTGAGGAATTCAAACCGCTATATGGCAAGACTATGATCTGTGGATGGTCAATGCTGCATGGCTATCCAGTAGGAATCTTGGGAAATAATGGCCCTATATATCCTGAAAGTGCAGAAAAAGCTGCTAGCTTTATCCAGTTATGCAATAAACGAAACATACCATTAATTTTTCTTCAAAATGTTACAGGTTTTTTAGTTGGAAAAGATTTTGAAAGGCAGGCTATTATCAAAAAGGGTTCCCAGCTTATTAATGCTGTTTCTAACTCTAATGTCCCGCACATTACGATCATTATAGGAGCATCTTTTGGAGCAGGAACATATGCGATGTCCGGTAGAGCATACAACAACAGATTCACCTTCCTTTGGCCAACAGCAAAAATTGCTGTCATGGGTTCAAAACAAATTGCTGGGGTGATGTCTATCGTTAGAAGAGCGCAAGCTGCTAGAAAAGGTGAAAAGTTTGATGAAAAGGTTGATGCTCAAATTGTTCAAACTGTCGAAGAAGCTGCAGAGCAAATGTCTGATGGTTTGATTGCAAGCAGCATGATTACAGACGATGGCATCATCGATCCAAGAGATACTAGAAGCATTATTGGATTTTGCCTTTCAATAGTATCTAACTCTTCAATTGATGGCGCTAAAGAATACGGGGTATTTAGATTATGAGGTTTAATTCTATTCTTATTGCCAATCGAGGAGAAATTGCCTGTCGAATAATTCAAACAGCCCAATTCATGGGTATCAAGTGTGTAGCTGTTTATGTTGATGCTGATAAAGATACTCCTTTTGTAAAAATGGCTGATGAAGCTATTAAGCTATCCACTAGCTATATGGATGGTTCTGCCATAATTGAATCAGCTAAAAAAGCTAATGCAGAAGCAATCCATCCAGGATATGGGTTTTTATCAGAAAATGCTGCCTTTGCTAGAAAAGTTAAAGCCAATAAATTAATTTGGATTGGTCCACCCCCTAATGTAATCAAAGTTATGGGAGATAAATTAAAAGCTAAAGAACTCGCTGAAAAATATGGAGTTCCCACTCTGCCAATGACCTCCAACACGAAAGATGTAAAAAGTATTGGATATCCAATTTTAATAAAAGCTGCCGCTGGAGGTGGTGGCAAGGGAATGCGAATTGTTAAAAAGGAAAGTGATTTAAAAGAATCAATTGTAAGTGCTAAAAGAGAGGCTCTTTCAGGTTTTGGTGACGATAGAATTTTTATAGAAAGATATGTAGAAAAATCACGTCA
>CAYFFR010000008.1:0-43576 GCA_964342675.1 uncultured Gammaproteobacteria bacterium
GTACGTTTTTCATAATTAGCAAAATATATCCCTGCCATAATAAGTATAAAACCCAAGAATATAACTATTGTGACCTCTTCTTTCAAAAAGAGATAACCCCAAATGATTCCAAAAACTGGTATTAAATATGCAACAGTTGATGTCTTTAAAGCTCCTATAGTTTCAATTAATCTGACATAACCAAGGTATGCTATACCAGTTGAAACTAGACCTAGCCACAATAACGCTAGAATTGATTTTGTTTCGGGAAGATCACTTGGTAAATAAAATATAGAGAATGGGGTCATTAAGAGGCCTCCAAAAAATAAAGACCAACCTATCAAAACAAATTTATTGGTATATTGAGAATATTTCTGAATGAAGCATCCAGAGAAAGAATAACAAAAAGCACCTAGGAGGCATGCGATACTTGAAATAGCAGTAGTCGATGTATTCGATGGATTAACTAAAATAATAATTCCTATAAAACCAATAACAAGTCCAATAATTTGATGTGCTGATATAGATTCTTTTATCCAAAAATAAGCTAAGGTCATTGTCATGAATGCTGTTGATCCATTTAAAATAGCTAACATATTTGAATTAGCATTCAACGACCCATATGCAAATAAAAAGAATGGTAATGCATTATTCATAACTGCTAAAACTAGAATACCAGGAAGATATGATTTGAAGTGAATAAGGTATTTTCTTTGTAATAAAAAAGGTAAAAACATTGTCCCTGCTAAAAGTAACCTTAAGTTAACTAATGCGACAGGTCCAAAGTCTGGAGCAGCAATTTTTATAAACATAAAGGCGCTTCCCCAAACTGCTGCGAGTGCAATAAGAATAATCCAATTTTTTAGTTCCATACTACTCGATAAAAAAGAAG
The DNA here is from genome assembly GCA_964342675.1 of uncultured Gammaproteobacteria bacterium. Classification (GTDB taxonomy): domain Bacteria; phylum Pseudomonadota; class Gammaproteobacteria; order Magnimaribacterales; family D2472; genus MED-G82. Next base: position 872 of record CAYFFR010000008.1, read on the forward strand.
CCTCCATTAGGAGGCTTCAGCTGTTAGAGTTAATAAAGTCTAACAGTCGAAAATTAAAGAATGCATTGTGTCAAAAAGCAAACCTCCAATTCCCTAATTCTATATTAATACTAATAAGACCACCTCCTGTACAGGGTATTGACACAAGCATTAAAAAATCCCCTTATAAATCTTTTAATACGACTACCAAATAAAATTATAACTTACGTTAAAAGAAAGAACTCTGATTATTTAAAAATTTAGCTTAGCGTTTCAATAACTGATGGATGTGTAAATTCGCCATTTGATAAATTAAGGCCATTAGCAAAGTGAATATCATCTTCAAAAATTTTATTAATGCCAATTGTTGCTAGCTTATTAACATACGGTAAAGATGCATAATTAAGTGCTTGAGATGCAGTTAATGGAACTGCACCAGGCATATTTGAGACACAATAATGTAATATCTCATCAACTAAGTATGTGGGTTCATCATGAGTGGTAGGTTTGCTGGATTCAAAACAACCTCCCTGATCAATAGAAATATCTACTAAGACAGTACCTGGTTGTATTTTTTTGAGCATATCTTTGGTAATAACTATGGGAGCTTTTTTACCAGTCACATAAACTGAGCCAATAATAATATCTGATTCACATATAGCATCCAGAATATTGTGATCATTCGATAGTTTTGTAAGGATGTTATTCTGATATTGCATATCTAATTGATCAAGCTTCTCTTGAGAGAGATCTAAAACTGTAACATCAGCCCCTAACTTGATTGCGCCCTTGATAGCATTTGATCCTGCAACTCCAGCACCTAAGATAGTAATTTTTCTTGGTTCAATATTATCAATCTTATTAGCAAGTACTCCTTTTCCGCCGTAGGGTTTTAATAAATGATAATTACCAACAACTATGGAGATCTGACCAGCGATCTCACTCATCGGCGATAAAAGAGGTAAAGTACCGTCATCAGAAGTTAGGGTTTCATATGCAATAGCTGTGACACCAGTGTCTTTTAGCTTACTAGCTATTTCTGGGTTTCCAGCTAGATGCAGAAAAGTAAATAAAATATGATCATCTCGAATTAAAGGTATTTCATTCTCTACAGGCTCTTTGACCTTTATAATTAAAGTTGATTTACTATAAAGATCTTCAGGGTCTTCACAAATAATTGCTCCAGAATCAGCATAAGATTTATCTGAAAAACCTATCTCAGATCCAAGAGATTTTTCAACAAAAACTCTATGGCCTTGCTGAGATAAATAGGAAACACTAGATGGTGTAAGACCTACTCTAAACTCTTGATTTTTAACCTCTTTCGGGACACCAATATCCACTAAATTAATTCAGGTTGGTAATATTCTCCTCTAGAAATTGTAATCGAATTTTTACTAAACGATGAATTATTTTTGATATTTGATTTGTTTGATTCCAAATAAGATGATGCATCAATAATATTTCCACCGAAATATTTAAAAGCTATTGTCTTTAATGCTGCGTCCTTATTAATTGCCTGATCAAATTCTATTTGTACTGGGTCTTGAAAATTAACTTTTATTACATTGCTCATAATTAATACTGTATATTTATACAGTATTAAACTATGAACTAAAATTTTTGTCAATTACACTTAAAGAAATATGACCGATGATATAAATAAAAGAATTAACTATTTAGAGGCTATTCATGAAGTTACAGAATTAAAATATAACTATTTTGAGGCTTGCGATAATAATGATGTGATTAAACTTAAAAAGTGTTTTAGTAAAAATCATGTAGATATTAAATATGAAAATTTTGGAGAATTTAGATCCATTGAATCAATGCTTAAAAAATATTCACAAAAATCAATTAATTCGTATCAAATTGAATCTCATTATGGAAAAAACCCAGTCTTCTCTCACTTTAAAGAAAATCTAATCAATGCTTACTGGGGTTTAGACTATCTTTTAATTGATATGAATAAAAAATGCTATCAGCGTATTTCAGGATGTTATAAAGATTTATATATTTTTGAAGAAAATAATTGGGTGATACGTGAAACACATTTTAAAAAGAATCTTGATCAAATATATTTTTTTCAAGATGAAATACTTACTTTATCTTAAATAGGTCAGCCGAACTTTTAAATGCCTTAATCTCAATAACATTTTCTGAAGGGTCTTGTACAAACATTGTATGTTGTTCTCCAGGTTGATTTTTAAATCTTATTTTGGGGGATAATAAAAATTCTATCTTTTTTTCAATAATATTATTTTTAATTTCCTCAAAGGTCTCTATGTTTAAAACAATACCAAAATGTGGGACTGGAATTGAATCACCATCTACTGGATTTTTAATATTACTGCCTTTCAGATGTGAATTATCTAAATGAAGTACGAGCTGATGTCCATAAAAGTTTAAATCTATCCATTCATTAGCCTGTCTTCCAATCTGAATTGGAAAAATTCTTTTATAGAAATCTAAAGAATCTTGTAAATTTTTAGATGGAATAGCTAAATGAAATGGAAATTTTATAGTCATGAATATTACTCAACCTATTCTGATATAGTTTAAGTATAATTGGTAGAAACTTTTAACACGATGATTAGAACAATTTTTAAATTTCTGGGATATACGCTCTTACTGCTTGTCCTCCTTTTGAGTTTATATTTAATTAACTTATTTTTAATGAAGCCTAAATCGATGGATCATTATCTTGCTAAAGAACTCAGTTTAGGTTTGATAGATTCTCCGGAATATATGACTTATATAGGTATATTTGATTTCCTGAACCCAATCATTAAGCATAATAGTAAACTGTCTGTAAATACATTAGAGGATTCATATGACGATTATCTTGATAGAAAGGAATACCTTGAAATGGTTAAGAGCTATGCTAATGACGAACTAACAGAAATTCAAAAAATAACACAAAAAATAGCAATATTTGATTCAGAAAATGACATTAAAAGCTTTGAGAAATTTAGATACCATTCTTATCCAATAACTCAAATAGGTGGCAGTCATCAGTTTATGATCGACTTTATGACAGATGTGCATCCAATTAGAAATGAAAGAGAGGCTAGAGACTACATAAAACGAATTAGCTTATTTGATCAAATTATGGAAAATCAAATAATCTGGCTAAAAGAACAAGCTAAGCAAGGTATATATGCGCCAACATTTGTCTACGAACATGTCATTAGGCAATTACAAGATATTATTAATACAGACTCAAACCCTTTAATTACAGAATTTACTAAGAAGATTGATGATTTGGATATAAGTGATGATAAAAAAATGTTCTTGAGTAATCAACTGACTGATGTAATCAATAACGAGTTTGAATCAGCTTATTCTGACCTGTTGGCTTACATGATAGAAAATAAAGATAATGCAAATAAAAATCATGGGGTTTGGTCATTACCTAATGGTGATGAGTATTATGCTCTTAGATTAAGAATCTATACGACTACAGATTATTCAGCTCAAGAAATTCATGACATTGGTAAGAATGAGGTAGAGAGAGTATCAGCAAGAATGAAAGTAATTTTAAATGATTTAGGTTATGACCCTAATCGCCCTGTTGGTTTGTTAATGAATGATCTGAATGAAGATCCTCAATTCTTGTATGCTGATACTGCAGATAGAAAAGAAATAGTAGTTGCCGATTACAACGCCATGGTCAAAGAAGCTACAGAAGGTATTAAAGAGTATTTTAATCGTATGCCAAAAGCTCGTGTTGAGGTTAGAGCCGTGCCTGAACACTCTGAGGAGAATCAGGCTGGGGGTTACTACAGACCTCCTAGCCTTGATGGAAAAAGGCCTGGTGTATTTTATGCAAATTTATACGATATAAAACAAACCCCTACTTATAGTATGAAAGCTCTGACTTTCCATGAAGCGAATCCAGGGCATCATCTTCAAAATGCTTTAAATCAAGAAAATGAGGATCTTACTTTATATAGAAAGCTTGGATATGGAACTTCTGCTTTCGGAGAAGGATGGGCGCTGTATTCAGAAAGACTAGCCACTGAGGCGGGCTTAACCGAAAATCCCCTAGATGAACTTGGGGTTCTACAAAGTGAATTATTTAGAGCAGTGAGGCTTGTTGTTGATACTGGAATACATTACAAACGATGGACTCGAGAAGAGGCTATGGATTATATGAAAAAGATGACAGGTATGTCCGATACTGAAGTCAGAGCTGAAATTGAAAGATATATTGTTTGGCCTGGACAAGCCTGTAGTTACAAAATGGGAATGATAAAAATCCTTGAGTTACGTGAAAAAGCTAAAACAGAATTAGGTGATGATTTTGATATACGAGATTTTCACGACATCATACTTAATAATGGTTCGCCTCCTTTATTTATTCTAGAGTCGATTGTTGATGATTGGGTTATAAAAACTAAGTCCACCTAGATACATTTGGCGGAGAGACGGGGATTCGAACCCCGGATACGGTTGCCCGTATACTGCCTTTCCAAGGCAGCGCATTCGACCACTCTGCCATCTCTCCGTGCGATGAATGGATATAAGATATATTATATCTAGAGAGGAAAATAAAACTTATGAAATTTTGGCAAATGCTAGTATGGTCTGAGACTGACCAATATACAGAAATAGCTAAATCTGCTGAAGAAAATGATTTTTTTGGTGTTATGAATGCTGATCATGCATTCTTTCCAAAAACTATGCAATCTAACTATCCATATTCTGAAGATGGATCAGCACCAATGGGTGATGATAGGGATTATCCAGATCCATGGGTAACCTTAGCTCATATGGCTGCTGTTACAAACAAGTTGAGGCTTTCGACTGCAGTATATATTTTGCCATTAAGGAATCCTATTGAAGTTGCTAAAGCTACAGGTACGCTTGCTATTCTTTCAAATAACAGATTTATGTTAGGTGCTGGTATAGGATGGATGCAAGAAGAATACGAAGGTTACGGTCTTGACTTTAAATTAAGAGGTAAACGTTATGATGAATGTTTGGATGTAATTGAACTACTTTGGTCGGGTCAATGGTCAAAGTATCAAGGTCAATATATCCAATTTAAAGAACTGCGTATTCTCCCTGCTCCAGAAAAACGTATACCTATCTTAATGGGTGGATCTAGTGATGCAGCACTAAAAAGAATGGCAAAACGAGCTGACGGCTTTATAGGGGTTGGAAACCATCCTGATGAAATACCTGATTTATTAAATAAACTAAATATATATCGTAAGAATGCAGGCAGATTAAATCAACCATTTGAAACAATATTAGGATTAACAGTTGAACATAATCTCGATACGCTTAAGAGACTTTATGATATTGGCGTTACGTCTACAGTGAATCCACCATTTGCATTCTCAATAGGCTGGGAATCAACAATTCAACAAAAGATTGATCAGATGAAACGTTATGCCGAAGAAATTATTAGACCTATGCATGAATATGCAAAAGGAAATAATAATTAATCCATGTCGTTATTCAGGCATAGTTCCATGATTTTCAAAGAATTCAATTAATAAAGGATCATCATCTCTTTCGAGATAGGCAACCGCTAATCCATCAGCAAATTGTCTTGTCCAAATAGGGTTGAATTGAAATTCTTCTGCATCTTGAACCGATTGATCTAAATCATCAACAATAAAACGAATATGATGTATGCCTTCGCGTCCAGCATCAAGAAATTCTTTATGAGGAGATTTACCTGAAATTAATTGGATAAGCTCAATCTCAATATTACCACTTTTACCGAATGCTAGTTTCATTTTACAGGGCTCTTCTTGACCTCGATAAAGATATGTCATTTCATCAGGCTCCATAATAGAAAAAGGTCCAAAAAAAGGATCATAAAGCCTAATAGATGCTTCAAGATTCTTAACAACAAATCCTATCTGGTCTATTGGAGGAAGGTTTAAGGCTTTTTCAATGAAATGATTCATATTTATATATCATTAAATTTTAATGTAAGAATTTCAAATGATGCAACTTGTTGTATTAAATAATCTATTGGTAATAGATTTGGTTGTGTTCTTTTTGATTGAAGAAGAGTGATTTTATCTTTATTAGGAGCAAGCAATATAATTTTTTTAGATTTTAGAATCTCGTTTAATGATAATGTTATTCTTGGTACATCAGGAAAACCTGAGTCGACTCTCAAAATAGGCTTAGTAGTTGATAATGCCTCCTCTCTGTTATGCATTAATGGGAAAATTGATGCGGTGTGACCATCTAAACCTAAACCTATGATAGCTAATTGATATTGATCAATGGATTCTAATTCATCACTAATAGACAGATCATGTAGGCTGAGAATATTATTTTCATTAATATTTTTTAAATAGCTTCTAACCATGCCTTCATTTGAGAGCGGATCTGTAATTGGCACTCTTCGTTCATCAGAAAGTACAAACCTAGCTTTCTTATTAATATCACTTGATGAATTAAGAGTTTGATAAATTGGTGCAGGGGTTTTGCCACCAGATAAAATAATTGCTGATTCTCTATCTGTATTGGATGCAGATATGATTTCATCAACAACATAAAGATTGAGTTGATCTATATTCTTAAAAACTTTTAAGGATTCACTGATTTCTGTCACGATTATTTGTTATTTTTAATTTTTTCTTATAAGAACGAATAGGGTTAATATCTATTCCTCCTCTCCTAAGAAATCTCCCTAAAACAGTTAATTTATTTAACTTAAAATCATTAGCTAATTTAGAGTATATTTTCTCAATACAATCCTCATGAAAGCTGCCCTCCTCTCTAAATGACATTAAAAACTCACATATTTCTTTTGAAGGAATTGTTTTGTTCGATGTCTTAAAATAAATTGAGGCTAAATCAGGTTGATGTGTGACTGGGCAAATAGACCTAAAGGCCTTAAATGATAAAAAATTACCATGATTTAGTTGATTAATTTGATTCACTAGCTCATTAGATTTAATAGGCTCATCAAAAGATTTCTGAGTAGATATCTTAATTCTTGTTTTGCAAGCTCTTGAAATATCATTTGATATTCTTAATAAGGCTTCTTTTGCATTCTTATAAACTTGGTTGTAATAAGAGCCTAAATAAAGCTTTAAAGACTTTGATTCTATCGTGTTTATGCTATTTGAAGGGATGATAATTTCTAATACCTCAATAGTAGGAATTTTAGATTTATTGAGGAATGTAAACTCATATGCATTCCATATATCAAAACCATAAGATTGATTGTCGTATGTATTTCTTTTAATGGGATCAAGTATGGAAAAATTAGGTTTTGTATAAACGCTTGAGATTTTGCCTAAATGGGTTCTCTTCACTGACGTGTGCCTGTTCCCTTCTTTAAAAGATATAAAGCTAATGATCCAAAAAGTAATATAAAAACAACTAACATAATTAAAGAAAATGAAGTTGATATATCGCTGACTCCTAACATTCCTTCTCTAAAGGTATTAACTACATATAACATCGGATTAGCTAAAGAAACATTTTGCCAAAATGGAGTCAGAACTGATATAGGATAAAAAACTCCGCCTAAATAAATTAAGGGTGTTAATACAAATGTTGGGATTACTGAAATATCATCAAAAGTATCTGCATAGATTGCGTTAAGGAATCCTAATATTGAGAAAAATATGGAAGTCAATAAAAGAACAGTAATAGTTAAAAGCGGATTAACAATATTAAAATCTGGATAAAAGAATAAACTTACAGCATATACAATAAGACCTACCAAGACCCCTCTTGCTACACCACCAACAATAAACCCAGTAAGTATGATTAAATTGGGCATGGGTGAAATAAGAAGTTCTTCTATAGATTTTTGGAATTTAACTCCAAAAAATGAAGACACAACATTTGAATAAGAGTTTGTGATAACTGAGAGCATTACTAAACCAGGGATCATAAATTGTATATAGTCCAGTCCTTCAATCATGGAATTTAACCTTGGTCCAATGAGGGCACCAAAGATTACAAAATATAATGACATAGTTACTGCTGGTGGTAACAAGGTTTGTAACCATATCCTCAGGAATCTTCTGATTTCTTTAACAGACAGTGTGTATAAACCCCAATAAATTTCTTTTGATTTAGAGTTCATTGTTATTTGACTATATCCATAAATAATTCTTCAAGCCTATTTGACTCATTTCTCATAGATGTAACATTGATGTTTTTCTTGTTAAGTTCGTCAAATAGCTGATTTATATTGTTAGGTTTATTAACAACAACTGACATGGTAGAAGAATCAATCATTTTTATCTTAAAACCATTGATTTCAGGTAATTTTTCTAGGTTTTTATCTAAATCAATAATAAAAGATTGAACATCTAACTTGCTTAATAGATTTTTCATAGAAGTATTTTCTACTATCAAGCCATGGTCTATTATGGCAATATTTTTACATAATTGCTCAGCCTCCTCCAAATAGTGTGTGGTTAAAATAATTGTGGTTCCTTTTTGATTAAGTGAGATAATAAAATCCCAAAGTCCTCTCCTTAATTCAATATCAACTCCTGCAGTAGGTTCATCTAATATTAATAATTTAGGTTCATGAATAAGCGCTTTTGCTATCATTAATCTTCTCTTTAAGCCACCAGATAAATGTCTAGCTTGCTCAGATCTTTTTTCCCATAACCCAAGAGTCTTTAGTATTTGTTCAGTTCTCGGTAAAGCTATCTTTTTTGGAATGCCATAATAACCTGCCTGGGTAATTACAATATCTATGACTTTTTCAAAATGAGAGAAATTTAATTCTTGCGCAACAACACCAAGGTGTCGTTTAGCCTCATTAAAATTTTTTTCAGTATCTATACCAAGTATTTTTACTTTACCTGATGTTTTGGTAACCAATGAAGAAATAATACCGATAATGGATGATTTACCTGCGCCATTTGGTCCAAGCAAAGCAAAAAAATCTCCTTGTTGTACAGATAAATCTATTCCTTTAAGGGCTTTAACTCCTGTTGGATATTCTTTCTTTAACCCCTTAATTTCTAATGCTAAATCATTCACGTGTTAAGGATTTTCCTTTTCGTAACCATCTACTAGTAATGAGAGCATAATTCCAATTAAAAGCGATACCCACATATATTCTCCAGGACTGAAAGTTATGAAGGTAGCTATTATTAGTGCTGTAGACATTTCAGAGTTATTTTTTGGAATGGACATAGCTATGTATGCACAAGCAAAACCAGTAAGAATTAAAGTTAAAGTAAGTGCCATATCAATAAGGGGCTCCATAAGAGTAACAAAAGGTAAAAAGAAATACAGAAATGGTATCCCCATTAAATAATAAGATCCAATACCATCAAATATTGATGGCATAGCTTGTCTTCCTTGTTTCCATCTTTCAGCAACAACGACATGAACGCCTGTCCACAATGCTCCTTGAGTTGGAAAGAATGGATTGATTAATGCTCCTAAGAAATTCCTGATACCAACAGACAAATGAGATCGATTTAAATCAATAGGTAATTGCTCATCAGATCTTTGTTTTTGAGCATCTTTTAAAACTTCAGTACCTGTAACTAAGTCTCCAAATAGCAACATATACCCTATTAACACTACTGGAATAGCATTGATATACATATCTAAATTAGGAAAGCCAATATACAAAGGAGAAGTTTTCTCTATTAGGCTCATAATTGCAGGTATTTGAAATCCCCACTCTATATTAAAAGTTACTTCATTAAGTAGGAATGCAATTACTGCTGCGATTAGAAAACCAGGTAATAATCCTAATGAGCCTAATAAATTAAAAAATTTATTTCTCTGTGCTATTTTTTTAAAAGGGATAGAAAAAGTGGTTATAACACATAAGACTATAGCCACTGTCATCGATACAGGTTGAGATAAATAATTATCAAAATCTTTAAAAAATACTTGATAAAAGGCGGCTAGTGCAGCACCTAGAATTATTCCTGATTTTAATCCTCTCGGAATCAAATCAACTAATTTTTTACCTAGGCCAGTTATTCCCAGTATTAAAACTAGCAATGTAAACTCTATACACATAGCTGCTAAAAACTTAAAACTTTCTGGATTGTATGCGCAAAGATCTCCTTGGCAATTAACACCAAATAGACCTGCATCAGCTAAAGCAATAAAAAAAACAATTGGGACAGCTGGTGTAACCCAGCCTGCTGCCATAGGCTCACCAAAAATTATTGGTCCAGCTGAGATTAATGATCCGGCAATAAAACTCAGGGCAACAGCTTCATCAAACGTTAATCCAAGTTGCATAGCTAATGGAGCAGCTGCAAAAGCAGTTGCACCACTTATAACTAAGCCTTGGAAAAATTCACTTGACCGAAATCTAATATGTATAAATGGAATCCTTAGAGTAAATGGACCCCATTTAATTCCCCTGCTCCTATTGTTGTGTGAAGTTGTGTTATTCATTTTGATAAATTCCCCATTCCGTCTTCTAAACCTTTTAATGTTAAAGGATACATTCTTTGTTCCACTAAATCTCTAATTAAACAAACTGATGAAGTGTAATCCCAGTGCTCATCTGGAACTGGATTTAACCAAGCTACATTATCAAAATGATCACATAAGCGTTTAATCCATATACCACCCGGTTCTTCATTCCAATGCTCAATACTACCACCTGCATTAGTGATTTCATAAGGTGCCATCGTTGCATCACCAACAAAAATTAACTTATAGTCTGGTGTATATTTATTAATAATATCCTGTACTTGAAACCTTTCTTGTGATCTTCTTCTGTTATCTTTCCAAACTGATTCATAAATACAATTATGAAAATAATAATAATGCAAATGCTTAAACTCTGTTTTAACTGCAGAAAATAGTTCTTCACACAAACGCACAAATGGGTCCATTGATCCCCCTACATCAAAAAGCGTTATCACTTTCACGGAGTTGGTTCGTTCAGGGATCATGTTGATATCAAGAATTCCAGCATTCTTTGCTGTTGAACTAATGGTTCCATCCATATCTAGCTCTAAATCAATACCTTGTCTGGCAAATTTTCTTAACCTTCTTAAGGCCATTTTTATATTCCTTGTACCTAACTCTAAAGAATCATCAAGATTTTTATATTGTCTTTGCTCCCAAACTTTAACTGCTTTTTTATTACCCCCTGCACCTCCCACTCTGATCCCCTCGGGATTATGGCCATTATTGCCAAATGGGGATGTACCTCCTGTACCGATCCATTTGCTGCCCCCTTCATGCCTCTCTTGTTGTTCTTCCAATCTCTTCTTAAACTCCTCAAGCAATTTCTCTAAACCACCTAAAGACTTAATTTTTTTTAGCTCTTCAGGATCAAGCTCGTTTTCAAATGCTTTTCTTAACCAATCCTCAGGAATAAGTGCTTGGAAAATATCTTCTAAAGTTTCAATGCCTTTAAAATAAATCTCAAAAGCTTTATCAAATTTATCATAGTGCTTTTCATCTTTGACCAAAACAGCTCTAGAAAGAAAATAAAAATCATCTAAATTTGCATAAGCTAATCGATTCTCTAAAGCACCAAGCAGATCCAACAACTCACGCAATGTACACGGGACACCAGATGAACGAATAGTATGAAAGAGATTAATTAGCATGCCTTTTATTTTGGAGTTGTTTGTTCTCTTCTTGTCATAAAAGCTAATCTCTCTAATAGATGGACATCCTGCTCATTTTTTAATAATGCGCCATATAGTGGTGGAATAGCTTTAGTATTGTCAGCATTTTTTAATACCTGATCAGGTATTTCATCTGATAATAAAAGCTTCAACCAATCTATTAATTCTGAGGTAGAAGGTTTTTTCTTCATTCCAGGTATTTTTCTAATATCAAAGAACACATCTAATGCATCTTTTAATAATCTTTTCTTAATTTTTGGATAATGAACATTAACGATTGCTTCCATAGTCTCTCTATCTGGGAATTGTATATAGTGGAAAAAACATCGTCTTAAAAAAGCATCAGGTAATTCCTTTTCATTATTTGAAGTAATGACGATTAAAGGTCTCTTCTTAGCTTTAATCGTTTCACCTGTTTCATAACAGAAAAACTCCATTCTATCGAGCTCTTGTAATAAGTCATTGGGAAATTCAATATCAGCTTTATCAATTTCATCAACTAACAAAACTACCTGATCGTCTGATTCAAAAGCATCCCATAACTTGCCTCTTTTTATGTAATTTTTTATATCTTTAACTCTTTCATCTCCTAGCTGAGAGTCTCTTAGCCTTGTAACTGCATCATATTCATATAGTCCCTGTGAAGCTTTAGTAGTAGATTTAATGTGCCATTCTATTAAATTCATTTTTAATGATTTAGCGACCTCAATTGCCAACAAAGTTTTACCAGTGCCGGGCTCACCCTTGATCAACAATGGTCTCTCTAATGCAATAGCAGCATTCACAGCCATGCTCAAATCATCAGTAGATACATAATCTTTTGTTCCTTTAAATTTCATGTTTAATTCCTATTTTTTAAATTTTGATAGTTTTTCACTTGATTTTAGAATTTTAGCAATTTGTCGACTTGTCAAAATTAAATTTTCATTTAAATCCCATATATTTACATTTTGCTCAAAATAACCGTTGATAATATCTGTAGCAGTTCCATCAATAAATAGTTTATCAGTTGTTGGTAGTTGTCTAATGTTAGTTGTAAGACTAAGAGTTGGAATCCAACCTATGGGTCCGTACTTATTAATTGTAACCGGAGGTAAGATATCTGAAAAATAAGAAAGCATATATTGATCTGGGGTTCCACCTTCAAGCTCAATATATGCTGAGCATCTGGCTTCAAAATTACCATTAAAATCTGCTCTACTCCACCAAGCATGATCAGGATCAACCTTGATATTAAGTTGTTTTATAAAGTTAGGAGTAAATCCTTCTTTTAGATGATCATAATTCATCACCTGGAAATCAGATTCTTTGGTTTTGTGAAAGTTATTCGGCAAAGGTGAAGGTAGATCAGAAAAGCCTGATAATTTATCAAGATCTGTGCACAATCCGTTAAATATACAAGTAGTTTTATCGTTTTGTATTAATTCAACTGCACCCATAGAAGAACCTCTACTAACTTTGATGATTTTTACTCTAAGAATTGCTTCATCATGGTCTGTTCTATCTAGATAAAATATATTTGAATTAATTGCACAAGAATGCTGTAAAACTGTTGTTAGGGCTTTATGCATTAAAGCCATGAGGTAACCTCCGTGAGGGGTAGCACCAACAGAGTAATTCTGATCTGGACGGAATTTAAACTCATTTTCTGAGATCTGTTCCAATTTGATGGCTTTATTAAATTGTTTAAATTGCGTCATAATATTAGAATCAAAAATTGAATATTGTAAATGATTCAAAAATGAAATGCCTGAATTCTTTGATATAGCCTGCAACTTTAGTCATAAATCTTTTTTACATAGGTTAGATGAAGTGATAGCTTCTGCTAAATCCTGTGGTGTAAAGAAATTTGCAGTGATTTCTGCAAATATTGATGATATTGATATTGTCCGTGATCTAAAGCTTCAATATGAAGAAATCTGTGCATCAACGGCTGGTGTTCATCCTCATCATGCATCAGAATTAATGAACTGGACTCATCAAGATTTAAAAGAAATAATCTCTAAAGCAAGCCCTAATGCTATTGGAGAGACTGGCTTAGATTATTACAGGAATCTATCAACTAAAGAAGAGCAAATCAATGCTTTTAAAATGCAAGTTCAAATTGCAATAGAATTAAACTTGCCTTTGTTTTTGCATCAAAGAGATTCCCATGAAGATTTTTATAAAATCTTAATGGATTATAAGAATGATCTGCCTTCATTCGTAGTGCATTGCTTTACTGCAGGCCCTAAGGAGTTAAATGATTACCTAAATTTAGGCGCTTACATTGGATTAACCGGTTGGATTTGTGATGCAAAGAGGAATCAAGAATTAAGAGAATCTATAAATGAAATTCCTATTGAAAGATTATTAATAGAAACTGATTGTCCTTATTTAATACCAAAAAATATTCATCCTAAACCAAATAAAAATATTAATGAGCCAAAGTACCTTCCTCACATTGCTAAAGAAATATCATCATTAAGGAATGAAAGCTATGATGAAATTGCTGTATCAAGCTTAAATAATGCTGAATTATTCTTTAGTAAAACAACCTAAATCAAGACTAAATTCTTTTGCTATTTTTTTGTTATGGTCGCCTATTTTAGGAGGTGGATGTTGAACTCCTTGGGTTGTTTCAGAGAAACGAGGTGCTGGTGCTGGCTGCATATGCCCATCTATCTCAATAAAAGTTTGCCTGTCTTTAAGATGAGAATGATCGGGTGCCTCAGATAAATCTAAAACTGGAGCAACGCAAGCATCTGTATTCTCAAATATCTGCGTCCACTCATCTCTTGTTTTAGTTAGAATTCTATTAGCAATATCTTTTTTTAAATTATTCCAATTAGATTTATCCATTTGATTCTTAAACATCTCCTTATCTAAATCTAACTTATCGATTAGAATTTCATAGAATTGCGGTTCAATTGACCCAACAGAAAGATATTTATCGTCCTTACATTTATAAGTGTCATAAAAATGTGCCCCGCCATCTAAAAGATTAGATTGTCTTTCTTCATTCCAAAACCCTGATGCTTTAAAAGCATAAAACATTGTCATTAATAAGGATGCTCCATCAACCATAGCGGCATCAACTGTTTGACCCTTGCCGCCATTTTTAACATTTAAAATTGCAGCTAATATACCAAGTGCTAAAAACATTCCACCGCCACCATAATCACCAATGAGATTTAATGGTGGGGGAGGATTTTCATCCTTTTTACCAATTGAATGAAGAGCACCAGTTAAAGCAATATAATTAATATCGTGGCCTGCATAGCTTGATAAAGGACCGGATTGCCCCCAGCCTGTCATTCTTCCATAAACCAAATTAGGGTTTTCTTTTAAACAGTCCTTGGGTCCAAGTCCTAGTCGTTCCATAACACCAGGACGAAAACCTTCAAAAACTGCATCTACTTGCTTAATTAGTTTCTTAATTTCTTTAATTGTATTTTTATCTTTAAGATCAGCTGTAATAGAAAGCTTTGATCTGCTCTGAAAATCTAACGAGTTGCCCGACCCTAGTTTAGATAGCCTATCAACTTTGATAACTTCTGCGCCCATATCTGCTAGCACCATGCCACAAAAAGGTCCTGGACCAATCCCAGAAAACTCAACTATTTTAATTCCTTTAAGTGGTCCTGACATCAGTACTATTATTTATAAAAACTTTTGTAATCTTTAAAAGATATGGTAACAGAATCATTGATGCTATGAGCGAAACTGTTAAAGCAATTGCTGTAAATGTGCCAAATAAAACAGTTGGAGAAAAGTTTGATAAAGTAAAGACTAAAAACCCTATTGAGATTGTGATGGCTGTATAAAGAATCGCTCTACCAACAGTATCATGCGATGTTGATATAGCTTGATTTGAATCTTGATATTGTAGCTCTAATCTATATCTATATAGATAATGAATAGTATTGTCCACCGCCATACCTACACTGATTGCAGCAACTGTTATTGTCATGATGTCTAAAGGTATAGAAAATAAGCCTAATAAACCCAAAACACTTGAAGCAGTAATAACATTTGGGATCAAACCAAGTATCGCAACTTTAAATGATCTAAATAATATTAAAAACATCAGGCCAATTGTTATAAACACAAGTACAAGAGATTTAATCTGAGAAGAAAATAAAGATTGCAACATATTGTTATACAAAACAGCTAAGCCTGTGATTCTAAATTGTTCACGATCCAGACCATAGTTATTTATTAAATCATTAGATATCTTATTAATGAGGTTGTTTCTATTTAGAGAGTTAGAAGTCTCGTAAATGCGAGTTGAGATTCTTACTTGTGTATCATCTTTATTAATATAAGAGTATAAGATTGAGTCTTTAAGATCCTCAGGTAAGACAGACCTTAATAAAGCAAGCTCTAAATCATTCAAATCCTGATCATCGTTAATTAAACGAGCTAGTTTAATGCCGCTTGCAATACTTAATACCTTGCCTACTTCTGGTAAATCATCTAAATAATCATGAATGCTTTCAACTTTCTTTAAAGTAAATGAATTCCACCAGTAGCCTGAAGCTTCACTTGAGTCATCCTCAAAAAGATCTTCTTCAAATAAATCATCTTCAACAGAATAGCTTGGTGTGATTTCTTCTGCAGGCGCATCGATGATAACGTCCAATGTTGCTGTTCCACCAAGCTCCTCGTCAAGAAGGTACATTCCCTGATAAATTTCTGTGTTTGGAGAAAAATAATCTATGAATCTATTTTCCACTTTTAGAAGAGTTATTCCATAAACTAAAAGGCATACGACTATTACAGATATGATTATATTTGATCTTCCTTGATTAATTGATACAGATGCTAGCTTAGGTGGCAACCGATTAATAAATGATGATCTTTGTGAGGATTTTATAATTAGTATATTCATTAATACAGGTAATAATACAAACGTTGAAACATAAGCTATAGAAATACCTACCGCCATCATTTTTCCAAATTCAATCACAGGCTTAATATCACCAAACATTAATGATATAAATGCTATTCCGGTAGTAAAAGCTGCAAAAAAACAAGGTATTGCCATTTGTTTACAAGATTCAGTTATAGCTTGTTGTTTGTTCTTTATGCTTTTACTTAGTTCATTGAATCTAACCAAAACATGCACGGTAAGAGATATAGTTAGAATAAGCAATAATGCAATAAAGTTTGATGATACAACGCTTATTTTCCAATCCATAAATCCTAAAAAGCTGGCAGTAAAAGCTGTTGTAATACCCGCATTAATAAGAGGCAAGAAAACAAAGGATATTCTCCTAAAAAAAATAAATAATAAAAGTGCAAAAATTAAAGCAACACTTAAACCAAAAATGAGTAAGTCGGATTCTATGAACTCCATCATATCGACAGCTATCATAGAAGCTCCTCCTAGAAACAGTGTGCCATGCTCTCTATATTCATCTAATACAGATCTAATCTGAGAAATTTGAAGTTTTCTTCTCTGAGATTCTTGATCGTTGATATTAGAGATTTGTTTATTGATAGACTCAATCTGGATTTTTGTTTGTGAGTCTTGAGGTGCATCCTGTAAGTCATAACGCTCATTTATAAGCCTTCTGTAATTTGGATCTTCTTCGATCACAATCTGCATTGCTGTAGTCTTGCCATCTTTACTAATAATAAGTTCAGAATAGATAGGATTATTAGAAATTTCTTTAGCAGCCTCTAAAAAATTAATTCCCTCAGTTTTAAGGTCCTTGATATTATCTGCTATATCACTTATACCTACTTTGGGTTGAAAAAATATTGGTGCATCTAAAATGGAAAGCACTGATTCAACGCCATGTATGCTTGTTAGATCATTTTCTAGATAACCAATCACTTTTAAAGTTTCTTTGGAGAAAATATCTTTATTAGGGGTAAAGGTAACGATTAAAAAATCGTCATTTCCAAATGTATTACCAGCTTCTCTATAGGTCTTAAATGCAGAATCTCCTTCAATCACTAAGGCTTCAGAAGAAGCATCCAGCTTAAAATTATTTAGTCCACCATAAAACAATATAAAAATTGCTAAAGTCAACGTAACAATCAGATAAGATCGATTAAGAAGGGATTGAAAAAAAGTGGTCATTTATTTTTTTGCACAATCTGGAGAGGTTGGTATATCTGATTGATTATTATATTCATCTTCAGTAAAACAAAACATTGAAAAAGCATGGATTTTATCTATAAGATTGCCCAATGAAGCATATACCTCTTTGTGTCGTTGTAATATTGTTAAATCAGAAAAACTTTCATCTACTATTACAACCTTAAAATGGGTTTCTGCATTCTTAGGAACAGCATGCATATGGCTTTCATTTATTAAATCAATTTGTGAATTTGGAAAATGAATCTGTAAAGATTGCAGTATAGCGTCTTGAATGTTCATAGAATTATATTAAATCATTTACTTGTAGGC
Source organism: uncultured Gammaproteobacteria bacterium (assembly GCA_964342675.1). Taxonomy (GTDB): domain Bacteria; phylum Pseudomonadota; class Gammaproteobacteria; order Magnimaribacterales; family D2472; genus MED-G82. The sequence goes on from CAYFFR010000008.1 coordinate 18,827, forward strand.
TGTTACTATCATAATTGTAATAAACATTAGGATGAACTAAAAAATCCTATTCAATCATATTTTTTTATTTGAGCAGATCTGCGTTGATCATAAATTTTACTCTTGTATGCGTCTTTGAAAGTACTTTTACTAAAAGGTTCAGACACTGGTTTATTAAAAATTGATGTGTCTCTATTTTTTAGAATTAACATCAAAATAAAGCCCGCAATAAAACCAGCAATATGTGCAAAATATGCAACACCTGTTTCTAAAGAATTTCCAGCAGAAATAAACTGACCTACTATCCAAACACCCAATACAATAAATGCTGGTACATTAATAATTTGAATAAAAATAAAGAACCAGAATAGAACTCTCACATTAGCTTTAGGATACAAAAGAAAGTAGGCTCCTAGAACTCCAGCAATAGAACCACTAGCACCTACTAAAGGAATATTAGAGTTTGTATCAATCAGACCTTGCCCGATCGAAGCTATGACTCCACAAATGAGATAAAAGAATAAGAACTTTATAGGACCTAATTTTGCTTCAACATTATCACCAAATATCCATAGGTAAAGCATATTACTTGCTAAATGTAAAAAACCTGCATGAATAAATATAGATGAATATAGCTGTAAATAAAAAGGAGATGGGTTAGCAAAAAAATGATCAGGGACAAATCCGTTTTGTAAAAAATAAAGATTTAAGTCTGATGTCGAGAAAGATGTTTGAATGAGAAAGACTATGCAATTTAATATGATTAATGCGTAGGTAACAAAAGGTTTCTTTGATATAGGATTATCGTCAAATAAAGGCAGGAAAAACATTATATAAATTAATTTTTTCTACATACAAGTATAGCTGAATGATAACATCTCTTGTGGAATGAATATTTTATTGATTAATGATACAAAAGCTGGCCATTATAGTCAGGGTATTGCTTTAGCTTCAGAGCTATCAAGGCAATTAGACATCTCAATTGTAGAAATTAATATCAATGAAATTCATAAGATAAGTAATCTGGAGGGTAAATGCATCATTATTGGTGTAGGACATGCTTCTCATACTGCCATGATCAAAATAAAAGAAATACTCTCAAACACCAATGAGTGTTTTACCATAGCTGTTTTTAGACCTTCATTTAAACAAGACATATTTGATCTAATTGTTGCTCCAGAACATGATTTTATAAATAAAAGAATTCCAAATAACTGTTTTCTTTATAAAGGGTCTTTGTCAAAGATTTCTAATCAAAATCCTGATACATCTCTCATCGCAATATCTATAGGTGGTCCGAATACTAATATTGTTTATGACAAGGCTATGGTTATAAAGAGCATTGAATATGTGCTGGGTATATTTCCAGAAAAAAGAAAAATTGTTTCAAATTCAAGAAGAACACCTCGGGATCTATGGGATGATTTAAAGAATAGAAATCAGGATGGTCAGCAAATTAAATTCTTAGACCATGAAAGTATAAGTTATACGGAATATTATGATGCCACCTCTCATGCCTATAAAAAATTTGTTACACCAGATAGTATTAATCTTATCTTTGAGAGCCTATCAGCAAAAGGAGAAACTTATATCATGCAAGTAAATCAGAATAAGAAGGCATTAAAAGATTATTTTTATACTAATAAACATAAATACGTGATTGATAATCTTATTAACTCTAAAAATGTTGGTTCAGTGACTGTTAATAAAAATAAATGTGAGTTAATTGATCCAAATAAAGGGTTAAAACCATTGCAGGAAATCAAACGGGTGTCATTGTACATTTCTAATAAAATTTATAATCATGCATAAGATTGGTCATTTAATAATGAGCAAAAATTTTGCTGGTATTGAGCAGCATGTAGATGAGATCACAAATGAAATCAACCAATCATCTAAATATCATTGTGTTGTTATAGGAGATAAAATTCTTAAAGAGAAATTTAAATCAAATAAATATATTAACTTCCAAAATAAATATAGGTATTCGATCCTTAATTTAGTTAAATTAAAACGAATTATTAAAAATAATAATATTCAAATATTACATTGCCATGGATCTAAGTCTATGCAAATAGGAAATCTTATTAAGATGGTTACAAATATAAAAATAATAGGCACTTTACATAGTTTAAAAAAACGTCCTGTCAATCTTCAGAAATTTGATTATATTATTGCAGTAAATCAAGCTCTCAAGCCATCATCCGAAAAATCTTCTGTAGTCAATAATTGGATTAATCCTAAACTAAGATTAGCTACTTCTTCAAGAAATGGATCTTATATAGCTGTTGGAAGATTAGAAAAAGTTAAGAGATTTGATCTTCTTATTAATGCTTGGAAGGAAATAGATGAAGACTTAATTATCATTGGCGATGGTAATGAAATAAATAATTTACAAAATCTTATCAAGGAAAATAATTCAACTAATATTAAAATATTAACTAAAATATCTACTGATCAACTATCTGAGATGTATTCTCAAGCAAAGGGATTGATTATTTCTAGTTCTAGAGAAGGTGGACCTCGAGTGGCTATAGAAGCATTAGCTTATGGTGTGCCTGTGTTTGGCTGTAATGTAGGTATGCTAGAAGAAATAATTACTAAAGAGCTGCTAGTTGATCCTAACAAAGCAGATGAATTTGTAAAATTAATCAGGGACACTCTGCCCCATATACAAAATTACTCATTTGATGCTCTTCAAGATATGGTCCTAGAAAAATTCACCGTAGCAAGAGCCAGTCTAGAGCATATAGGAATTTATGACTATCTTGTAAGTAATGATTGATACAACTCAATGGTTCTGGTTGTCTGATATTGTTTGGTGAAAATATCAGGAAGCACTAAATTATCAGGGTTTTCTAACAATGACAAAGTTTTGTCTTTGAGTTGTCTTAAATCACCGTATTGAACAATACCAGATGAATTAATTTCACTCAGGGATTCATTTACTCCGCCCCTATTCCAACCAACGACAGAACAACCTGAGGCTACAGCCTCAATAATGGTTCTACCGAATGGTTCAGGTTTAGTGGATAGATTAAAAACTACATCTGAAAGCTTATAAACTTCTTCAATATCATCTCTGCCCCCAGTAAAGACTAAATTTTGATCCGTTAGTTTTAACCTTCGAGATTGTGATAAAAGTCTCTTAAAATAATTATTTTTATTTTTTGGTATAGGGCCTACAATTAAACCACAAACAGCATCATCTTGAAGTAAAGATAATAACTCTAAAAAGTACTCTATTCCTTTCCATGAAGTTATTCTTGTTGGCATTAATAAAATCTTTTTATTCCTTGTAGTTGGGTACTCTTTGTACCATTGATCAAGCCATTCTTGATTAAGCTGATTTTTATTAAATTTTATAGTATCGCAACCCCTATATATATTAGTAACCTCTTCAGGACTAATTTTATAAGTGTTTGATATGTAATCTTTAACAGTTCTTGAAACGCTAATAATAGCATCTGCTTTTGCCATAGATTTGCTATACCAAGGTTTACTATATAAGCCATGAAAAGTTGAAACGGTAATTGGCTTCTCTGATTTAGATAACTTATTCATCGCAAACATATGAATCCATGCTGGAAATCTGGATCGAATATGCACAATATCTGGCTTAAGATCTTTGTATATATCTGCAAGTCTTTTGTATTTCATGAATGAATATATAGATTTTTTTGATATGTTCAGATCAATATGTCTGGCTTCATGTTGATGAAGTAATTTTGTCATTCTTCCGCCACCTGAAACCACTATTGATTCATGGTTAAGGTTTACAAGCGCTTCAGATAAATCAACTGTTCCTCTTTCTACCCCACCAAATTCTAATGCAGGAAGAAGCTGAATGATTTTCATATTTATTCGTATCTCAATGAGACTGCTGGGTCTAATCTTGCAGCTCTTCGTGCAGGCCAAATACCAAAGAATAAACCAACAAATGCTGAAAAAGTAACTGATCCAATAATAGCTGAAAGTGGGATAACAATTGGCCATTCTTGCCAAGAAGCTATCAATAAATATAAGGATGTTCCTAGAATTACACCTATGAAGCCTCCAATAATACATAAAGTAATTGCTTCAATGATAAATTGTAATAAGATTGCATTTGGAGTTGCTCCCAAAGCTTTTCGCAAACCAATCTCTCTAGTTCTTTCTGTGACTGAAACAAGCATTATATTCATCACGCCTATGCCACCAACAAGCAAACTGATACCGGCTATACCAATAATCAGTGCAAAAAATATTGAGGTTGCTTGTTTTTGTAGATCTACAAATTGAGCCCAATCATTTATACGAAAGTTGTTTTCTTCACCTGGGCCAATATCATGTTCGCGACGTAAAACTCTTTCGATAGAAATCATTACTTCCTCTGTAGCAAATTCATTGGGGAATTTAACATTGATAGAACTTAATGTTTCCCTTCCAAAGATTCTATCTGCAGCAGTTAAAATAGGTGTATAAATTGTTTCATCTGCATTAGGTCCCCAGCCCCCACCTTCTTCTTTAATGACTCCAATCACGCTAAAGGGAGCATTACCAATAAAGATATCTTTATTAAGTAATTGTTCAGATGAAGCTCTTAATTCTGCTGCAACCGACGAACCAAGAACCACAACTCTTTTGCGACCTAAATTTTCATTCTCTGAAAAGAGTCTTCCTTGATTAATTTCAAATCCTCTAATAGAAAAAAAGTTTTCAGAGCTTCCCACTATTTGAAGGCTAGCATTACCATTCCCGAATTTAATTTGTCGAGATCCTCGGATTTCAGGAGCTATCTCCCAAGGGATTTCTTTATCATCAGATAATGCCTCAGCGTCTTTTATATCTAAGGGTATTTTGCTTGTGTTGGTGGCTCCTTGTCTTGATGCGCCCGGGTAAACATAAATCGTCCTGGCTCCTAAATCTGAAATTGATTCATCAATAGCTTTTTGAGCACTTGATCCCATTGAAACCATTGCTATCACTGCAGCAGTACCAATAATAATTGCAAGAGTTGTAAGAATTGATCTAAGTTTATTGGCTCTGATAGCCTCTAAAGCAGTTTGAACTGATTCTCTAATTAACACTATCAGAATCTACTTTTAAGTCTTTCAGAAAAACGTTGTTGATATTTAATCAGGCCATCGCTAGGCAAAACATAAACAATATCATTCTTCTCTAATCCGGAGATCACTTCAATATTGTTTAAATCAGTTGTACCTACTTTAACCCATACAGGGACTGGGCCACTGTTCGTGTCCTTAAGAACAATAAAAGCATTAAATCCTTCACCTTCAATTCTTGTACTCAAAAAAGAATCTAGACTTTTTTTTGTAATGCCTAATAATTGTGCAACAGATACTATATCTCTTCTTGTTCTTAAAGATCCAGCTGGTAAAGCTAGATCAACAGACTCTTTAAGAATTTCTATCTCGACATCGGTATTCATTCCAATTAAAAGGAGGTTATCTTTGTTTTCTATATCGATGAGTACTGGAAAAGTTGTAACATTCTGTTCTTCGATTGCTTGCGGTTCTATCTTTGAAACAATGCCGGTAAACTTTTTATTTCTATAAGCAGATACTTTAAGAACAACTTCTTGACCAACTGATATTTTGCCAATGTCTATCTCATCAACTAATGCTCTTACCCTGACCCTATTGAGATCAGCCATCTCCATGAGTAACGTTCCTCCACCAACAGCAGATGTAGGAGAGGTTATTACTTGGCCAACTTCAGCAGGTCTTGTGATAATTGTGCCATTAATTGGTGATCTAACTAGTGTATCATCAAGTGCTATTTTTGCATTCTCTAAATATACATTAGATCTTACATATTGAGCTTTTGCAGATGAGAATGCTTCTTGAGCATCCTCAAATGATTTATCTGAAATACTTCCTTCATCATGTAGTGTCTTTGATCTAACAAATTGACTTTCAGCATTGGATAGCCGTACTTTTGCAACATCTAAATCTGCTGATGCTTGTTCTAAGTTATTTTTAGGAGTTCTCTGGTCAATTCTTGCTAATACAATTCCCTTGTTAACAAAATCTCCTATTTCAGCTCCTAAGAAAAGTATTTCACCTGAAGCCTTAGACTTAATCTCTATTGAAGAGATAGCTTCAATTGTTCCTGATGCTTCTACAGTTAAGTCAAGTTCTTTGGATTCAACTTCTTTAAGAGTATAGAAATTAAATTCTTCTTCTTTATTGCCACCACAGCTAACTAAAATAATTAAAAAGCTACAAAAAATAATCGTTTGTTTTAAGAAAAGTCTATTCATAGATCTATTTTACCTTTTTGTCTTCAAAAATTTGACCATCTTTAATATAAATAATTCTATCTGCTTCATTTGCAATATCATTTTCATGGGTAATTAAAATAATTGTTTGTCCATCTTTATGAAGTTGATGGAATAATTGTATAACCTCTTGACCGGTTTGACTGTCTAAATTTCCTGTGGGTTCATCTGCAAAAAGAATTGACGGTTTATTAACTAAGGCTCTGGCAATGGCTACTCTTTGTTGTTGACCTCCAGAAAGCTCAGATGGTTGATGATCCATTCTAGTTTCTAAACCCACAGCTGTAAGAACATCATGTGATTGGCGTAGCCTGGATTCTTTTTCAACACCAGCATATTTTAATGGCAACATAACATTATCAAGAGCAGTATTTCGTGGAAGTAAATGAAAGTTTTGAAAAACAAAACCTATTTCTTTATTTCTAATCTTTGCTAACTCATTTTCATCTAATGTGCTTACAGATTGACCATTTAAGAAATAATCTCCGCTGGTAGGAGAGTCAAGACAACCTATAATATTCATCAATGTCGATTTTCCTGATCCAGATGGCCCCATGATTGCTATAAACTCACCTCTCTGAATTGTAAATGAAACTTCTCTTAGAGCTTTTATAGTTTGATTTCCTAAGAAATAGTCTTTTGTTAGATTCTCAGTTTGAATAATGTTCATAATCAATAAGTTTTGACAACTCCCCCTAAATTAAGTTCAGGACTAGTTAAATTATAAAAGACATGGATTAGATTCTATATCCTCCATCTAGATATAAACACTGTCCAGTAATATAACTCGCCTTATTTGAGGCCAGAAAGATCACTGCATTAGCAACATCTTGAGCAGATCCTAATCTCTTAAGAGCTGTATTCCTTTTTGCTGCTTCAACATACTCAGGAGTGTATTCTGTATCCTTAATTCTTAAAAAGATTCCTGCTTCAATAATGCCAAGCTGAATACTGTTAGCACGGACTCCATTCCTTCCCTCTTCTTTTGCTATTCCACTGATAAGAGCATCGATTGCCGCTTTAGGAGCAACTGAGAGCACATCTTTAGTTGGCCATCTAGATAAACCAATAGAAGTAATGGCAATATAAGAGCCTCCATTTTCTTGCATTAATGGTAGGCTACTTTTGATGAGATTAAAGAAACCATCTGCATCATTACGCATAACACTTGCCCAATCTTCATAACTTAATGAATTAATCCATTTCATCTTTATATCTGCTCCAGTCGCATTAACAATGGTATGAATCTTTTCTTTTGAATCCGATAAAGAAGTAAAAAAACTATCGACTGCATCTTTATCATTTAAAGAAAGATTTGCGCTCTTAACATCTATGCCAGCATTATTTATTTCTGATTCTAGTTCCTCAGCATTTTTCCGATTTTTGTTATAAGTGAATATTATCGGTACCCCCTCAGCAGCAAAAGATCTACAAACTTCTTTACCAATACCACCACTGCCGCCAATAACTACAGCACTGCCATTTGGAAAAAGATTTTCATCTCTTAGTTCTTGAATTGATTTATGCATAAAAATCCTATAAAAAAGATACATAGCTTATCATGTAAATAATGACTTTGGCTGTGATGATTCTATGATAATTATCTAAAAAATAGTATTATCTATGTGGAGGAAATCTATGAAAAATACTGCGGATAAGCATGATGGGAGCATACCTCAACCGGAAGAGCTATATAAAAGAGCTAGAGATCTTCAATCAACACTAATTGAAAGAACAAATAAAACTGCTGAATTAAGACAACTACCCGATGAGACGATTCAAGACTTCAAGGATTTAGGATTCTTTAAGATTATTCAACCTAAAAGATGGGGTGGTTATGAAATGGATCCAATGGTTTTTTACAAGGTAACCTCTATTATTGGTGAAGCATGTATGGCTTCTGCTTGGGTTTATGCAACTGTTGGTGTTCATAATTGGCAAATATCTGTTTATGATGAAAAAGCTCAAGAAGATGTCTGGGCAGAAGACAATACTGTCTTAATATCATCTTCTTATGCTCCAAAAGCTTCGGCAAAACCTGAAAAAAATGGATTTAGAATTTCAGGTGAATGGGACTGGTCTTCAGGAAGCGATCATTGTGATTGGTTCTTTGGTGGTGCAATTTTAGACCCATCCAAAGGATTAGAAAGCTTCGTAACGTTGTTAATTCCCAGAGAAGATTATGAAATTATAGATAACTGGCATACCTATGGTTTAAAGGGGACAGGGAGCAAAAGAATTAAAGTTGAAGATGTATTTGTACCCAATCATAGAATTCATTATTTAAAAGATGCTTTTTTAATAAAGAATCCTGATAAAAGCAATGATGGTCCATTGTATAAAATACCATTTGGCCAAATTTTTACGCATGCTGTAGCAATCCCAGCATTAGGAGCATATAAAGGAGCATTAGATTCTTTTATTAAGGGTGCAAAAGATCGCATTTCTAGTTTTGGTGTTGAAGCTAAAAATAACCCAGCTACATTAACATTGGCGTCAGAAATTTCTACTGAAATTGATGAGCTTTGGCATAACGTTGAAGCTAACATGAAAACTATGATGGACGCAGCAAATAATGATGAAGAAGTAGATATAAAAGACAGAATTAGATTTAGATATCAAGTTAGTACCATCAATGATAGATGTGTAGCTGGTGCTCTAAAGTTAGTAAAGGCTAGTGGAGGTGCGACAGTCTATTTAGGTCATGAGATAACTAACAAATTTATTGATATTATGATGACTCAAGTTCACGTAGCAAATATCTCTGATCCATTTGCACTTGACTTTGGATCAAGCTTTTTAGGCAGTGAAACTGAAAACCTAATGTTATAAATTACAAAGAATAAAGGGGGAGTATTTTGAGTAATAAGAAAATAAGGATAATAGATCAAACACCACCACCAGATCGTTATGGTCGAGGATGGCACACTTTAGGCCTTGCTGAATCGTTTACATCAAAACCCAAGGGAGTTAACGCTTTTGGGACAAAACTTGTGGTTTTTAGGGATTCTAAAGGTAAGGCTTTAGCGCTTCAAGCAGCCTGCCCTCATATGGGCGGTGATCTTAGTATGGGCACTGTTGATGGTGATATGGTTAGATGTCCATATCATGAATGGGGATGGGGTGAAGATGGCCAATGCCTAGATATCCCTTATGCAAAAAAAATTCCTAAAGATGCATGCATACAGAGCTGGAAAGTTCATGAAGAGAATAAGCTCTTATTTGTATGGAATGACCCTGAGGGTGGAGAACCTCTAGATCATGAAATCATACCTAAAGAAGAAGCATGTTTTTCTGATCAATGGTCTGATTGGGTTTTAGAGGAAAATGTTATTAATATTAATTGTAGGGAGCTTATAGATAATATGGCAGATATGGCACATTTCAAAACTGTCCATGGTGTAACAGCAACTCGTTTTAAAAATATCTTTGAAGGCCATGTATTAACACAAATAAACGAGGGTAAAAACTTAGAAGGCTCTGAATATGATGAAGGTGGTATGATGAAATCAAAAGCCACATATTTTGGTCCAGCATATATGATGTGTTGGATGACAAATGAAGGTGCTGGGATGAAACAAAAATCAATTCAATTGGTCAGTCATGTACCAATTGATAAAGATAGTTTTTTATTACGTCATGGCGTGATTGTAGAAAAAAATCCAAATATCTCGGATGAAGAAAATCAACAAATGGTGGATATGTATACTGAGATGACACAGATGTCTTTTAAGCAAGATGTTGAGATTTGGCATAATAAAATTAGAGTTGATAATCCTTTGTTGTGTGATGGAGACGGTCCTGTTCATAAGTTAAGGGAATGGTATAACCAATTCTATTTAGATAGATCACAAGTTTCACCTGCCTTGTCTAAGACTCTTGAATGGGAGTCTAAGCTTGAATAATTTTGATGAGGTATTTGATGTATTAGTTGTTGGTAGTGGATGTGGAGGTCTTACTGCAGCTTTAACAGCAGATATTTCAAATCCTTCAAAAGTTCTGGTTATAGAGAAAGGTCATCTAATTGGGGGAACAAGTGCTACATCTGGTGGTGTGATATGGATTCCAAATAATCATCATGCTCAAAAATGCGGTGCTGATGATTCCATTGCAGAAGCTAAAGAATATCTTAAAGCAACAATTCCTGAACAAGAATTTAATGAGCCTCTAATTGATGCATATCTTGAACATGGTCCTAAGATGGTCAGGTTTATGGAAGATAATACTGATGCTAGGTACACAAGTCTTGAACATTATCCAGACTACTTTCAAGATGCGCCTGGAGTAAAGCTTGGGAATAGAGCTCTTGAGCCATTGCCTATATCAGCAAAGACACTTGGTGATGATGTTGATAATTTACATCCATCTGGCCCACAAACAATATTGTTTGGTAGATATGGTGTTAATTTTGAAGAATCACATGCATTTACAACCCAATCTCCAGGATGGTTCAGATTATTTATTAAAATATTCTTCAGTTATTGGTTAGATCTGCCTTGGCGAATCAAACGAAAACGCTCCAGAAGACTGGCTTTTGGTGCAGCATCGGTTACAAGACTAATAACATCGTTAAAGAAAAGAAGTATTCCTATTTGGCGTTCAACTGAGCTAAAAGAATATATTATTGAAGATAACAGAGTGGTTGGAGCGATTGTAAATAAAGAAGGGACAATAATAAGAATTAAAGCACAAAGAGGTATTATTGTAGCTTCTGGAGGTTTTGGTCAGAATCAAGCTATGCGAGAGCAATATTTACCAAAACCAACCAATGTAGACTGGGGATGTGAACCTAAAACTAATACAGGAGACCCTATTAGAGAAGCTGAAAAAATTGGTGCTCAACTAAAGTTTATGGATAAGGCTTGGTGGGTAACAACAGTTAAAGCCCCGAATGAAGATTTTCCAAGACTAAGTGAAATAGAAAAATCGTTACCGGGAAACTATACAGTTAATAAATCTGGAAAACGTTTTTCAAACGAATCGCAAAACTATCTTACATTTATGCTTGATGTTCTTGAAAAACAAAAAATGGGTGAATCATGCTCACCTATGTTTATGATTTTTGATGCTAATCATAGAAAAAATTATCCCGTCGGGCCATTAATGCCAGGTAAATTCTTTCCAGATTTTCTTGTAAAAATGGTTCATAAGGATTGGTTTGGTAGTGAGTTCTTAACATCAGCAAAAACCATAGATGAGCTTGCAAAGAAAACTGGTATCGATTGTGATGCTCTAAAAGAAACAGTTCAGAAAGTTAACTCTTACTCAAAAACTGGTAAAGACTTAGATTTCCAAAGAGGTGATAGTGAAAGAGATAGGTTTTCAGGTGATCAAAGCTTGATAAATCCTTGTTTAGGGCCTGTTGATACTCCTCCATTTTATGCAATGAAAATCGACCCAGGTGAATTTGCAACATGCGGAGGTATGGTTATTAATAAGAATGGTCAGGTTCTAGATAACAACAATCAAATCATACCTGGTTTATACGCAACCGGTAATTGTACTCCTGCTTTATTAACTACCTACCCTGGTCCGGGTGCAACTATTGGACCAGCTATGACATTTGGTTTTATTGCTGCTAAGCACGTATCAGGATCTAACCAAGCCTAAGACTCCACTTTTGAAAAGAATGGGTCTAAAGTTCTTCCTTCTGGAGGTCCAAAATATGTCTGAACCTGAAAAACCTTACCCGCATCATCAATCCAATAAATCTCTATACTATCAAGCTCAATTTTCTCATTGTCAACAACTCCGTAATTTTTTACATGAAGCGCTGCTTGGTTTTCGCAAACCTGCATAAAAACAGGCTCTATAGTCCAATGATGCCCATCTTTAAAACTATTTCTCCATGTATCTTCAAGTGCTTGAATCCCTGATTTATTTGGGCCACCAACAGGATCATACATAACAACATCATCACGCCAATTATTCATCCATGTATCCTTATCTTGATTGTTCCATGATTCAAAATGAGTTTTCATGGTCTGCTCTATTTGTTCTCTTGATGGCATAACTATCTCCTTTTAATTTTCATCTCCACATAAAAAAACTGGAATTTCTCTGCTTGTATTAGATTGATAGGTCTCATAATCTGGATAAAAAGAACATATTAATGGCCACAAATCGCTCTTTTCCTCTTTGGATACTTCTCGAGCAATATAATTTTTAACATTACCTTTTGTATAAATTGAAATATTGGGGTTTTTTTTAAGATTGTAGTACCAGCTAGGGTTGTTTGGCATACCGCCCATAGACGCAACCAAAATAGGATAATTATCTTTATGAACATGGATTAATGGTATCAATCTTCGTTTATTTGATTTCGCTCCTTTCATACTAACCACCATAATAGGATAGCCACCTGGCCACTTGTTCAACAACTTACCGTTTGTAAGTACAAAGGTTGAGGCTTGTAATTTAGAAAAGATCTTAACTAGACTTTTTGCTTTCTTTGCTTGAGATTTAGAATATTTTTCCTTTATATCCATATAGATTTTAGCCAAAAGCATTAATGCCTGTTTGCATATTGCCTAAAATTAATGCATGCACATCATGCGTCCCTTCATAGGTATTTACAGCCTCTAAGTTCATGGTATGTCTTATTACGTGATATTCATCTATAACACCGTTTCCACCATGCATATCTCTAGCCATTCTTGAAATCTCTAAGGCTTTACCACAGTTATTACGCTTAATTAGAGAGATCATTTGAGGAATCATCTTATCTTCATCGATCAGCCTACCAACTCTTAATGCAGCTTGAAGCCCAATTGCAATTTCCATCTGCATGTCAGCCAATTTTTTTTGAACTAATTGTTTTCCAGCTAAAGGGCCACCATATTGGACTCTATCTAAAACATATTCCCTGGTAGCATGCCAACAAAACTCAGCTGCACCTATTACACCCCATGATATTCCGTAACGTGCAATATTTAGACATGAAAATGGTCCCTTAAAACTCTGTACATCAGGTAGTACCTTGTCATCAGGTATAAACAAATCTTGCATGAAAATCTGACCAGTAGCAGATGCTCTTAAAGCAAATTTTCCTTTCAAGTATGGAGTCTCTAAACCTTTTGCTCCTTTTTCTGCAATAAATCCTCTTAAAATACCTTGTTCATCTTTAGCCCATATTATTAAGACATCAGCAACTGGAGCATTAGTTATCCAGGTTTTTGATCCATTTAATTGATAACCACCGTCAACTTTCTTAGCGATAGATTTCATGCTAGCAGGATCTGAGCCTGCATCTGGTTCAGTGAGACCAAAACAACCTATCATTTCACCTTTTGCCATTTTAGGAAGATAATAATTCTTTTGTTCCTCAGAACCAAAACGATAAATAGCATACATAGATAATGATGATTGAACGCTAAACCCTGATCTGTAACTTGTATCTACTCTTTCTAATTCCCTCGTAATCAGGCCGTATGAAACATAATTGATGCCGGCACATCCATATCCTTTAATAGTTGCGCCCAAGAACCCTAACTCACCAAGTTCTTTATACATATCTGCATAGAACTCTTCATCCCTATTATCGTGAAGAATCCTAGGCATTAAAGTTTTCTGACAATAATCCCGAATAGTTGATTGAATCAGTCTTTCCTCATCAGAAAGTTGTTGATCAAATAAGAAAATATCTTCCCAGTTATCCATAAAAAAATGCCCTGGTTACCCAAGGCACTTATTATAAATCAATTTAGTTTAAAACTGATATCTGATATCGACGCCCACTGTTCTTCCAGGAGCAAAATACGTAACATTTAACATTCCAAATGGAGGGCCAAAAGGAATATTAGTATATGAATACTCTTCATCACGTAGATTCTTCACCCAAAAGACAAGATCAAAATTATCACTTGGCGCCATAATTACGCGAGCATTTGTAACATTTCTTCCTTTATGAAAACTATGTTCATATCTTGGATCCATAGAATTGTAAGGGAACGCATAATGATCAGACATGCTTTCATGGTCTAATCTGAGAGTCCAATTAGAGAAATCTCTTTCATAAGTTAAGAACCATGTATGTTCTGGAGAATAAGGAAATGCTTCTAAGGCGAATCCATCTGCTGCAATATTCCTTCCAGTATAACCACCAATGTCTAACCAACCATAATTTACACTTAGTCTAGAAGCATCTGAAAGATAAGCAGTCATCTCTAATTCAAGACCATCAATTTCAGCAGAAGCATTTAACACTTCACTTGCTACTGCGCCTTGTGCATTAAAGTAAGCTACTTGCATATCATCATGCTCATTCATGAAGTATGCAGCGTTAAGTGAAAATTTGTTATCAAAGTAAACCCCTTTTAAGCCCAGTTCAGTTGACTCAACAGTTTCTGGACCATAAGGGTTGAACCCGTTTACCAATGAGAAAGTTGCAAAATCAACTGCTTCTTCAGCATTGTATCCACCACCTTTAAATCCTTCAGCAAACTTAACGTATACATTTGTAGAGTCTGATAATTCATGATTAACAATAAATGTAGATGATGTATTATCGAAGTCTGCGCCTGAAGATGCTGAAACTCCGAAAGCAGCATAGGTTTTATATCCGCTTTTTGTTTCTTCTGTTTCTCTAATACCAGCAGTTATACTAGTTCTGTCAGTTAATTTGAAATCAATTTGTGCATAATACGCATCAGCATCTGTATCACCAGAATATTGTTGTCCTTCTGGGTTATTCAATGCAAATGGATATTGAGGGTTATCTGTAAAAGCTTCATCTTCAAATTTAAAGTAACCAAAAACATAGTTAATATTATCAGTAGCTCCTACTAACTGTAGCTCATAACTTTTTGATTCATAGTCAGTATCTCTATTTGTATGGAAAATAGGGAATGGGGAGCCATCTAAATCTAAGTAGTCCCACCAATCAAGTTCTCTTTCACCATAAATTGCTTTAACTTCACCTAAAGAAGTATCGAAAGAAATCGTAAAACTGGTTCCTACAATATCTGATCTCTCAGAAACTGGTGCATCAGTGCTAGCATTTTCTGATCGATTTGGATTAACAAATCTCTCTAGGGGCCATAATTCAACTCCTGGAACACCTGGTACTGCATTCACTCCAAATAATGTACTCCAATTAGGAAGCAGCCTTGTAAGCTGAGCATATGGGGGTGTGTTATCTTGATCGCTTGTATCACGAACTAAATCCCAACTTACGGAATCTCCTTGGTAAGAAAATTGAATTCTGGTAGCTTTGAGATCAATGGTGTCTAACTCATCAACTTGAATTGGGTTAGAGCCTACAACTCCTTGAGCAGGTGTTAAAGGAGAAGGGTTGTTTTGAACATATCCGCCTCTATCTTTCCTTAAATAAGTTAATTTAGTAAAGAATTGATCTGTCCAACCAATATCATAGCTAAGCTGTCTTGAAAATAATCCATAGTTACCTACAGTTACTTTCGCTTGACCTCCTGCTCCAGAAGGTTTTTTAGTGATAAAGTTGATTGCTCCAGCCAATGCATTCCTTCCATACAGAGTGCCTTGAGGACCACGCAACATCTCTACCCTTTCTAAATCCACCATATCAAATAGTGAACCTTGTGTTTTACCTATATATACGCCATCAACATATAAAGCTACAGCGTTCTCCCAAGTAATAGCAGGGTTCATAGTTGAGTTACCACGAATAGCAATTGTAGTAGCAGTATTATTAGCCGGCGCTCTAATAATATGAACGTTAGGTGACATCTGTTGTATATCTTCCAAACTTCTAATATTTAAGTCTTCAATAGTAGATTCTGTTATAGCGGTTACAGCAATTGGAGTTTCTTGTAACGACTCCTCTCTTTTTGAAGCAGTAACAACTACCTCTTCAATACCGTATGAATCTCCAACTGAAGAACTTGTATCATAAGTTGATACGGAAACAGATCTTGTTTCAGCTTGAGCTGATCCACTTTGTGAAGATTGGTTGCCATCATCAGATGAATCAACCACACCTAAAGGCTTGTCAGCAAACACAAAAAGTGGAAGTGTTAAAAATAGTAATCTAATGTAATTTGTTCTCATTTTTCCCCCAAAAAATAAAGATTTAACCATGATGTTAAACATTTTAAGTGAAAAAGTAAAAAAACTTTACCTAAATTATCAAAGAAAGTTGATTTTAAAGGGATTCTACACGAATTAGTCCATACCTTTTTGAGGTAAATTTGATACTTTTTGTTCTTAGAGCCTGGCTAACTAAAGCAATCATTTTATTACTATTACCACAGATTATCATTAAAGGAATGTTGTTTTGAAATTGATAACAAAAGTCTAAGACCTCAATTTCTACTTCTTCATGAAGAGTGCCGTGTAGATCAAGATGGGTAATACCTCTTTCCTCAAAGACTTTCATATTTTACTATGTCCATTATGAATGATAACCAAATATTAAGTGTAGACCATTTCTTTGATCCTGGATCAAAAGAATTTATTGATAATCCTAAGCCCACACTTCAAAAACTACTCACAGAATATCCTATAGGCAGATATAACTCATGGGCTGCTTGGGTTATTACTGGGCATGAAAATATTACAAATTGTTTGTTAGATAGAAGGTTGTCAACAGATTTTAATTTATGGGAACATGCTCCACCAAGAAAACCTACAGAAGAGATGGATCCATTTGAGAAGCTTATGAATAATAATCTATTCTTCTTAAACAGGTCTGATCATCTAAGATTGAGGAAGCTTGCTCTCCCTGCATTCTCTCCAAGGATTATGGAGCAAATGAAAAAAAGATTCTCAGAATTAGTAAAAGAAAGATTTGATGAATTAGATGATCCAGTAGAATTTAATTTTCCAAAAGAAATTGCAGAAATTATACCCACTCAAGCAATAGCTAGCTTGGTTGGAATACCCAGAGATAAATTTCCAATTTTTGATTCACTAGCTTATGGAGTTGTCAGGGGAATTAATCCAATGCTGACCCCTGAGGAAAGAAAAGAAGCTATCAGAGGAGTCCCTGCTGGTTTGGAAATGTTAAATGAATTAATAGAATCTAAAAGATCAAAACCTAGTGATGACTTTTTATCTGCTCTAATCCTTGCTGAAGAAGAAGGTGAGAAACTTTCTAATTGGGAAATGTGTGCATTGATTGGCGCAGTTCTTGGCGCAGGATCTGATACAGCTGTAGATCTTCATAGTTACTTAATTAAAGCTTTATTATCTCACCCCGATCAATTAGATGAATTAAAACATGATGAAGATTTAATCCAAAATGCAATTTCTGAAACACTCCGTTATGAATCTTCTGGAAAGACTGGTTTAGCTAGATACGCATCTGAAGATATGAATATTTTAAATCAAGACATCAAAAAAGGAGAAATGATTCAATTAATTACGAGTACGGCTGGTATGGACTCTGAAATTTACGATAAACCAGAAATATTTGATATTCACAGAAACCATGATAAAAGCATTTCTTTTGGTCAAGGACCTCATTATTGCATTGGTGTTACGCTAGTAAGATCTCAAACAGAAGTGATGCTTAAAGAGCTTTTTTCAAGATTCCCGAATTTAAGCTTAGCAGGCGATCCTAAGTATGATTACAATCATCATAATGCAAGAAGGATGACTGAATTAACTGTTACTACAAATAAAAATTAAAAAATATTTGGGTTAGGTAAATCGCTCCTAGACAAAATTGACTCAACTCTATCTTTAAAGGCTTGTTCTGACTTATCACTCCTTGGATTAATCCAATAACTATCTTTCTTTAATTCCTTAATACAAAATTCTGCTACTTCATCAGGTGAGGTGGTCTCCATTTCAACCCCCATAGACTTCATCATGTTAACCATATCATCAACTGTAGATATCGGGTGTTCTGGAGCATCAGGGTCTCTGGCTAAAGAATCGGGTCTGTTTCTTTCAGCAGAAAATAAATTTGTTCTAACTGTATGTGGTCCTGGAAATAATATGGATACGTGTATATTACTCTCAAGTTGTTCTAGCTGAAGTTTTAAAACTTCTGTAATGCTTGAAACAGCGGCTTTTGAAGAAGTATAAATAGGTGTGCTAGGCAAATTAATAAATGCTCCATTTCCAGAACAAGTGTTTATAACGTGTGAATCTTTCCCATGTTTTAACATATCTGGAATGAAGGCTTGAATACCATGAACAACACCCATCACATTGACTCCATATCCCCAGGCCCAATCATTCGTCTTAGTTTCCCAAATTGATTGTAATTCTGCTGGTGCTACTCCTGCATTATTAAATAGCAGTTGAACCTCTCCTATTTCATTAAGAACAAACTGATTTAATTTATCCATTGAATTAAAATTTGAAACATCTGCTTGATGAATATGCACATCAAACCCATCTTTGCTTAATCTTTCCTTGGCTAGCTCTAAAGCATTTTGTTCTATATCTGATAAAACTACCTTTGCTCCTAATGAAGCTAATTTAGTCCCAATAGCTAAGCCTACGCCAGAAGCTCCACCGGTTATAACAGAAACTTTATCCGTAAAATCCTTCATTAATTATTACCCATCGTATCTGGAATGCATGAAAGGAAGATATGACATTGGATCAACTTCTTGCATGACAGATGCATTGCTAGACGAACCTCCTTCTTCCCAAGTCATAGAGATAATTTCTTCCACTGGCAAATCAACTACCGGATCCACTGGTGATTCATTCAGAATCAACTCACCGTCAATTTTTTCATGCACAGTTTGTGTTCTATGCATATCAATTTTAACTAGTAAGGGGTTTTGATCACAGAGTTTGTTTTGCTCACAAGAAGGAAAAACTTTAAAACAAAACACATGGTCAGTAAAATCCTTTGTTTCAATTGACTCAGTAATAGTGCCATTGCATTCAATATATTTAATTCCATGTCGTTCAACACTTCCAAAGCATCTTTCACCATCTTTTGATGCTTCAACATTAGCAATTTTTTTTGGCTCACCGTAAGTTTCTCTACCTCCCACAACTACACCTTCACCTTCCATTGGCATTGTAATTTCATATAAACCCTCTATATCTTTGTATTTACAATTTACACCGAAAGTCGCTGCACCAAATTCCATACCATCATTTAAGTCAACAAAAACTCTCGACATGACTACTCGAACCATTGGATCATCGGCAGGCAATAGAGGTTCAGGAATTAATTGTTCAATTAAGCCTGGTGTGGTTTTATAAAAAACTTTAATGGCTTGCATTTTTGCATCAAAAAACTCTAGGTTATTTTCTGCAGCCGCTTGAAGCTCTTCTGGTGATTTTATATATCTAAGTTTCGACATTTTTTCTCCTGTGTATATGCTGATATGATAACCATATTAATTAATATTTAAAATTATGCCAAAACTAGAATTTCCTTTTCCCATGCCAAATGGGTGGTTTTGTATCTGTAGATCAGATGAACTCAAAGTGGGTGAAGTCAAATCATTGAAGTTTTGTGAAAATGAGGTTGTAGCTTTCAGAACTGAAAAAGGTAATGTGAGTGTTTTAGATGCCTATTGCCCTCATTTAGGAGCTCATCTTGGTGAAGGCGGATGTGTTCACAAAGAAACTATTGAATGTCCTTTCCATGCATGGAGATGGAATGTAGATGGTTCTTGTGCTGAGATACCATATGCAAATAATTTTCCTCCTAAAGCTAAAGAAACGATAATTAAACCTTATCCATGTGTTGAATTAAATGGCTTTATTTGGGCATGGCATCATCTATTGGGGGAAGGTCCTGCCTTTGAAGTGCCAAAGCTTGATGGTTTTAATAATGATGATGATAAGTGGGGCAAAGTTCATACATTTGAGTACAAAATTAATACCTGCCTTCAAGAAATTGCAGAAAATGATGTTGATGCGGCACATTTTCCTAAGGTGCACAGATCACCTAGTCTTCCTGAAACTGATGCTTTTATAGATGGTATTTATAAAAAAACTGTTGCGGAAACTCTTATGGATCCAAATAGTGATAGAGTGTCAGAGGAATATAAAAATCCTGATAACGAGATGTTTACAACAACCTTTACTAGAGAATCATGGGGGTTAGGTATCGTATTTCTAAGAATGACAAACATACCGCCTTCTGGTGGAGAATATGTAATGGTAAATGCATCTTGTCCTATAGATAATAGGCATTCAATTCTTAGATGGTCGATGCGTGTATCTAAAGATATACAGGACGATATAGGTATGGCCATCATTGATGGTATTGCTCATGGAGTCTTAGATGATATGCCTATTTGGGATAATAAAAGTTATGTAAGGAACCCCATACTATGCGATGGAGATGGGCCCATTCACAAATTTAGAAAATGGGTAAGTCAATTTTATTCTGAAATACCTACATAAATTGGCTAAAGTTCATTTTTTCTACTCAACTATGAATGCTGGTAAATCAACAGCATTGTTGCAATCAAATTACAACTACAAAGAGCGAGGGATGGAAACAATTGTTTTTATTCCAAAAGTTCATGCAGAAGCTAACCAAAACAAAATTACATCAAGAATAGGATTATCAGCTGATGCGAAAGTGATTGATGAGAATACAGACCTTTATGCAGAAGTTAAAAGTTGTGATAAAAACAAGAAGCTATCATGCGTATTGATAGATGAAGTGCAATTTCTGAATAAGAAACAAGTCCATGAAGTTTGTAGAATTAGTGATCTACTTAATATTCCTGTTATGTGTTATGGAATCAGAACAGACTTTAGAGGTGATTTGTTTGAGGGTAGTGCCGAGCTTTTAGCTATTGCTGACAATCTAATTGAATTAAAGACAGTATGCGATTGCGGAAGAAAAGCAACCATGGTGGTGAGGCTTGATAAAAAAGGCAACATTATTACTGAGGGGAAAAAAATTCAGATCGGTGGCAATGATACATACAAGGTTTACTGTAGAAAGCATTTTAGAGAATTAACTAAGCTTATTTGATTCTCTCACCCCCCATTGAAATCTCTTAAAGAAATTATAGGATGGATCTTTTGTACCAGGTTTACCGATATGAGCGCCTTCAATCATTGGATGAGTTAAATTAACCTTAGAAGGATCCGATACATACACCCAATCAGCATCAACTGCCCTACTAGAGAATTTCCATATTCCATCTCTTTTCTCATACTTATCAAAATATCTGCCACCTATTAATATGTCTGAAGGATCGTTTTCACCAAGTAATTGATGGAAAGCAATAATATAAGTCTCACCTTCTGCAAAATTTCCATCAATCACTACATTGTGAGTAGTCACGTTATGATGAAGAATGCCCATGCCCTTTTGAATATCTGGGAGGATATCGATAAAGTCCATCGCCTTGCCTTTAAAAAAACTACCATGATCATCAAGGGCATCTTCATGATAGAGTTGCCTCATTAAATCTTGATCATGACGATCTGCTGCTCTGCAGTATTGGTGGACTAACTCTCTAATAGATTCTTTATCTAATAAAGTTTTAATTTTACTTTCTAAATTTTGCATACTAAGATTTCCTCCATGGCTGATTCTAAATATACATCAATACTATCATCAAAGAAGATAAATGGAGTAGAGTTTAAGAATAGGATTATGATGGCACCAATGGGTGATAACCTGTGTGAGCTAGATGGTTCAATCTCACCAAAACAATATGAATATTTTAAAAAAAGAGCTCGCGGTGGTTGCGGAGCAATTATTTTAGGATCAGTGGGTGTGTCACGAATTGATGGTCAGGTATGTGAATATGAGCTGTCTTTAGCAAATGATGGGCTGATTGATGGCTATAAAAAATTTACCCAGGAAATGCATGAATATGGGTGCAAAATTATTGCTCAATTAAAACATGGGGGATCAATTTCTGTCTTTGCAGCCGAACATGGATTTCCCTTCTTAGTGCCCACAAAATATGAGCTGAGCGAAAAACATCTTGAAGATTATAAAACTACCTTCTCAACCTTAACCAAAAAAGAGATGGAAGCCTTTATTCTAAGGGGTGCTGATAAATTTAAAGAAGCTACAACTGGAGATATACAAAAGGTAGTTAATCAGTTTAAAGATGCTGCAATAAGGGCACATCAAGCAGGGATGGATGGTGTAGAGATTCATGCAGGCCATGGTTATCTTGTATCAGGTTTTTTATCTCGATCAAAAAACTCTAGATTAGATGAGTATGGTGGTTCTGTGGAAAACAGGGCACGATTATTATTGGAAATTATTGCTGCTATAAAAGAACATTTACCTTCTGAATTCCCTATCCTTGTAAGGCTTGATGCTGAAGAAATTGATATCAAGAATGGGATTACCATAGAAGAATCTGTAGAGTTATCAAAAATACTTCAATCAGCTGGTGTTGATGCTATTCATGTCAGTACATATGCTAACCCAGCGCTAGGTACTGCTTTTACATTAGCACCTATTGTTCATGCTAAAGAAGGCTTCTTAAAAGCTACTCAACAAATTAGAAAAGCAACAAATATTCCTATTATTGCTGTAGGTAGGGTTGATCCCGATAGAGCAGACGCCTTAATAAATCAAAAAGATTTTGATTTTATAGCTATGGGTCGGAATTTGTTAGCTGATCCAGAATTGCCTAACAAATTATCAAAAAATAAATCCTCTTCAATTAAACCTTGTCAATATTCATACGAATGCGTGAGTAGAATTTTCTTAAACGGTCAAATGGTTTGTGCATCCGATACATCGATTGGTGATGACAAACTAGAGTTAAAACCTAAATACAATGAACTCACAATACTAGGTGCTGGTCCTGCTGGAATGGAAACTGCTATTCAGGCTGCTAAGAGAAACATACCCACAACAATATATGAAAGAAGGCATTTACCTGGTGGTAATCTGATTGGTAGTGCTCTGGTCTATAAACCATATAGAGAATTATTAAGATACTATATTAATGAGCTTGATAGTCCATTAATTAATGTAAAGCTAGAAAGCTCAATTGATCATGAAAATATTACATCCTCCGATCACATAAATGCAGTAGGTGGTGACATTGTGCAAACATCAGATGATGAAATTCATATAGCCAGATGGATAGGTCAAATGATTGATGAACATGGTTGTAACTTTGATAAATTAGAATCATCCATTCGAAATAAGAATTACAAATCAGTATTAATCAAAGGAGTTGATACCATTGAGTTACATTTAGCAAATTTCTTACAATCATTTGGTGTCAAAGTAACTTTATTGCAACTAGATGGGAAGGAAATTGGTCAAAGCATGCCAGTGGTCCTCAGGTGGAGAGTGTTAGACCAAATTAAGGCTAACACCACCATCATCAAAGATCAAAATATCAATCAAGATGCTGATTTAATTTTAAATACTCAATTCATACCTAGAGATGATATGAACGATCTACAGTCTATTGGTGATGCGAAAAATGGTTTAAGTTTTATTCCTAAAGCCACCAAAGAAGCAAGAAATATCTTTAAGTAAATTATTCTTAAGATTTATTAACAAATGATTGAAAATAATTAAAGATATCTTGTTGTTTTCTATCTCTTGCAGTTCTCCATTCATCGTTAGTATCTAGGTTAAGGGGACTACCATTTTGATCAAAAATAACTACCCGGGGAACACCTTCTTGTTTAGGAATGCCCAGTACTTCTAACAGTTCCATATTAATGTCATATCTACCCAAATCAATATGCAAAATTTCAAAATTTTGAGTCATGAATTTTTTGATAGTTGGGATTCTTAAAGTGCCCTCTAACACTCTACAATCAGGACACCAATTAGCTCCAAAGATGACTATTGCTTGTTTGTTTGAATCTACGTTAGCTATAAAATCATTCAGTGCTTTTTTACTAACTTTAGTTCTTTCATAAGGAAGAGGGAGCGGTAGCTCAAGGGTTTCTGAATTAGGTATTTGTATCATATTATCTAAATTTGCTAATAATCCGAAGCTAGCAATCGCTATTGAAATAAATATAAACTTGTTCATGAACAATATTATATATATTGAATAAAAATTTATGGTTTATTTTTTATAACTGCAGAACGAGTGCCATCTTCATTGACTGTAACAATTAGAGGTAACCATTCTTCACCATCACAAAATAATAATAAGCACCCCTCTACTCTAAGATAACCATTATCTAAGAGTTTGATTTTTGATTTATAAAATTTTCCATCTCTTGGATTATAAATTTTACCTCCTTTGATAGAATTATTACGATCAAGGATTGGCATAAACCCATTCAACAGATTAACTCCTATCAAAGGTCTAGATCTTAATGCTGAATCAGCATTATTCTTATCAAGGATGCTTTTGGGATCAACACCCTCTTCTACTAACAACTGAACAATGTTTGCACAAAGTTGCTTATCACATTCTTTGATTTCGACTATAGATTCGGAAGTTAGCCAATAACCAAATAAAGGTTTCTCTTCCTGTGCTGATAGTCCAAGGTTACATGTAATACAAAAAAATAAAAAAAAATTTTTCATAAAAAAATATAAAAGCTTTTTAATCTTATAGATTATATAAGGTTTTTGTATTTAAAGTGGTGGAGCTAGGCGGGATCGAACCGCCGAC
>CAYFFR010000009.1:0-43248 GCA_964342675.1 uncultured Gammaproteobacteria bacterium
AAGCCAGGTGCTCCCAACCAAGCCCCTTGGAATGGCGACACTCCGAGTTGATCGTCAATAATCATACCTGCCATATCTCCAGCATCCATACCAAAATTACCTATTTCTTGAAGTTTATTTGCACTGACGATCTTTGTGATAGAAGCCTCAGGTCCAGGAGCTTCACCTTTAGATAGCGCTGATATAGTTCTAAATTTCGTATACTTTAATCCGTTGGCTTCACAAAACCAATCTGCCAGTTTATGTCTCACCGATTGATCTTTAATTAAAGGAATTCCGTCATCATCTTTTTCTTTAGCCAATATGAGTGCTTCTTCAATGTCAGCACCTCTTGCATCTCCAACTGCTAATCTTTCATTCATTAAAGTCGTAATCGCCACCTTCCACCCATCTCCAATTTCTCCCAGTCTTTGACTATCAGGTATTTTGACATCTTCAAAATATACCTCATTAAAACCTGCTCCCGTCCCAGCTGTTCCAGTAATTTGTTTAATTGGTTTAACAGTAATCCCAGGCGATTTCATATCAACGAAGAAAAAGGTTAATCCTTTATGTTTTTCTAGATTTGGATCATGGCGGACAACTAAAATACCAAAATCAGAATAATGTGCTCCTGAAGTCCATACTTTTTGGCCGTTGATGATCCATTCATCCCCTTTTCGTTCAGCTTTAGTTCTTAGGCCTGCGACATCGGACCCAGCGGAGGGTTCAGAAAATAATTGACACCAGATTTCTTTACCTTCTGCCATTGGCGGTAAATATCGTTTCTTTTGTTCGTCCGTTGAGTATTCCATCATTACCGGGCCACACATACCTAAACCAATTTCAAAAATACTTCCTGGAACATCAAATTTTGCTTGTTCTTGTGTCCATATAATTCTTTCTATTGGTGTTGCATCCATACCTCCGAATTCTTTTGGCCAGTGCAACATTGCCCATCCAGCATCATATTTCTTCTTTTGCCATTCTTTTGCAGCCTTAATTAAAGTATCCAAATCTAATTCAACTGCAGCTGCTGTGTCAGTTATGGAACCAAATTTTGTTTTTTTAGAAGAGGACTGTTTTAATTTGGCGTTTTCTTCAAGCCACTTTCTGCACTTTGATCTAAATTTTGCTTGTTCGGGCGTGTCATTAAAATCCATATTTACTCCATTATTCTTTATTTAATGTATTTGATTTCTCTAAACTCGATATTAGTTTCTCTTTCCAATGTGCTTCAGCACCTAAATTCAATGATAAAACCTTGGATCGTTTATAAAATAGATGACAATCATATTCCCAGGTAAATCCATTGCCCCCATGGGTTTGAATATTTTCTTTTGAACATAATTGGTAAGCCTTGGTAGCACTAACTCTAGCTGTTGCAGCAGCAATCGGAAGTTCTGCTGACCCAGACGATAATGCCCAAGCACCGTAATAACAATTTGATCTAGCCAATGTTAGAGCAACATACATATCTGCTAACTTATGCTTTATAGCTTGATATGATCCTATTTGCCTTCCAAATGCATATCTTTCTAGAGCATATGATTTTGCCATATCAAGAGCCTGTTGAGATCCACCTACTTGTTCAAATGCAAATAAAACAGCTGCCTGGTTTAAGAGCTTTTCATGATATAACCAACCTTCACCGGATGAACCAATTAATTGTGAAGGAGTGTTATTAAATGTTATTTTGAAGAAAGATCTTGATGTATCAAGATTTTTTTGAAGGTTAATTTCTACACTTTTATCTTTTAAATCTACAACCCTTAAATCTAATCCTGACGAAGATTTTGCAAGCACCAAAGCATGAGAAGCAATACCTGCATCTGGAACAGCAATTTTAGTTCCTGAGATTGAATCATCCTCCACAGTAACAGCTACGTTTTTTTCGTTTAATTTAGCGATGTCTTCAGCAACAGCATAAGTACCCACATAATCACCAGTTACTAAATTAGGCAATAATTCTTTTTTCAGTTCATCCGATGCATATTCAATAATGCCTTCGGTAAATAAATATACTGAAGAGGAAAATGGTACAGGAGCTAATGCTCTGCCAAGTTCTTCGGCAATGACGCATAATTCAAGATGGCCAAGCTCTAGACCACCGTAGGTCTCAGGTATTCGAATACCAGTCCAACCAAGATCAACAATTTTCTTCCAAAGAGAATCATCCAACTCCAGCCCATTATCCATAACCTTCCTAGCGTTGGATAAACCGCCTTCCTTATCAAAAAACTTTCTTGCTTCAGCTTGTAAAAATTTTTGATCGTCTGAAAAATCTAAGTTCATTATGTATTACAATCCTCAAAAACAATTAGAATATTATTAGGCTAGCTTATTTAAACATAAATTCAACAAAAAATGGCACTTAAAATTAATCCTGATTCAACTGATCAAATATCGCAGCCTTTAGCAGACAGAAGAGGGTTGTTCATTAGCATAGTATTTATAGCTCTATTATTTGGGATTTTATTTTTATCATTTTGGATCAATGATATTTCTCGTAATTCAGGTATAAATACTAACGATTTTGAAGAAAGACTATCTTCATTAGAGGAACAGTTTTCTCTCGCAGATGAATTTAGTACAGAATTTATTACGGATACTGGAACTCAATTACAGTTTTTGGATAAAGAGATTAGAAAACTCTGGGACCTAAGCAATAAGCGCAACAGACCAAATATTGAGGCTCTAGAAAAATCATACAAAGTTTTAAGCAATCAATTCATTGCGACTAGCAGCACTGTAAGTAAATTAAATATGTCTTTAATTGGCCTGGAAGCTGATATTGCTGGTATTGAAAGCCAATTAAGTGTGCTAGATAGTAAGAGTGAAGGCTTTCAACTCATCAATAATGAGCTAACCTCAATTAAGAGAAGACTTTTAATTTTAGATGAAACCATTCAAGCATTTGATAATTACCGTAAACAAACAAATCAATTGCTGGTTGAAATCCAATCAAATTTGAATGCTGGTCAAGACTCAGATAGTCCCTTGGATACACCTTAAATGTTTATATTTCAGTAAAAAAGAGGTATATTCTTCTCATAGATTTAATAATTTGGGGGAAATGATGCGTAATTTAGTCACATTTTTATTTGTGTTTCCATTAATCTTGGGTACACAGTCTGTTTTTGCTCAGAATAATGAGCTTGTTTTGGAAGAGGTTGTGGTTACAGCAACCAAGAAAGAGGAGAATGTTCAGTCAATTGCTGAAACAGTTAACGCTGTATCGGGAGATACCATTGACGATTATCAAATTCGTAATTTGAATGAGCTTTCTCAGGTTGTTTCTGGGGTAGAATTTACTCAAATTGATCCTAGAAGATCAACAATTGTCATTCGAGGTCAAAAGATGGACCCTGATGGCGGAAATGATCAACCTGTACAAGCTTACATCGATGAGGCACCTGTTCGACCAGCAGCAGCTTTCTTGCAGATGTTTGACACTGAAAGAGTAGAGATCCTTAAAGGTGCTCAAGGCACTTTACAGGGAGTCGTGAGCATAGGTGGTGCTGTTCATATTTATACAAGAGATGCTGAAATTGGTAGCGATGAACGTAATGGTTACGTAAAAACAACCATCGCTGATAACTCAACCACTATTCTTGAGTTTGCATCAGATTTACCAATAAGCGACACAATGGCTTTACGTGTTGCTGCCGTTTCTAATGATAATGCAGGTAATGAAGTTAAGAACATCAGAAATGGTGACAGAGAAGATCATGATTATGATGCGTTCAGATTATCCCTGAATTGGGAACCAGCGGATGATCTTTCAGTAAGACTTAAATATCAGAATATGGAATACAATACTGTGTCCCCTCGACCATTAGCAGGCTCAAACGGACCATTCGTTTATGATGCATTTGCTGATGTTGCAGGAGCTTCAAACCCATTTTTCCCTGCAGTTACCTTACAGAATTATGCACAAGCGGTTAGCGCTTATTTAGGTGTTATAGGTGCAATAGCACCTGGAAGCCTTGCACAGCTACAGCTTTTAAATAAGCCATCCTATGCAGATATTCCGGCTGTTTTAGATCCTGAAGATGGTGTTGCTGTACACTTCCAACGCCCTGCACACAATAATTCAGGCGAGCTGCTAAACCTCATGATTGATTATGATATGGGCTCACATATGTTTTCTTTAAGAGCATCTGACTATGAGATGGATACAGCAGCACTGATCGATAGAGATTATGCTGGTGCTTTCTTATGGGGTTACCCTCAAGAGGTGAGAACAAATGCTGGAATTACTACTATTGAAGCAAGAATCTCAAATACAGATGATTCTGCACTTGAGTATACCATTGGATTCTTTTCAAGAGATTCTCAAACTTATACACATGCAGACCTAGATAGATCTTTTGCTAGGACAGAGATTGCTCCTGGTATATTGATGCCGATTGTTCCATTTGAATATGAATCACCATTTGATGCATGTCAGGCTGAAATTGCAAGCCCTGGTATGTGGGCGACAAGAAATGTTGTGATTACTTGTGTAGGCATTCCTGTTGATAATAGAACAGAAGCCATTTTTGCTGACTTTAAATATAACCTCAGCGATAAGACTTTTATTCAGTTTGGAGTTAGAGAGCAAGATCTTTCTGGTTACAGACAGCAACAAATTTATTTGCCTTTGACTGCTGATGTTGGTGTAGCTGTTGGTGGAGGAAGCACTTTTGAACAGATTCCAACCTACATGCAGAATCCTGAAAGTGATTCAACAACTGGTGGTATCAAGCTTGGCCATTTTGTAGAGGATGATGTCCTGTTATACATCACTTATCAAACTGGTTACAGAAGCCCTGGAAGCGCGATCACTCCTTCAGCGATTGCTCCAAGTCTCTTAGTTTTTGATGAAGAAGAAACTGCAATGACAGAGTTTGGTATGAAAGGTACATTCTTAGATGGCAGATTAAGACTTAATTTTGCTTATTTTGATTATGCTTTTGATGGATTCCAAGCTAAATGGGATAACGTTACTGCTAGAACCTATTCAGTAGCTGGCGCTGGACCAACTCAACAAATTATGGGTGGACTATTTAACAATAACGATGCTTCGATGACAGGCTTTGATGTTGAGTATCAATATATTGTTAATGAAAGTTTAGTTCTTGGCGGAAGCTATTCTCAAAATGAAAGTGAGTTTGACCCTGGTGCCGTTGCTTTTGCTAATGATCCAAGTTATGCCGGCATGTTAGCAGCAACTAGAGATATTACTGGAACTCCTGTTAATGATGCTGCAGAGAGCTCATGGACATTCTATCTTGATCATTCAGTACCAGCTTTTGCTGGGGGTGAAAGGTACACTCGCTATAATATCAACTGGAGAGATGCTAGGAAATCAAGCGTGAATCCAGATCTTTCAATCGAAGAGCTTTATTTAGCTAATCTTTATTTTGGGTGGCGTTCAGGTGATGGAGCATGGGATGCAAACTTATTTGTGAAGAACGTTTTAGATGATGTTGATTTATCTCACATTCAAAGTTATTACACTGAGTATGGTATGCCTGGCGGTAGTGGCTTAGGTTCAAAGTTCTACGAAGGTCTTACTAATAGAGGTAGACAGTTAGGGCTTCAGGTCACATATAACTTTTAAATCATTCGATTATTAAAAAAACGGCAACTTAGGTTGCCGTTTTTTTTATGTATAGAAAATTATCATAGATCGATCAATAAACCAATAAGTTGAAATACCACCTATTACAAAAGCTGAGACCGTAGTTATCACTCTCTTTGTGAAGAGTCTATCCAACAATATTTTTGTAATTAAGTACAATCCAACAAGAATGATAATTTGACCGATTTCTATTCCTATATTGAAATAAAATAATGTTTCAACAACAGCACCAATATCATAATCAAGCTTATTAAGTACACCATAAAAACCTAGACCATGGATTAAGCCAAACAGAAATCCTGTCAGGGCATAGGTATTTGGAGCTTTATTATGAGATATTAAATCTTTGGCTAACATAATTAGTGTGAGGGCTATCAGCGCCTCGATGGGTGCTTGGCTAAGATTCAATATGTCTAAAAAAGCTAAAGCCAATGTAAGAGAGTGCCCTATAGTAAATGCAGTAACTACTTTCAGTAAAGAAATGAAGTTAGAACTTAAGAAGAACAATAGAATAATTAAAAAAATATGGTCCCAACCCGATATTAAATGCCATACACCTAATTCAAAGTAGTTATTGGACAAAGAATCCGCATCAAGGAAGATAATTGAATTTTGCTCATTTAAAACTGATCTAAGTACCTCCTGATCTTGGTTCTCATAAGTGAAGAATATTTCAATGGGACTGTCGTTTAAACCACCCACCTCAATTACACTAAGTGATGCACCATTAATACACGTTATTTCCCAAAAAGAATTAATTTCATTGCCTGTTATCTGAAGATTATATTTATTAATCGAAGCGCAATCTTCGTTTGGTTTGATTGACATCGGAGTTGAGTTATTTGGCCTAACAAAGTTAATCCTATAAGAATCATTGTTTTCGACTATTATTAACTTTGCTGGTTTGAACTCATGGGAAGAGACTGATATAGATATAAAGATTAAAGCTATGATTTTAATTTTTGTCATAGCTTGGTTTTTCTACAAGGATGTCTAGTGGGTATCGTGCCTTAAGCTCATTTATTTTTTGATTAATAAATTCTTGCTTTTTCTCCTCTAAATAAGCTTGGCGTACTTTTTGTTTGATTTCTTCAAAGCTTTTTTCTGGAGATTTTATTATTTTTAAATTTAAAATTTTGTGTATTCCAAAATCGGAAGTTATCCATGTATCAGCTTCTTTCATATTATTCATTTGTTCCAAAAATGACTCACCAAAATTATTTTTTATTTGACTAGCGGTAAAGTTTTCAAAATCTGATCCCAAAAAGAAGGGCGCAGGATCTTTTGAAGATTCATCTTTAAAGAATTGATGACTAAATGAATACAAGGCTTCATTACCAAAGTTATCTTTATGCCCCAAGTAATAATTAAATACATCTTTATCGTTAATATTTGTTAATACTTCATTTTCAAAAAAGTATTTCATTTTTTGTATTAATCTTCTGCGTACTATTTCATCTTCGATAAACAAATTATTATTTAATGCTTCTTGATACAGAATTTCATCTTCATACCATGAATTTAATGATGACATGAGCTCGGATTCATTGGGAAGACGACCAAACTCACGTTGAAAATTACCAGATAAATATTCAAGGGTAGTTGTATCAATCATGACTTTGCTTTGATTATTGTTTTGAGAATCTGCGAAGAATAATACAGCAGCGATTAGGATGAAGATTATAAATGAGCGTAAGTTTGACATTGAGATTCCATGCAAATTGACATAAATATTCTCACTAGTCAATATAGAGATTTGTTATCCTTACACTATAGAAATTTAAAATGTCTTTATGAATTTGCCTGTTCCACTTCAATTGATCGGATTTCCTGGATCCCCATATACGAGGAAGATGCTCGCCCTGTTAAGGTTTAAAAGGATTCCATATTCAGTAATTTGGGATGATCCATTACAGACTCTTAATCAACTAGATGTTGAAGCACCACAACCAACATTGCTACCAGTTTTTTTATTGCATGAGGGTGATAATCTTAAAGCAAAATGTGATTCAACCCCAATCATTAGGGAGATAGAAACTCTATCTCCTAATAGATCAGTCATACCTAACGATCCTGCTTTAGGTTTTATTAACTATCTGCTAGAAGACTTTGGAGATGAATGGGTAACAAAGTACATGTTTCATTTTAGATGGCATTTTAAGCAAGACATTGATCATGCAGGAGACATACTGCCCTTATGGAGAAAGATAAACCTAGATCAAAAATCCCATACAGAAGCAAAGAAATTTATTTCTGACCTCCAGATTAGCAGGCTTTGGGTAGTAGGCTCGAATGAAAAGACTGCATCTATAATTGAATCAAGCTATAAACGTTTCTTAGCACTATTAGAGGAGCATTTTTCAGGTAGCTCATTCTTATTAGGATCTAGACCTTCTAGTGCAGATTTTTCAATATTTGGTCAATTAACCCAGTTAGTAGGTTTTGACCCGACATCTAGAGATTTAGCTAAAACTATATCACCTAGAACCAGTGCTTGGGTCGATATTGTGGAGGATTTAAGTGGATTAGATGAAAATAACATTAATTGGTTCTCACTCGATGATTTACCCAAATCCGTTTCAAAGATTTTTCATGAAGTGGGCAAAGGGTACACTCAAACTATGCTAGCAAACTACAAAGCCTTCAAAAATGCTGATTCCACTTGGAAAATAAATCTAGAAGATAAGGCTTGGGAGCAGAAGACTTTTCCTTATCAAGCTAAATGCTTGGACTGGATTAAGCAGGAGTTTGAGTTATTAAGTAATCAAGACCAAACCAGAGTCTATAATTTCTTATCTGGCACAGGTTGTGAAGAATTGATAGCACCCATGGACTTAGACTAAAAACCCGTCTAATATCCTAATATCTTTTTATATTTGGAGTATTAATGATTGATTTCTATACAGCACCTACACCAAACGGCCATAAAGTCTCATGCACCCTAGAGGCGATGGAATTGGAATATGACACCCATGTAGTTAATTTAATGGAGAATGAGCAAAAGAAACCTGAATTTCTTGCTATTAGTCCTAATGGCAGAATTCCAGCAATTGTGGATAGAGATGCAGACAATTTGTCTATTTTTGAGTCTGGTGCGATTATGATTTATTTAGCTGAGAAGACTGGAAAACTTATCCCTAAAAACTTAGTCGAAAAAGCTAAAGTGCTTGAGTGGCTTATGTTTCAAATGGGCGGGGTTGGCCCGATGATGGGCCAAGCAAATGTTTTTTATAGATATTTCCCTGAAAAAATACAACCTGCTATTGATCGTTATCAAAATGAAGGCAGGCGCTTGTTTGAAGTATTAGATACTCATCTTTCAAACCAAGAGTGGTTAGCAAAAGATTATTCCATAGCTGATATTGCTAACTGGTGCTGGGTAAGAACTCATAAATGGTCTGGCATTTCAATTGAAGGCTTAGATCACCTAGATAGATGGATCCAAGCTATGTACGAACAGCCAGGAATGAGTGCGGGACTTGAGGTCCCTATTAAAATGGAGAATCTATTGGATGATGATGAAAAAGCTAAAGAGTTTGCAAAGAATGCAGAAAAGATGGTTAAGAAATAATTAGGAGATATATATGTTAAGAGTACATTTTGCAGCAAATACACGAGCAGGTAGAGTTGTATGGCTTTTAGAGGAGCTAGGCTTAGAGTATGAAGTTAATATTATGCCTTTTACCAAGGAAGGACTTAAATCTGATGAGCACCGAGCAAGACATGCTTTAGGAAGAGTACCCGTCTTAGAAGATGGCAACATCTCAATTTATGAGTCCGGTGCAATCATTGACTATATTCTAGAGAGACATAAAAATGGTGGTTTAAAACCACAGACTGACTCCGATACGTTTCCTTATTACTTGCAGTGGTATCACTATTGTGAAGGAATGGTTATGCCGCCAATGAATCAAATCGTTGTCCAAACTATATTGTTACCACCTGACCGTAGAGATGAAACTGTTTTAAAGCAAGCCCAAAATTTACTTACTAAATCATTAGCACCCGTGAATGATAATCTGTCTGATAAAGATTATTTAATTGGGGATTTTTCTGCAGCTGATACTATGTTGGGACATTCATGTTTTATGGCCAATAGAATGGGGTGCGTTACCGATGACATGCAAAATATTAAAAATTATGTAGCAAGGATTGAGGCTAGGCCTGCATTTCAAAAAGCAGTTGAGCTTCAATAAGAAGTAATATTTGATGAAAGTTAAAAATCAATTACAGCCTAACCAAGAACAGTTAGATGGTTTTTTAAAAGGAGATACTGAGGCCCCAATAGCAATGCTTAACTTACTTAAATTTAAAAAACATGCCGAGTACGAGGATGGACGTGAAACAGACCTTACTGGCCAAGCAGCTTATGGTATATATGCACAAGAAGTTCAGGAACATCTTGCCAAAGTTGGCGGAGAGATAATCTTCGGAGGATATGTCAATAGACTGATGCTTGGTGAAGTAGAAGATCTTTGGGATTCCGTTGCAATTGCTAGATACCCAAGTAGAAAAGCTATGCTTGCAATGATTATGGATCCAGATTACCAGGAAAGTGAGAAACATCGATCTGCAGGTTTGCAGGGTCAGTTAAATATTGAGATTAAAGAAGGCTAATTTTGATCCTAAATAAGATATTGCCAGTTACAGCTAATAACAATTTTAAAGGTTATCGAATATCGTTATGGGCCTTTGTGTTATTTACAGCTTTGATGACTTGGCGCTCAATCATTCATATGTTTTTTGAAGAATATGGTTTGCACGAGATAGCAAATGTCATTGAGTTGGAAGGGAATCCCGATCCCATGCCTCTTATTTATATATTCTTTTCGGTATGGGGCCTAGCCCAAACAATTTTCTGTATAGTTTGCTGGGTAGTGATTACTCGATACCGATCCTTGATACCTTTGATGTATTTTTTATGGATCATTGAGTGGGGACTTAGAGCTTTTGTATACCCCATTATGTCAGGCGACCCGATTGGATCAGGCACCTATACTGATGGCACAACCCCAGGGCATATTATGGCTCCGTATATCACTCTTTTCCTACTAATATTTTTTGTAATATCATTAATGCAAAGAGATTAATCTACAGAAGCAATAATGCGTGAATTTCAAACTTTAAAAAGTAATTTAATAAAAACACGAATAGTTGATACTAATAGTAATGTAGATGAACTGAACCAAGAGGAGATCACTGTTGACATTGAGCGATTTGCCTTTACAGCCAACAATGTAACCTATGGTGTTGCAGGTGAAACCATTGGATACTGGAAATTTTTTCCGCCTTCTAATGATCCAAGGGATGAATGGGGTTGTATCCCCATGTGGGGTTTTGCACAGGTAGTTAACTCAAAAAATGGAAGCTTAAAAATTGGAGAGAGATTGTTTGGTTATTTTCCTGCAGCAGATTCCTTAAAATTGAAACCAACTAAAGTAACTGATAAAAGTTTTAGTGATGGTTCAGATCACCGTCAGGAACTTCCTCCTGTCTACAATAACTATATTAGGTTATCAGGAGAAGAAGATTATGACAGATCTATGGATGATATTAGGGCCCTCTTATTTCCTTTGCATATCACAGCATTTTGTTTATGTGATGCACTACAAGAGGAGTCTTATTTAGGGTCCTCTCAGGTCATTATTGTTAGTGCTTCAAGCAAAACCGCTATTGGTCTAGCCCAAGGACTAGCAGATGAAAAAGATGCACCAAAAATCATTGGCCTTACTGCAGCAAGCAATGCAAAGTTTGTCAAAAGTTTAGGTTGTTACGATGAAGTGATTTCATACGATAACTTAAGTGCCATTAACTATGGTATTGGGTCGGTCATGGTTGATATGGCAGGTAATCGGGAGATTCTTGGGACCGTACATAATGCATTGGGAGACAATATGCTCAAGTGCCTTACCGTTGGGATGACACATTGGGATAATGAAACGACAGCAGAGGATGCGTTAGGTCAAGCCATGCTCAGAGATCGCACCGAGTTCTTTTTTGCACCAGCACATATTCAAAAGCGTATTGGGGACTGGGGACAAGAAGGTTATAATAAAAAAACAAATATTTTTATGACCGCAAGAGCTCTGCAGAGCAAGAGTTGGATGAGGGTAAAAGAAATTTCTGACTTGGAAGAGTTTATCAATATTTATAGTGAAGTGGTCGCAGGCAATATTAATCCCAATGAAGGGATTGTGGTTAAAGTAAAGTGAAATTACTTCGATATTTAATATTCATTGCAGTGATTATTTTTGTGCTGATAACAATCTTATTGAGGTTGCCGAGCATTCAAGATAGGCTGCTGACTTCTGCAGTAAATAATATCATGGGCTCTCAAGCAGAGTTAGATGATGATGCACTGACTGCTTTGGTTTGCGGATCAGGTTCACCGCTTGCATCACCAGAGAGAGCACAAGCGTGCATTTTGATTAATGCTGGTGGAAATTACTACGTAGTAGATGTGGGTGATGGAAGTGTTAGCAACCTTACAAATTGGAGGGTTGATATGAGCAACATCAAAGCCACATTTTTAACACACCTGCACTCTGATCATATTTCTGATCTAGCAGACCTTCATCTTGCCACTTGGATTAACCAGTCTAGAGAAGATAAATTAGATGTTTATGGTCCGAAGGGCGTGAGCTTGGTCACGCAGGGCTTTGCAGATGCACACCAGCTTGATTACCAATTTAGAAATGAACATCATGGCGATGAGGTCGCTTCACTGGAAGTTGCTGGATTCAATCCCCGCACAATTGATTTATTAAACCCAGTGATTATTAACGAGGGGGGATTAAAGATAACAGCTTTTCCAGTCATACATGATCCAGTGAAGCCATCTCTTGGCTATCGTTTTGATTACAAAGATAGATCAATTGTTATCAGTGGTGATACGAAATATAGTGAAGATTTGGTTGAATATGCCAAAGATGCTGATGTGCTTTTTCATGAAGCCCAAGCTAATCATATTCTAAAAATCATGGAAGATGTAGCAAGAGATAATGGAGCGCTACTTATAGAGAAAACATTACAAGATATTGTGGCGTATCATACTACTCCTGAAGAAGCAGCATCATTAGCAAACCTTGCTAATGTAAAACATTTAGTTTTCTATCATTTAGTTCCAGCTCCGAGGAACAATCTCATTGAACAAGTTTTCTTTAGAGGAGTAAATAAGATAAGGAAGAATTGGACCATGGCAAATGACGGGACAATGATAGTATTACCATTAGCATCGGATGAGGTAATCATCTCATCAATTAATGAGTAACCAATATAAAGATCAGGGTGGTGCTGCCACGTATGCACCAAGTCGTTTTAGAAGATGGATGACTTCTAAAATTATGAGCAAATATGGCAGTCTGAGGATGCAACAAAAAAAACATCAGCAAGCTGAATCCAATAGGAAGAAGAATAACGCGCAACATACAGTGGAATACTTTCATCAGGTTGAGGATGGCTACAGTTTTTTGGCAGCTCAGACACTTTTGAAACTTAAAGACCAATACAACATAGATATACGATGCCATTTAGTTTCAGGACCACAAGACAGAAACCTTCCTGAACCGGACCTTTTGATTAAGCTGTCAGGATATGATTCTTATAATATTTCATCCTATTATGGTTTAGATTTCCCATCTGATTATCACCAACCTAACGATGATTTGATTGAACGAGCTAAATCAATATTGGCTGCACAAAATAATAGTGGCTTTTTAAACATTGCCTCTAAAGTTAGTCATGCTCTATGGCTTGGACACTTTTCTGAATTAGAAGCCATAGCTTCTGAGCATGGATCTTGTGATCCAAAAAAGGCTGATGCAGTTATCAATGCAGGATCTGCAAGACAAGCTCAACTGAAGCATTATTCTGGTGCCATGTTTTTTTATGGTAATGAATGGTATTGGGGAGTGGATCGTTTATACCATTTAGAGAATCGACTTACTGATCTTGGATTAAATAAAAATAAAGATGGTGGTATTTTATACGATAGACCTCAGGTTGAGACGACCCTAGTTGATGATGGTAGTTTAACTTTTGAAATTTTTCCTTCCTTGAGGAGTCCTTACACCGCTTTGATTTTTGATCCAGCTGTTCAGATGGCACGCGATAAAGGAGTTAATCTAAGGGTGAGACCAGTATTACCAATGGTTATGCGTGGCCTCCCAGTTACTTTCGAAAAAGGATTATATATTTTTAGTGACTCTGCTAGAGAGGCAAGGGCAGCTAACATTGAGTTTGGAAATATGTATGATCCTGTTGGGGATCCAGTGAGGCGAGGCTACTCTCTGTATCCTTGGGCCTGTAAACAGGGCAAGGGCATTGAATTGATTTCAAGCTTTCTTAAAGCTGCATTTGTAAAGGGCATTAATCTAAACACCAATATCGGTCTTAAGAAGATGGTTGAAAATGCAGGTTTGGACTGGAAAGAAGCTAAATCAATAGTGGGCAATAGTGAATGGGAAGAAGAGTTAGAACACAATAGATTGTCACTTGTTAAATCTGGTTTATGGGGTGTCCCAAGCTTTAGATTATTTGATGAGAACGATAAACAGGTCTTAGCTGCATGGGGTCAAGATCGCTTATGGTTGTTTTCAAAGACGATTGATAAAATTATAAAGAACAGAAACAACTAGTCAGTTATATAATTAAAAGCTTATGAAAATAAAAGATAAAAGAGTTGTTGTGACCGGGGCTGGTAGTGGCATTGGTAAAGCTTTAGCCGAAGCTTTTCAGAGGTCTGGAGCACAATCCATTGTTTGTGTAGATATTAACAAAGAATCTGCCCAAAGCACTGCTGATGAAATTAACGGATTGGCAATTCAAGCCGATGTATCTAAAGAACAGGATGTCATCAACATTATTAATCAGGCAAATGATCATGCTTTAGGCATAGATATCTTTTGTTCTAATGCAGGTATTATTGGTGCGATTGGATTTTTTGAAGTTGAGTCTAATGATTGGACAAGAATCTGGGACGTGAACGTTATGTCCCATATCTATGCCGCAAAGCATGTCCTGCCTCAAATGCTTGAACAAGGTTCTGGCTATCTTATGAATACAGCATCTGCGGCAGGGTTATTAACTCAGATTGGCTCAGCTCCTTACTCGGTAACCAAAGCTGCAGCTGTAAGTTTTGCAGAATGGATGAAGATTACTTATGGCGAGAAAGGAATAGGCGTTTCTTGTTTATGTCCTCAAGCGGTTAGAACTGCTATGACAGAGCAAGGACCGGGTGTTGCGGGCGTGGACGGAATGATGGAACCAGATGAAGTTGCCATTGATGTTCTAAATGCAATAGAAGAAGATCGTTTCTTAGTGACGCCACATGCCGAGGTATTAGAGTATGTAAAACGCAAAGGCAGTGATAGAGATAGATGGATTGGTGGGATGCAAAGACTGCAAAAACAATTCGAAGATTTCTTAACCCCTAAACAAGACTCATAAAATTGAGCATTTATATAAAGACTTATTGTTACTTATTTTTTTATTTAAGTAATTTTGTATATGCTGAATTTTGTGAGGATTATGTTGCTGAAAGAATACCCTTGTTTGGAGATTTACATGTCCATACAGCATTATCTTTAGATGCTGCAACCCAAGGAACCATTAACCGACCTGCCGATGCATATAGATTTGCTTTGGGTCAAAGCATTAGTCTTCAACCTTATGATAAGAATGGAGCAAGTCAAAGGTCTGCCATTCTCAAGAGACCTTTAGATTTTATGGCAGTTACGGATCATGCAGAATTGCTTGGAGAAGTTGCCCTATGCGAAGATTCTAACTCTTTAGCCTACAACAGTTTGACATGCATGACATATCGTAATTTACCTCAGGTTGCATATTATCAAATGAATACCAAGGCTAGTTTAAGATCACCCATTTCTATATGCGGAAAGAATAGAGCAAACTGTCTTGAAGCTGCGAAGGTACCTTGGAGAGAAACTATTGATAGTGCAGAGAGATTCAATGCAGTATGCCATTTTACTACTTTTGTAGGCTATGAATGGACAGGTGCCAAATATTCAGGCAACAACCTCCATCGAAATGTTATTTTTAACTCATTCAGTGCACCGAATAAACCAATTAGTTTTTATGAGGCCCCAACTAGAGAAGACCTTTGGCAGCAATTAGATGATACCTGCAAAGGGGATTGTGAATATGTCATTATTCCCCATAATTCAAACCTTTCAAACAGCTATATGTTTGAAGATCCTTCAATTAATGATTTAGAGATTATTCAATCCAGGGAACCGATTATAGAAATTTTTCAACATAAGGGGAGCTCTGAATGTAATGATATCAATGATAAATACTGTGATTTCGAACTCTTACCATACAAAGATTTTAGCTCGAAATTTTTTTCAGATAACTCTAATGTTCCAGCATCAAGTTTTGTTCGTTATGGTTTAAATAGAGGTATTGAAATCAAAGATGCATATCAAATTAATCCATTTAAATATGGTTTTATTGCTAGCACAGATACTCATCTAGCAACTGCAGGAGCAGTGGATGAGACTTTAATGCAAGGACATGGTGGAGCAGGTAAGTCTCATAAAGATGTTTTGCCTGAAGGCTTGCCAGATGATATTGAATCTAATCCAGGCGGTTTGGCAGTTGTTTGGGCAGAAGAGAATTCACGATCCTCTATTTTCGCAGCACTTAAAAGGAGAGAAACATATGCTACTAGTGGCCCAAGATTTATTGTTAGATTTTTTGGTGGCGACAATATTTCAGATAATTCATGTTCAGAAGCTAGCGCAATAAAAAATGCTTATGAATCTGGAGTACCTATGGGAGGTAGCTTAGATATAACCAATATGGAGACCGTAAAGTTTTTTATGATGATCCAAGCTGACCCTCAACTTGAAGATCATTTCATTGAAGCAGTTCAGCTTATTAAATCATCTAGTAAAGATAGTCAGGCTGAAATTGAAGTTATTTCTGTATTTGATGACTCGATTAATTCAGAATTAAATTTAAATACTTGTCAGTTAGAAACGACTAACCCTAAGAGCTTTTGTGAGGTGTGGGAGGACGATCAATTTGATCCTAATGAAAATGCTTATTATTATTTGAGGGTTATCAGCTCACCTACTTGTCGATGGTCTCATGAGCTCTGTATTGACAATCCAGATATGTGTGAAGAGGGCACAAATTATCCAAAATTCATTCATGAGAGAGCATGGACGTCACCCATTTGGCTTGAAAGAAATTAATTTTGCTAAGATGTAGAAATGGATAGATGGATATTACAGATCTTTTTGTTATTAGCACTTATACCTATTGCAATATTTTTAACTCAAGTTGCTTTAGTATTAGCGCCATTAATCCTGTGTGGATTGGCTATTAATGCTTATAGACAAAATAATACTAAGGAGCAGTACTTTTGGATTATCCTAGGCATGATCGCATTAGTTATCGCATTTTTTATTTTAAATATTTTTTAACATGAGATTTATTCTAGTCATTGCCTCACTATTATTATTAGGGATCGGTTTTTACGTTATGTTTAAACCTGACTTACAAAACCTTATTATTGTTCCAGTTACCGCAACCAACATAGAGACCACCTCAGAATTTAGATCATTATTTGCTGGATCATTCATTGCTTATGGATACCTAATTCTTCGCCATACATTTTCTTATAACACTATTTCAATTGCCTTAATGATTGCTTACATCATGTTGTGTATTGCATTTGGCCGATTGGTCAGTTTTGTCATGGATGGCTACAACCATTTTGGCTTAATAGTTTTAGTTGGTGAATTAGCCTTAGCAACTATTTTATTAATTTCACATAAGTCTAGAAAAAATCGCATCCCATATTAAATGTGTAATATAATTCATGTCCGTTTTGGGGATGTGGTGGAACTGGTAGACACGCTAGGCTTAGAACCTAGTGCCGCAAGGCGTGGGGGTTCGACTCCCTCCATCCCTACCATCTAAATTTAAATGTATCTTTTATCTAGCTTTGTTATATTAGCTCTATGAAACATTTACTGCTAGCACCTTTATGTTTAATTCTTCTATTTTCATGTTCTGAATCTGATTCTTATTTTTCAAGGGCTTTAAATGCTGATTCTGAAGAGGATTCATGGTTACTTCATGGGCGAACTTATGATGAATCACGTTTTAGCCCTTTAAAAGATATTAATGATTCGAATGTTCAAGATCTTGGTCTTGCATGGTCGTTTGAAACTGGTACAAATAGGGGTCATGAAACAACACCCATTGTTGTTGATGGGATGATGTTTATTACCGCGCCTTGGAGCGTGGTTTTTGCATTAGACCCAGTGACAGGAAAGGAGATTTGGTCTTTTGATCCTAAAGCAGATAAAGCCTGGGCAAGAAATGCATGTTGTGATGTTGTCAATCGCGGAGTTGCTGTTTGGGGAAATCAAGTCATTGTTGCAACCATTGATGGCCGTTTAATTTCGTTAGATAAAACATCTGGAGAAGTAAACTGGGATGTTCTGACTATTGATAAATCAAAGCCTTACACAATTACAGGCGCACCTAGAATAATCAACGGTAAAATTATTATTGGTAATGGTGGAGCTGAATATGGGGTTCGAGGTTATATCTCTGCCTATAACGTTAAAGATGGATCTATGTTATGGAGATTCTTTACAGTGCCCGGTGATCCTAATAAACCTTTTGAATCTGAAGCTATGGCGCAGGCTGCTAAAACTTGGTCCGGTGGAAAATGGTGGGAAGTAGGAGGTGGAGGAACTGTATGGGATTCGATGGCTTATGATCCTGAATTAAATCTTCTTTATATAGGTACTGGTAATGGCTCGCCCTGGAATCGGTATCAACGCAGTCCTGGAGGAGGAGATAATCTTTATCTCTCATCTATTGTTGCTATTAACCCAGATAATGGAGAATATGTCTGGCACTATCAAACGACACCAGGAGATACATGGGATTACACAGCAACCCAACATATGATTTTGGCAGACATTGAAATCAATGGAGAGCTTAGAAAGGTTATTATGCAAGCCCCAAAAAATGGCTTTTTCTATGTAATTGATAGAACAGATGGAGAGTTTATTTCTGCTAAGAATTATGTCCCTGTTACTTGGGCCTCTCATGTAGATCCGAAAACAGGAAGACCGGTAGAGCTGGATGAAGGGAATCATAAACTATCACCGGTTCTAACTACTCCAGGACCGCTCGGCGGTCATAATTGGCATCCTATGTCTTATAGCCCTAAAACGGGCCTAGTTTACATACCAGCCCAAGAGACTTTATTCATTTTCTCAACCGATACAAACTTTCAATACAATCCTGGAACTTGGAATACTGCTCAACAAGTTGAAATGACATATCTACCAAAAGATCCTGAAGAGCTTGCAATGGTTGATTCAGCTACTGTGGGTTATCTTGTGGCTTGGGACCCTAAAATGCAAAAAGAGGTTTGGAGAGCGCAATATCAGAGGCCGTGGAGTGGAGGAGTATTATCAACTGATGGCAATCTAGTATTTCAAGGAACATCAGATGGAAGATTTATTTCATATGCAGCAGATAGCGGGGATTTGCTTTGGAGCATGGACACTGGACAAGGAATTGTTGCTCCTCCAATAACTTACAAAATTAATGGAGAACAGTTTGTAGCAATTCAAGTTGGGTATGGCGGTGCATATGCTTTATTAGGAGCTTTTGAACCAGCAAATGAAAATCCAGGACGTAATGGAAGAATGATGGTTTTTAAATTGGGAGGCAAACAGCTTGAGAAGCCTAT
The DNA here is from genome assembly GCA_964342675.1 of uncultured Gammaproteobacteria bacterium. Lineage (GTDB taxonomy): Bacteria > Pseudomonadota > Gammaproteobacteria > Magnimaribacterales > D2472 > MED-G82. Next base: position 19,356 of record CAYFFR010000009.1, read on the forward strand.
TAAAACTATTGCGCAATTAAATCCGACAATCACAGAACTGAATCCAGATTCATTTGTTATAGCTAGAGGTGAGTATGAATATCATGAGCATTGTCAATTCTGTCATGGTATAGCTGCAATAGGTGGAGGTGTTATACCCGATTTAAGGATGTTAGATTCAGAAGGAAATGCTAGATTTCTAGGTAGTGTTCTGGGTGGAGTCCATGGAAGTGGAATGGCATCATTTCAAGATGTTTTAACCATAGATCAAGCCACTCAAATTCATGAATATATTAAATCTCAAGCAGTTTTAACAGGTGTTGCACAGAGTGCAGAGCAGTAAAATAATATTTATTATCATGAAAAAATTTATTTTAGGATTATTAATACTTCTATCCGTTGTATTTTTATCTTTTGGACTGATCTACTCTAATCCAGGGGTTACTTTACCTAAAATTCCTCCAGCAGATTCTAGCCTGCAACATCCAAAAGGCCTTTCATGGTTTTCTCGTGCAGCCTTAGATTTATTCTTTGATGTCAATATTTGGCGAGGTGCAGATTCAGGTTACGTTGCTATGTTTGCTAAAGATGGCCATGTCATTCATGCAACAGCTAGGGGTATGGCTGATATAGATAAAAGCATACCAATGAATATTGATACTCGATTTAGAATTGCATCCATGACTAAACCCGTGACCGCTGTTGCAACACTCATTTTGGTTGAAGAGGGAACACTGAGACTTGATGATCCCATCGCAAAATACATACCACTAGCTTCAGACATTAGGGTTGCTGTTGATATGAACAGGTTGCCTGATGGTACATTTCTAACTGAACCTCCAGCAAGACCTATTACTGTGTTTGATTTATTAACTTTTAGTTCAGGAGCTGGACATAACAATTCTGTTGATTATATTTCTAAAACATCATCAGATCTTGCAGGGTTGTGGGAAGATAATGATATTTATGATGGCACAGGATCTTTGGGAGATCGAGTCAATCGAATCATTAAGATCCCTTTCTATGAACAACCAGGTAAAATTTGGCGTTATGGATGGTCAACAGATATTCTTGCAAGAGTGATTGAAGTAGCCTCAGAACAGCCATTTAACCAGTTTCTTGATGAAAAAATTTTTAAGCCTTTAGAAATGGGAAATACAAATTTCTTAAGCATGGAAAATTCTTCTCAAGGCATTGCTGAAGTGTATTCTCGTAATGACAGTGGAAATCTCATGCTCATAGATACTCCAAGAAGCAATCCATTGGACTGGACGCCAGGGAGCAGTGGTTTGGTGTCTAATGTTGGAGATTATATGAAGTTTGCCTTAATGCTTTGGAATCAAGGTGAATACAATGGAACAAAGATTTTATCAGCTGACTCTATCTCACTGATGACATATCCGCACGTAGATGTAGGTGTCCTGACTAATCAAGTGGATGGGTTAGGGTTTGGATTGGGTATTGGCGTTGTCATTGATGCTGATAGATCTACTCCTATAGATAGAAACGGAGACTATTTTTGGTCAGGATTTTATGGCACAAATTTTTTTGTTAGTCCCGATACTGGCTTAGTGGGTGTGATTATGTCTCAAAACCAACCCCCAGAATCTTCTCCATGGCCTGGATCATATGGTGTTTTTATTGCGCCTGCTTTTGCTTTTTATGGCCTTTAATATACATAAATGCAATAAAATAGATTGATGAGAGATCATGACCATTATTTAGCAATTCAAAACCTAATTTATAAATATGCTTTATGTCTTGATCAAGGCGACCTTGAGGGAGTAGCAGAATTATTTAAACATGGTGAAATTTTAGCTCCAGATTTAGGCACTTCTCAGAAGGGGTATGATGAAGTACTAAAAACTTATCAGGAAGCAACTCGCATTTATTCTGACACAGGAACGCCTAAGACTAAACATATTACTTCAAATGTGATGATTGAATTTGATGATGACTATAAATCTGCTAGATCTGAATCATATTTTACTGTGATACAGGGAACAGAATCTTTTCCTCTACAGCCTATTATTTCAGGGAGATATCACGATGAATTTGCTTTAGAATCCAATAGTTGGTTGTTTATGAAAAGAAAAATTTATATAGATCTAATGGGGGATTGCTCAGCTCATCTTTTATACGATATAAACGCTTAAAATCATATATATTTCATATTTTGGCATGAGACTTGCATCTAAATGTGTATATCAATAAATTTTGAGTTATTATAGAAAATAGAAATTTTAGGGGAAAAATTATGAAAAGGTTGTTTTTGACAATGTTCTTTGGTGTTTTTGCTTTTAGCATTACAGCCCAGGACATAGAAGAGGTCGTAGTAACCGCAAATAAGAAAGAACAAACTGTTCAAGAGATACCAATGAACATCACTGTTATTTCTGAACAAACTCTTGAGGATAGAGGTATTCTGACACCAGAAGATTATTTAAGAACTCTGGCGGGTATTTCTACTCCTGGTGGTTCTCGATTCTTTACTTTTAGAGGATTGAACACCAGCACATCTCAAAGAGCTTCTGGGACTACCTCAGTGTTTATAGATGAAATAAATGGTGGCATCAATAATTTATTTGATATAGAAAGAGTCGAGGTACTAAGAGGACCTCAAGGAACTCTTTATGGTTCCAATGCAATTGGTGGCACTATTAGATATATAACTAATAAGCCTGATAGTTCAGCTGCATACGGTAAAGTGATGATTGGTTATGGAGATAAAGCCAAAGCTTCAGATCAAATTGAAAAATTAAACGTCATGTATAACTTGCCGCTGACATCTGATTTAGCTTTAAGAGCAGTTTATACATCTTCTGTTAGCCCTGGAATCTATAAGAATATACAAACAGGCCAAATGACCGGTGAAGAGGAAGACACTCATATTATGTTGACTCTTGGTTTTGATGATGGCGGTCCTTTAACAGGAATGATTAGATATTATCAGACTGTTAGAGATGATTTTGGAATCAAAGAGCCTGGCCAGGATAAACCAGGTAATGCTGATGTTTATGTCCCGAATTGCTTGTCTTCAGGAACTACAGCAAGTTTTTGGTATAACTGGGATGGACAACCAACTTGCGCTCGCTTGGCTGGTATTGCTAATGAATTTGGCATTGCTTTAAACAGTTTTGATCCCCAGTATTCTCATGCCTTAGCTTCAGATGAGATACATGAAACAACGGTCACTACTATAGTTACCCATCTAAAATATGCTTTTGAAACATTTAATGTTGACCTTATTGTTCACAAGAAAGAGTTTGAGGAGGATTACTATACTGATTGGGCTCGAATTGATATGGATGATTTTGTCCCAGCACCTTTATGGGTAGATGACAAAGATGATGAATCAACCACTGAAGAGATTAGGATTACATCTAATCCTGGCCCTATAGAGTGGACCATTGGTTATTACAGATATAGCTTTGATGGTGGGAGTGGAGTTGTTGAAACTCAATATGCAATAGATGCAGAATGGCTTGATTATGTTGCGACTATAGCTGGAGGCTTACCATCTGGTTCTTATACAGGAGCTGTTTATTGTCCTCCTTATTGTGAAGGATCAAAAGGATACCCGAATTTATACTATGGTTCAGTAACTGATTATTCCTATCAAGACGAAACATCCTATTACGCTCAATTTGATTTTAATATAGCGGATAATCTAACTCTTACTACTGGAATCAGAGACTATAAGCTGTCTGATAGTTTTGGAGGCAGAGAGTTTGGAATTTTCTATATAGGAAATTTTGGATGTCCTGGAACGGTTGATGGGCCTGATGGTGTTAATTGTAGTCAAGAATCCGGTACCGAAAGTGATACAAGGACGAAAATAGCATTAACTTACACACCAACAGAAGATCTAACTCTGTTTACCACTCAAGCTTCTGGATATCGTCCGGGTGGAAATAATTCACCACTACCATATTTCTGTGCCCAGGACCCACTTGCACAGAAAACCTTCTCTAGAAGGTATAACTCTGATGATGCAGAGACCACTGAATTTGGAGTAAAAATGAGGGGTAGTAATTATCAATTTAATGCTACTTACTTTATGGTAGATTGGCAGGGAATTATCATTAATGTTAGACCTGGTTGTGGATGGGGTTTCAACTTTAATGGTGGTGAGGCTGAAACTAAAGGCTGGGAAATAGATTTTGCTTATTCTATTAATGATGCGTTAGCACTTGATTTTTCTGGTAGTGTTATGTCAGCAGAAACCACAATTGATATTGACTCTCTTGGTGCTAAAGCAGGGGACAGGCTACCTAACTCAGTTGAAGAGCAGTTTAATTTAGGCTTCGTTTACGATACTAGCATCATGTCATATCCAGCTTTTGCTAGAGTAGACTTGAACTATTATGGAGATAGTTTTGCTACTTTTGCTGAGAATCCTTTAAATAGTTCTCCAGACTATAAGAAGTTAAATTTCAATCTAGGCATCAATATTTCAGATTCTCAAATTTTACAGCTATCGATTGATAACTTAACAGACGAAAGAACTGAGGCATTTATATATGCTATGGAAGATACTTCTTGGAGGCCAAGAAACTGGATGCAGTGGATACCACCTAGAAGCGTAGTTTTAAAATATACTTTAAGCTTCTAACTTAAGTATTAATTTCTAAAAAGCCCTGTTTTCAGGGCTTTTTTTTAAAATTTGTTATTATAAAAAAGAGGAATTGAATTTGGATAAGTATGAAATAGCAAAAGATTGGTTGCCCAGATATACAGGCATGCCTGTTGATGGGTTTGGTGATTATATTTTATTAACAAATTTTCAAGACTATGTTGAAAAATTTGCTGATAAGTTTGACGTTGATATTAAAGGCAAATCAAAACCCATGAGTTGTGCTACCAACAATGATGGTTTAAGTATTATAAATTTTGGGATAGGCTCCCCTAATGCTGCAACCATCATGGACTTATTAGTTGCTAGAAAACCAAAAGGTGTTTTATTTTTAGGTAAATGTGGAGGATTGAAAGAAACATCAGAGATCGGTAATTTTATTTTGCCTATAGCAGCTATTAGAGGTGACGGTACTTCAGATGATTATTTTCCTCCCGATGTACCAGCTTTACCTTCATTTAAATTACATAAATTTGTTTCTGATAAGATTCTGGAAACTGATTCAGATTATAGAACAGGGGTTATTTACACAACCAACAGGAGAGTTTGGGAACACGACAAAGTTTTTTTAAAGAAGCTTAGAAAAACTACAGCAATTGGAGTGGATATGGAGGTAGCAACCATCTTTATAGTTGGACATTACAATGAAATTGCAAGAGGAGCTTTAATACTTGTATCAGATGTACCAGTAACACCAGATGGAATTAAGACAGAAGAGTCTGATAAAAAAGTAACATCTAAATGGGCTGAAAAGCATTTGGATATAGGCATAAGATCTATGACAGAGATTGGAAAGTCTGGAGAAAAAATTAAACATTTCAAATATTAATTCATGAATATTAGAGATCACATTAAAGATTTAAAGCATAATCACCCCAAACTTTTTAAGAAATCTTCACTGTGGGGTGGCGCCATGGTTGGGCATGCGTGGTTAATGATATTAGCAGCTACAGCAACTGCAGTTTATTTTAATAATATTATTGTATCGATTATTGCAATAATGTTGATAGGTTCTCGTCAGCTTGGATTGGCTATACTGATGCATGAAGCTGCTCATAAAACATTATTTAAAAACTCTAAGATCAATGATGTGATTGGATCGTGGTTTTGCTCATTACCAGTTATTTATGACCTTAAAGCATATCGTTCTTATCACCTAACACATCATAAAAATACACAAAGCAGCAATGACCCTGATTTACATCTTTCTTCTAAGTTTCCTGTAACCTTATTAAGCATGACCCGTAAAATTTTACGAGATCTGACCGGAATAACAGGCCTTAAGCTCCGGTTCTTTCAATTCAGATCAATGTTTAGAGACTCACAAAAGAATGCTGCCAATACAGCCATTAGATTTTTTCAATCAATATATAAATACCTTATTTCACAGGCTATTATCTTTGTAGTATTTCTATTTTTATTTAACATACAGGCATATTTGATATATTGGCTGATTCCACTGATTACTTGGATGCAGGTTGTTACAAGAATTAGGAACATATCTGAGCATGCTATGGTTAGCGATAATATTAATCCGTTATTACATGCAAGAAGAACTGATGTGAACCTGTTTGAAAGAATCTTTTTTGCACCCTATTATGTAAATTATCATTTAGAGCACCATTTATTAGTCTCTGTTCCATTTTTTAGATTAAAGAAACTAGCGAAATTATTAGATCAAACTTTTAAAAACTCTCAAATGGAAGTTCAAAAAGGATACCTTAAAGTTCTTAAGTTAGCTATTACCTCCAACTCATCTTAAATAAGATTTAATAGGTTGATAACTAAAGATTCCCATTACTAATTTTGGATTTTTCTTAATTAATGCTTATCATATGCTTCTACTTAAAGTTAGGTTAATAAAATGGGACGCTTTACCAAGATATCTTTATATATTCTTTTACTGTATTTTGTTGCTCAAGCAGTAGGGTTTATGTTCTTTTATGATGCCTTTTCTAAGCCTTGGTATTTATTCGCTGTAGATTTTACTCATGAGGAGTTAGTAATATTTAGGGAAAGAACTATCTTACCGGCTCTATTTTTAACACTAATCTATTTTATATATAGGTATTTATCTGGCAGAAACCCAACATCACCTATATGGCCTGTATATGTTGTTATTATTTCTTGGGTAGTTACGCAAACAGTTTCATTCTTTACATTAGAGAAGATCTCCATCACTCAAATAGTTACGTATATAATTAGTCTTTTTATATTAGTAGTAGTGAGGCAAGCTCATTTAAAACGGAAAAATGAGATATTTTGAATATGATTTGGGTTGTTAGATTATTTTTATTTGCTTATTTTGTTGTCTATTTTGGTATAGGCGCATGGTCAATCATAGATTTTGGTCTTGATGCCGTTCAAGATGATGGTGGACTTTTATTTGGATATGAGATACCCCGCTTTTTACCTATAGTTGGTTTAAATGTAGAAACCCCAATAGGTTACTCAGAAATAGCTGGTATTTATGGGGGGATAAATCTTATGGTTGGTATATTTTGTTTGTTAGGTGTAATCAGTAGATATATGGCAAAAAAATCTTTCTTTTTATTAGCATTCCTAACTTTTTCTATCGCTTTAGGGCGAATCTTTTTATCATTAATAGATGAGTCTGTACCATCAATCGTGGTCAATAATTTATTCTTTTACTTTGAAGTTACAACCTTCTTTTTAAGTATTATTTTCTTGATATATTTAAACGTTTCAAAAAAGAAGACCGCTGATGACCCCGATATAGATGAAGTAGCTTAAGACAAAAAACAATCCAAATATCTTTGCTAACGGCTTATAAAAATTAGGCATTCTGAAAATTAAGATTACAATCATAAAAACTAAACTCAACACAGCAACGAATAAATAATCTCTATTTATGATCGTATGATTTAAATCATCTTCAAATAGATTGATGTTTGAAAAGAATCCAACGATTGGAATCACGAATACCAAATTCATGATATTTGAGCCTATGATATTACCAATAATCATTTGATTTTTTTTCTTAAATAAAGCACTAATGCTTGCTGCAAGCTCTGGTAGACTGGTTCCAAGGGCTAGAACGGTTAGACCTATGATTATTTCTGGTACTTGAAGTATTTCTGCAATTGCTACCCCATAGGTTACAGCAAGATTTGAACCAATAATTAAAGCAGTCAGACCAACCAATAACATGACTATAGTCTTAGTGAGGCTCGATGAATCAACGCTAGTCTGATTTGTGTTTACATCATTTGATTTCATTAGAGTCATTAAGAATATCAATAAGACTAAAATAAATAGACCGCTTTCCAAATGGCTAATCAAGCCATCTTGTAGTGTAATTCCAAGCAAAATAACTGATAACAGGAATGGGGCAAGGCTAACCAAAGATACATTTGTTCTTGAAATAAATGAAAAACAAGCTATACCAAAGATTAATGCAATATTTGATATATTAGACCCAATAACAGTTCCAGTTGCTATTTCAGGGTTATCGTAAAATATTCCTGATATACCAACGAATATTTCAGGAGCTGATGTTCCAAATGCTACTAGAGTCAGCCCAATAATTAGCTCACTTATTCCTAGTTTTTTGGCAACGATTGATGAATTTTCGATAAATCTATCTGCACCCCATACAAGAATTATGATTCCAAAGATCAAAGCCGATATAGAAATTACCATTACTGCATTTTAATTGTAAAATTAACTAAATAATATTAGATTCATCATCAAATTTAAAAAGAGGTAACTATGCAGATAGATAAGTTATTTAATATTTCAGGTAAAACGGCTATTGTTACAGGTGGTTCTAGAGGAATAGGCGAGATGATAGCTTCGGGCTTCTTAGCAAACGGTGTAAAGGTATACATTACTTCTAGGAAAGAAAAGCCCTTAATAGATAAGGCCAAGGAGTTATCTTCACAATTCAACTCTCCTTGCATTCCAATTGCTTCTGATCTATCTACTATAGAAGGAGTGGATGCTTTTGTAGATGCCATCAAAGAACATGAGGATTCAATAGATTACTTAATTAATAATGCTGGTACAGCATGGGCTGAGCCTATTGACGATTTTTCTGAAATGGGCTGGGATAAGGTGATGAACGTCAATCTTAAAGGAGTATTTTTCTTAACACAGAAACTACTATCTCTTTTAAAAAGACCTGCTACTGAAGACGACCCCTCAAGGGTTATAAATATTAGCTCTATAGATGGAATTAACACCCCTAGATTGGAGACTTATTCATATGCAGCATCTAAATCAGCATTGCTTCACTTGACCCGTGTTTTAGCTACCAAACTTGTTGCTGATAACATCATACTCAATGCCATTGCTCCAGGCCCATTTCCTAGTGACATGATGGGATCGGTTGTGGGGCATGATTACTCTGGACTTGCAAAGAATAATCCTAGAAATAGAGTTGGAACAGCAGAAGATATTGCAGGCTTAACGATTTTTTTATGTTCCAGAGCGGGTGCTTATACTGTTGGTGAGACTATCACTTGCGATGGTGGGTTGGTAGCTAGATCAGGCCATGATTTAAGGGGACAATGAGTTTTTACGATAGATTTATTCTACCAAGATTTATAGATTTTGCTTGTGGTACAGAAGGGTTTAGAAATAAGCGTTCTCAAATATTACCTATGGCATATGGCGATATTCTAGAAATAGGAATAGGCTCAGGTCATAACTTAGAGTTTTACGATGAAACTAAGGTTAAGACTGTTAGGGGGATAGATCCCGCTGAGCCATCAATCAAGATAGCGAAACAACGACTTCAAAATTATAACTTTCCTATTAAATTAGATATTGGAATTGCTGAGAATTTGCCATATGAAGATCAATCATTTGATTCTGTAGTGATTGGTTATAGTTTGTGCACTATCCCAAATGTTGATGAAGCCATGCTTGAAGTTAGAAGGGTTTTAAAAAATGAAGGGATATTTTTATTCACAGAACATGGGTTATCTCCTGATCCAAAGGTTGAGGCTTGGCAGCATCGACTAACTCCGACATGGAAAAAAATTGGTGGGGGATGTCACTTAAACCGGAATATAGAATTAATTATTTCTAAGAGCGGCTTTAAATTTGAACAGCTTCAGAAAAAGTATATTAAAGGACCCAAGATCCTTACCTATAATTATTATGGCAAGGCGGTAAAGTCTAGTTAGTTTTAGCTGCTTTAAATGCTTCAATAATAAGCTCCCTCATCCAAATATGGGAACCATCATTGTCGTTGCTCGAATGCCAGATTAAGTATTGTTCTACTGGTGGTAGTTCAATCGGAAGATTCATGAAATGCAAGCCATGCTTTACAGCAAAGCTTTGAGAGCAAACCATTACTAAATCAGTTGACCTAACAATTTCTGGAGTCACTAAAAAATGTTGAGCTCTAAGCGAAATCGTTCGTTCAAGTTGAAGTTTAGATAATTCTAGATCTATGATGGATGGACCACGCTTTCTATTAGATATATTTACGAACTTTTGCTTTAACAGAGCATCCATATCAAATTTTTGCAATTTAGTAATCGGATGGTTTGCACGATGTGCGCAAACAAAATCATCTTCAAAGACCTTTAGAGATAAGACATCTTTTGATCTAGGAATGATGGGATCTATAGCAAAGTTCAGCTCATTTGTAGCAAGCGAGTGAACTATTTCCTTGCGGTCGGTATAAAAACTTTCTATAGAAATTTTTGGTGCGGAGTTATGAATTTGTTCTAATAAAAAAGGGAGTATTCTTCCTTCAGATATATCTCCAAGAGATATTCTAAATGTTCTTTCGCTTGTATCGGGGTTGAATTCATCTGGTGCATTGACACTTTTTTGCATCAGACTTAGAGCATTTCGTATGTCATTAATCATGTTTTCTGTTTTATGAGTTGGCACCATTCCTGCTCCTGTTCTTACAAAGAGATCATCATTAAACTTTTCTCTTAATCTAGACAAGGCATTGGATACTGCCGGTTGTGTTATACCAACAACACTGGCAGCTTTAGTTAAGCTTCCTTCTGTATAGATAGCGTTCATGATGACAAACAAATTTAGATCAAATGAGCTAATTTTCATGATTAATTTATAAGTTTAGGAAAGATAAAGTACCACATTATTCACAGAACTTATAATACTATCTTAGTAGTTTGAATAACTCAATGCATCTCTTCATTTAGAAAATTTATTCTTTTAGGTTATGTATATTTGATCTCACTTCAAAGATCTCAAGATTACAAAATATGATCTCATAAATGCATATGATAGGTGTTATGATATTGGCAAATCACAATAACTTTTAGGGAATCAAGATGAAATTTGAATTAAATGAGAAAACACAAAAATTATTAAATGAGGTTACTGATTTCATTAGCAAGGAGATCATTCCAAATGAAGCTACATATGAGAGCCAAGTTGAAGAAGGTGGGCGATGGTGTGTGCCTCCGGTGATTGAAGATATGAAAGCCAAAGCAAAATCTGTTGGTTTGTGGAACTTATTTTTGCCTGAGAGCGAATTAGGAGCAGGATTAACTAATTTCGAATATGCACATTTAGCAGAACAAATGGGTAAATCTGGTATTGCTTCAGAAGTTTTTAATTGTTCTGCACCTGATACTGGGAACATGGAAGTTTTGGTCCGATATGGTTCAGAAGAACAAAAGGACCAATGGCTGAAACCATTGTTGGCAGGTGAAATCCGATCTGCATTTGGGATGACTGAGCCAGGTGTGGCTTCATCAGATGCAACTAATATGGCAGCTACTGCTGTCCTTGACGGAGATGAATATGTCATCAATGGAGAAAAGTGGTGGACATCTGGAGCAGGAGATCCTAGATGCAAAATCATTATTTTTATGTGTGTAACCGATCAAGACCCTGATTCACCAAGACATAAAAGGCATTCAATGATTTTGGTGCCTACGGATACAAAAGGAATAGAAACAAGAAAAATGCTTAATGTCTTTGGTTGGGATGATGCACCTCATGGCCATGCTCATTTAAAATTTGATAACGTTAGAGTTCCTAAAGAAAACATGATTCTGGGTGAGGGTAGAGGTTTTGAAATTGCTCAAGGCAGACTAGGACCAGGAAGAATCCATCATTGCATGAGAGCAATAGGGTTAGGAGAAAGAGTCATCGAGATGATGTGCAAAAGAGGCCAATCAAGAATTGCATTTGGTAAGCCCATTGCTCATTTAGGTGGAAATTTTGATGTGATTGCTGATTCAAGAATAGAACTCAATATGGCGAGATTACTAACACTTCAAGCCGCTCATATGATGGACACTGTTGGCAATAAGATTGCAGCTAGTGAAATTGCACAAATCAAAGTTGCAGTTCCAAATATAGTACTCAAAATAATCGACCGTGCTATTCAATTACATGGAGGTGCTGGTGTTTCTCAAGTATTTCCTTTATCAAGAATGTATGCAGGTATGAGGACTTTGAGGCTGGCAGATGGACCTGATGAAGTTCATAGAAGAGCTGTTGCCCGATATGAACTTGGTAAACATGCGGTTGAAGAAGATGCAGTTGAATAATCGGAGATATCAAGGAGTTAGCTAAAGATATTTTGATAGCCTGTGAATAATTTAATCTTTTACGATACCGAGACAACTGGCATTCAAAGAGATTATTCACAAATTCTGCAGTGTGGCTCAATTCAGACTAATCGCGATTTCCATACCATAGAAGAACAGAATATTTCTTGCAGGCCTTTACCCTGGGTCATTCCTCAACCTAGGGCAATGTTAGCAAATAAAAAAACAAATTTATTGAATTCAAATGTTTCGCATTATCAGATGATGTTAGGTTTAAATCGTCAATGGAGAGAATGGACCATTGATGATCCAGGTATTTTTATCTCATTTAATGGCCATACTTTTGATGATGAATTAATTCGAAGACAGTTTTATTGGAACTTATTAGATGTGTACATAACTCAAACTCAGGGCAATGGACGATTAGACTTATTAACCATGATGCATAATTTAGCTGTTTTTTTTACCGATGCCATCAATATTCCTTTATTTGAGGAAGGTCCAGGTATTAGTTTAAAGCTCGAAGATCTAGCTTCAGCCAATGGAATTGATACAGCAGAGGCGCATGATGCCATGGCTGACTGTAGATTTATGATAGATCTTTTTAAATTACTCGACCAAGCTTTACCTGAGTGGGTAGACTTTTACCTATCAACAGCAACAAAACAAGGCTTGAAAAATGCATTGAATGCTAACACTTATCTAGCTTTAGGAGAAGTCTATAGAAGAGAGCGATTTAGTTATCCTGTTGTTATCTGTGGAGGTGATATTTCTAGACCCAATGATATTGTCTTTTTTGATCTGAGCTATGATCCAGAAGATATCTTCTCGTTAGAAGTTCCTGATATTCATAAGATGGTACAAAGTAACAGCAGAGATGGACCTCTTAAGAAATATAAGGTCAATAAAACTATCCCAATTTGTCCTGCTGAAATGCTTAAAGACAAATCTGTATTTGATATGTCAGAACAAGAATTACAAAAAAGAGCAAACTTAGTTAAAGAAAACATTGAATTTCAAGAGCACGTTAGCACAGCTATGGCTGATCGTATTTTTAATTCCATTGAACCAAACCATGCTGAGGAAGCGATTTATTCAGGAGGTTTTCCAGATAAAAGGGATAAAGATTTAATGGATGATTTTCATAGGATAGAAGATGAATCTCACAGGATTAAAATAGCAAGAAATATCCAAGATGATCGTTATCGTTTGTTTGCAGAAAGGTTAATTTGTCAGATGTACCCTGAGTCAGCACCAAAAGATATGATGAATCGCTTTGAAGAGCTTTTACAAGAGCGTCTCGCAACAGAAGGTAAATGGGGTTCTATGGATAAAACATTGAATGAATTAGAGAAACTTTTAGCTAATTCTGATGCGCATCAAAAAACCATATTATTGGAGACTCAGGAATTTATTAAAAACAGTACCGTTTAAATTTATATTTCTTTCAACCTGTCTTACAATAGCAACCACTGAAAAAACCAATATTCAATTTTTAATAGACCCGTAGCTCAGTTGGTTAGAGCGCTGTCTTGACATGGCAGAGGTCAGCAGTTCAAATCTGCTCGGGTCTACCATTTAATAGGAGGTTACATTGAAACTACTACATAGCTTGATCATATTCATATATCTAGTCTCGAGCTCAGCTTATGGCTCTGTTTTTCCAGGTACCGAATGGGATGATAGGGAGCCATCTAAACTGGGAATAGACTCACAAAAGATAGAGCAATTATTTGATATAGCCTTTGCAGATGATTCGACTCAAGGAGTCGTTCTTATTAAGGACGGCTATTTAATTGCAGAAAAATATGCAGATAACTTTGATCAAAATTCATTGGCAACTTCATGGTCTATGGCAAAGAGTTTTTATGCTGCTTTAATTGGGATCTCAATAGATAAAGGAGAGATAGAAAGCTTAGATGATCCTGTTTCTAAATACTTGAAGTATTTTAATGATGATAGATCGAAGATAACCATACGAGATCTTTTAATCATGTCGAGCGGATTAGAGTTCCCTGAGCATGAGCATGAAATGATGTTTTTTCAATCCGATCATTTAGATTACGCAAAACAAGTGGGAGTTGAAAAAAGAGCAGGACAGCAATTTGAATACAATAATGTCAATTCAATGTTACTAGGCGATATTCTATATGCTGCTACAGGAGAAAAAGCAGATACTCTATTATCAAGTCGTGTTCTTGATCCTATAGGTGTTACAACTAAGACTCTATGGAGGGATGAAGCAGAAAACGTGCTTACTTATTGCTGCATAGATATGAGCCCAAGAGATTATGCAAGGTTTGGCTTATTATTTTCTCGTAATGGAGCTTGGAATAATAATCAATTAATTAGTAAAGAATACGTTGATGCAAGCCTAAGCACTGATTGGGATTTTAAATCATTAGGTTTAGCTCCTAGAGGAGGTTATGGGTTGCATTGGTGGATGTCTAAAGACGATCAAGATGGAACAATCTACCAGGCCAGCGGTAAGTTCGGCCAATATATATTTGTTGATAGAGCGAATGATGTGGTTGCTGTTAAAGTGACAAAGTATGAGCCTACTGGCGGTAACGTACAGCGATGGCGTCAATTCAAATGGATACAAGAAATTAATGATATGGAGATAATTATTCCAATATTAAATTTTCTAGACCAAGAAGAATTAATTACACTTGATATTGATCATGTGACTACTCCTATTACAAAAGAAGAGGGAGAACAAGAATTATTTCAAGAGAATTTCTTCGAATTTGTTGATCAGCTTGCAACTTTAGGTCAGTAACAGTTAGACCCAAACAAACATAATCATTGGTACCGCTATAAGAGCAATAACAATTTCAAGTGGTAGCCCCAAGCGCCAGTAATCACCAAATTTGTAACCCCCTGGACCCATGACCAGCGTGTTACATTGGTGGCCGATAGGTGATAAGAAAGCACAGCTTGCACCAATAGCAACGGCCATTAAAAGAGCATCAATTGGTTCCCCGGGCATAGTAATCGCTAGGTTATATGCGATGGGGGCCATAATAATTGCTGTTGCTGCATTATTAATCAGGTCTGAAACAAACATTGTTATTACTAATATGATGAGGATTAACCAATGCAGTGGAAGAGATTGAGCATAAACAGCAATGAAGCTAGCAATTTGTTCAGAGAGACCTGTATCTTGGAGGGCTTGTCCTATAGGGATCATCGCAGCAAGCATAACTATAACAGGCCACTCTATGCTTCGATAAAGGTTCCCATTTAAGACACGAATAGAAATAAAAGCCAAGACGCATAGCAAAAATGCAATCACAATGTTAATCACATTGAATGCAGCAAGACTCAAAGCAGTGGTAAAGAATATCAGGCTTTTGATTAATCTGCTTCTACTGGGTATGGTTTGTAAATCTCGCTCCATTAAAGGCATTAAACCTAAGTGTTTTATTCTTTCTCTTACCCCATGCTCATCGAGAGTTCTTACACCTAACAGTAAAACGTCCCCAACTTTAAAAGTTTCTCGTGCTAGCCTAGTTCTAAATTTTGCTCCTTGTCTCCATAATCCGAGGAGCGCTAACTCTTCAGATGCAAGTCGTTTTAAAAAATCATGCTTACGTCCTACCAGTCTAGAGTTAGCAGTTACCATGACCTCAATTTCCTCTAGATCTGATTCTTTAATGGTATTTAAATCCTCAGCAATTTCTGCTCCCAGCTTTCTTTGTAGATTTGATATTTCATCCGGAGAGGTTTTAATAACCAACAGTTGATTTTCAGTAATTTTGGTTGCCATGGAAACTTTTGACACACCTCCTGAATCACTTACTACACCCATAACTTCAGTTTCAGGACCAGCAATCTTCTTAATCTCAGATAGTCTTTTTCCAATAGCCTTGCTCCCTTCTTTAACTCTTAATTCAAATAAGTAATTTTTAAGATCTATCAGTTTGATTTCACCTCCTTTCTCTAATCTAATCTTTACAAACTTATAACCAATGATCCCAATAAAGATAATTCCCATTAAACTTACAGCTACACCAACATATGAATAATCAAAGAAGTTAAAGCTTTGTTTGGTGAAGTCCTGCCTAAATTGAGAAATAATAATATTAGGTGGCGTTCCAATCATTGTATTCATCCCACCAAGAATGCTTGCAAATGCAAGAGGCATCAAAAACTTAGAAGGATTCCACTCCATTTTCTGGCAGATAGCAATGGTAACCGGTAGCAACAATGCCATTGCGCCAATGTTGTTCATGAACGATGATAGGAAAGCCGCAATGCAAAGCAAAACAATAAGATATTGATTTTCTGATAATGTTAGTTTTGCTAACTGATTACCAATTAAGCTGATGAAGCCTGATTCTTGTAAGCCCCGACTTATCAGTAAGACTAAAGCTACAATGATAACGGCAGGGTGGCCAAATCCAGAAAAAGCGTTACTTATAGGGATCACCTCAAACAAAACTAGAGAAGCTAAACACACTAGTGTGACAGCATCGTACCTCCAGCGACCCCAAACAAGCAGTCCAAGCAAGACACTAATTACTGCAACTAAAATACCTTGCTCAGACAACATAAAATTAAATTAAATTTATTTATGCAATGTTTAATTTAGGGGCATTAGTCATGACACTCTTAATGCCTTTGTTCATTGATGCCTTATCTGCATAACTTTGAGATGTTGCGACAACCTTATTGTTACCAGACACAATATTAAAAGTCCATTTACCAGCTTTGTTCTGCTTGGTTTGAAAAGCATTTTTTGATTTTGCATTAGTGGCAACAGATTTAATTCCTTTACGACAAGATGATCGTGATGCATAGGCTTGAGAAGCACATATAATTTCTCCATTCCGAGCCCTCAATCTAAAACGATGTTTGCCAGCTTTATCTTTATATATTTCGAACATTTTTCCTCCTATAAACGAGACTTAATCCTATCAGAATTTTCTCCTGAAACATATATATAATTTTATTACTGAATGTATAGTTTTTAACTCGTCATATATAATTCATACATGTTTCAATTTAAATCCTTTTTTGAAAGCATATTTTTAAAGTTTGTAGGCATTCTTATTGCTTTAACTATTGTTGATCAGATAGTAACCTCAATGGATATAACTCGTTCTGTTGAATATTTCTTTGATCTTTTTTATGTACTGACGATAGTTATATTTTCTATAGAATTTATTTTCCGTTTGATTATTTATAGGAAAATAGATTTTTTATTATGTTTAGATTTAGCCGTACTTATCAATGAAATAATTTTTGGAATATATGATTTAAGAATTTTACGATTGTTCAGGTTATTTCAAATATTTAAAACTTCAAAGTTCTTAGTTCCTACCAATACTCTATTAAAGACCATAGTCATGCAAAGAAACGCTTTGTTGGGTTCACAGCTAATGGTCATTTCAATCCTGCTAGTCGTATCTACCATCATGCATTTTTTAGAACGCACGAGTTTACCAGAACAGTTTGGTAGTATTCCTTCAGCAATGTGGTGGGGCATAGCAACACTAACAACAGTTGGTTATGGTGATGTCACACCTTCAACAGAGCTAGGTAAAGTCTTAGCTGGATTTACTATGTTTGTTGGTATTGGTATGTTTGCTTTGCCAGCGGCAATTTTAGCTTCAGCATATTATGAAGAAATACAAAAACGAAATTTTTTTATTTCATATGAAGCAATTGCATCTATACCTTTATTCAAAGACCTACCCATGGGTGCCATTGGCAAAATTAATGACAAGCTAGATGTAAGATTATTTAATAAAAATGACATAGTATTTGAGGAGGGAGATGATGCTGACTCGATGTTTATTATTGATCAAGGAGAAGTCCAAGTCTTATTAGATGATCCAGTTGTCTTAGGGCCTGGCAGTTTTTTTGGAGAAATGGCACTGATTGCTTCATCTCCTAGAAATGCAACCATTGCAGTCACACAAGATAGTAAGTTACTTGAATTGAAGCAATCTGATTTAGAGGAGCTCTTTGAAGAACACGAGGCCTTATTTAAAGAAATAGAGGCAAGCGTTAAAGATCGTTCTAGTTAGATTTAAGTTCCTGAATCTGGATCGAGTTCAGTATTTTCATCTACCGTTTCAGCTTGCTGGAATTCGTAATCCTTTTTATCACCCGTTTCATTATCTTCCACGTAAACAGAAGTAGATGGGTAGGCAAATTCAGACCCATTTGCTCTAACAATCCTAATAATTTCAAAAATCAATGATTGCTTAACATTGGAAAAATCGGTCAAGTTAATTGGTTCAGTAAAACACAACACCCTAACATCAATAGAACTTGAACCTAATTCACTTGTTTTAACAAATGATTCTTGGAGTGGGTTCTCAGTAAATTGTTCCGAGTTTTTAATATATTCTGTTATTTCATCACAAATTTTTGCAAGTTCTTTTTGAGTGGTGGAATATATTAGATTAATGTTCCAGTTAATTCTTCTGAACTTCATCTCTCCATGATTGATAACTTTTACGTCTGATAAGTCTTTATTTGGTACTAACATAGGTGCTGTATTAAACATACGAATTAAGGTAGACCTGAACCCAATACTTTCAACCACACCATGAAGCTGACCCTCAACCTCAATTCTGTCACCTGGTTGGAATCGATTCTCTCCAATAATCAGGATACCTGAAATTAGGTTTTTGAATAAGTCCTGTGCTCCCAATGCTACTGCTACAGAGAATAAACCTAAACCTGCAACCAAAGGCCCAATTTGAATTCCAAAGATATCTAAGATAACCCCAACACCTATTACCCAAATCAAGAGTCTCGCTGCTCGTTCTAGCCAAGTTGTCATGGATGCTGTGAGCAGGGTGGAAGTTGAAAAAGCCTCGAAAATTGGTGCAACACTATTGGAAAGAGTGCTAAATATAGTGAATGCAATTGCAGCCTTAACTAAGTTTTGGGCAATTACATCAGCAACACCTGTTAAAGGTAGATAAACAGTTATTAGGTATAGAGCTACTGTAATTGGAACGTAACCCAAGGGTTTTCTTAAGGCTCCTAATAAGACATCATCAATTTCAGATTTAGTTTTGCTAGATAGCATTTCTAACCATTTCAATACCCTTGAGATGAAAACTCCTCTAAGGATTAAACCGGCAAATAAAATGACAATAGATACGGTGATTTCAGTTATCCCTATCCCTAGGAGGCCGTTTTCCCACACATCGTTTAAATATTCCATGAATCCAACTGACTCTGGCGTACTGTTTTGAACTGCTTGCTCTTCCATAATTACACTCTATTAGAAGTTATAGGTAAATTTTGTTGAAATACCTTCGTCCATTTTATCAGAATTTACTGGAGGCATTGAATCGTTAAATCTTGAGTATTGCAAGGTAATCTCAAGATTTTGGTTAATCAAGAAATCAAAAGCAAAAATAATGCTTGCTTTATAATCATCTTCATATTCGTCCAGCGATGGTTGAAAATACAAAGTAGTATTGAACGTGATGTTCTCATCAATCTCATAGTCATCATGAAAATATATGTTCATTCGATCAGTTTTAGTTTGTGTTCCATCTAAGCCTTCTTCATCTTCTTGTATTAATGAGATTCCTAAACGCGCGTGATCATTCAGTAGCCACCGTAATCCACCACCGATTACTTCTCTGTTTTTATAGTTACGAAATGGGTTTTCACTAACTTGGGCAAACACTTCATAGTGAAGATCAGAGCTATTTTTTAGTACTAACCTTGCATGAAAAAAGTTTGATTCATCCTTCACTGTACCTTCATACTTTCTTTCTGATTGACTATAAATAATAAATGAATCAATGGTTTCAGTGTTGTTATCTAATCTATATGAAAGGCTATAATTATCTCTATCTCTATTACCTCTGGATGCATCTAAGGAAGCGCTGATTGAATTAAAAAGACCAATTTCTCCTTCTTTTCTTTGATCTTCAATATTGATAATAGCCTCTGATTTTAGATTCATTGCCAAGCATATCAATGCTGACATAAAAACTAATACAGGTTTATTTCGTTGTTGCAACATTCACTCCATTCCAATCTTGTCCAGGTGGATTTTCTCTCAAATCATTAATCCTTTGTTCAAATCGGTCATAGTATACTTTAAGCTCAGGTATTTCATTGCTATTTTTATTTTTCATGTCTAATGCTTCATCCCAGCTCTGTCTGCGATAGGCATCTAAGAAATTACCATGTTGCTGGATGAGATCCATAGCTTTAGAGCTATCGGCAAGTTCAAAAGGAGTATACACTTTCACAGGCTCAGCTTTACCCTTCACTGCAATTAAATCTAACTCTAAGAAATGCTGATCTGATAATAGCTCTTTGGTAGCCTCACCAACCATAACATTCACACCATAACTTGAAGATTGTCCCTCTAATCGTGCTGCAAGGTTTACTGAGTCACCTAACACAGTGTAATCAAAGCGTTTATCAGAACCCATATTACCGACGATGCAATAGCCAGAATTAATCCCTATACCTATTTCCATAGTCTGCTCAGAACGTTGAACTGATTCTTGATTAAACTGTTGCAATGCATCGCGCATATCCTGCGCTGCTTTCATAGCGAGCATCGCATGGTCATGTTGGTCAGTTGGTGCGTTCCAAAAAGCCATAATGCAATCACCCATATATTTATCAATAGTACCGCCGTTATTTAAAATAGCATCTGATAGGGTGGTTAGTAATTCATTAATCAATCGGGTTAACTCTTCTGGGTCTTCTTTGTATTGTTCAGAAATTTGAGTAAAGCCTCTGATATCTGAAAATAGAAACGTCATTTTTTTTCTTTCACCTCCCAGCACTAGAGATTCACTGGATTCAGCTAGTCGATTAACCATTTCCGGTGATAAGTATTGAGAGAATGCGCCTCGAACCCTGCTTCGTTCAAGTTCAGTGAATAGAAAATTAAAAAAAGTTACAAGTACATAAACCAGTAAACAAATGATTAAAGGCGAAATAGGATCTACTAAAAATAGTTTTGATTTGAAGAAGTAATAACTAGAACCAATGATGCCTGAAGATCCTACTAAGAAAATACCTAAGCCACCGATTGGACCCAATCTTTGTATAGAAAGTGTAATAAGGATTGATAGGATCAGACCCACAAGAAATTCTGCTCCAAATAACCAATCAGGACGCTCTAGGAAGGTACCATCAATGATTTGTTGAATGAACTGACCAATAATTGTGACTCCAGGTATATTTTTTTCTATGGGCGTTGATCTTAAGTCTCCTAGACCTGATGCTGAAGTTCCAACAAGAACAACCTTGCCTTCAAACGTTTCAGGTTCAATTTTCCCCGATAGAACATCCCAAGCAGAGATGATTGTTAGGTTTGAAGTAGGGGTGTAGTAAATCCAAGCATTACCATTTGCTGTTGTAGGCATTGTTAAGGGCCCAAGCTTAATATTATTGATCCCTGTATTTTCTCCAAAAGCTTCTTCGCTTGAAGCGTTCGAGGATTTAATTTGATATGTTGATGCACCAATGGCTACCCTTACCATCTCTAGGCCGATGCTGGGTACAACTTGACCATTAACCTGTTCGAATGTAGGCAGCTGTCTTACTACCACATCATTATTTCCTATACTCATGGAACCTAATCCAGCTGCAGCTTGCTCAAGAATAGCGATGTTGGATGTAAGATTTTGATAATCGGTTAGAAATATTTTCGGATCATCTCCTTGAGTTACCAGCCCAAACTTATTAGATATATTTTTAGGATCACCTAAATTATTATTAAGCGCCTGACCTAGCACGACCGTACCATGATCTTTGATAAGCTCTGCAAACTTTTTGTCATTATCGGGTAGCAGCATGATTTGTTCTTTTAAAGCTGCATTGTTTGGGTATTGAGCAACTAAATTTTTTGGGTTTGTTCTATCTGGTTCTGCAAAGACAATATCAAAACCTAACGCAGCTGCTGGGTAAGTTGGAACAAGCAATGCTCCCAACGTAGTCCGAGACCAAGGCCACTGACCTACTTTTTCTAGAGACCTGTCATCGATATCAATAATGATTAAGGGGTCGTCTTGAGTCTTTGCTCTTGGGATTATTCTTTGGAAAGTATCAAAGGAAAAGTTCTGTAAATTTGTAAAAATTTTCAGTGGATCGAATACAGGCAATATGCTAATTAATATGGCCCCAATCAGCAATCCTACACGAACGTATTTTTTGATAGTACCCTGCATTATTATTTCATTTTATTTAATAAAATTTCTTGTATTATATCCATTACTTGGTAAGGGAAATGAATTATAACAGGCTCTTGTACATACCTTTTCTGGTTCTTTTGTATTCCAGCAATACTTTTGCACAGAATGTAGCGCCAACAATTTCAGATCCTGCTGATTTAGAGCAGATCCAGCAAGAGAAAGAAGAAGTATTTAAACAACTATTCCAAGATCCCACCAATTTAAATTTACTATTTAAATATGCCAATTTATCTATTTTAGTGGGAGATCTTGAGGCTGCTATTGGGGTGTTTGAACAGATGTTAATTTATGAATCAGATTTACCACGCATCAGATTAGAGTTGGGCGTTTTATATTTTAGATTGGGTGCCTTCGCATTAGCCAAAAGCTATCTAAACAGCGTTAAAGAATATGATCCGCCTGCAGAAGTATTGGCAAAGGTAGAACTTTTTTTAAGTGAAATCGAAGAGGCTCAAGAACCTTTTCAAGTTAACCATGTTGTGTCTTTAGGAGTCAAGCACACCTCCAATGGAAACAATGGAATCAATGCAGATTTTATTGATATTGGTGATTTTTTACTCTCAGTTGATCCTGATTCAAAACGTGACTCAGATCAATCTAGGGTTATGAATTATTCTTTGACTATCAATCATGATTTAAATCATCCTAGAGGCGATTCCGTGCAGTATTTCTTTGCCGTTGGTAGTGATCGGTTTAGAGAATATTCTAAATTTGATATTCAGTCCAACGTGATATCTGCTAGAAGAATTTTTAATTTAGACGAAAATTATTTCACTTTTATAGATTTAGATGATGCGTCATTCATACCCAATCTTAATTTGTTGAGGGTCACGATGAATAGGGAGGAAATACTGCGGAGTTATAGATTGGGTTTGGATTATAGCGGTATTTTGACTAATGGTAGCTCGGTATTATTTTCATACTATCGCGACCAAAAAGATTTTCGATCAAGCATTCAAAAAAATGGCAGACTCAATGGGGTTTCCTTCGGACAATCATTTAATGTACCCGCAATTAATTCTATGGTTAATTACAAAGTTTCATTAGAAAACTATAGAGCTCAAGCCTTGTATGAGTTTTATGAAAATTACCTGTTTGAGGTAGGCTTATCCAAAACTCTTAATAATAATTGGTTGTTTAATTCAAAATATACTTATTTTAGGAAGTCTCATGATGATCCTTACCCATTATTTGGTATGCGTAACGATCGTTTTTCTAGCATTAAGTTTAATTTTTCAAAACAACTTAACGCATGTTGGTCCACCTCTATGAATTTAAACTTTAGTGATTCAAGAAGCACCATTAACATCTATAAGCGGTCAGCTAATCAATTGTCAGCTCAATTATCATATTTATGCTTTGGTTAATATGCTTAACATCATTTGATTTGTTAGAATAGCCTCCAATTCATACACATTTTTTGTTAAGAGAGATAAGAATTGTTCCATCGCTTATTTATTACTGCATTTACAGTACCATTATTATTAATTGGGAATTTTGTATTTTCACAGGAGCAAATAGGTGTTGCTGCTGCTGTCAATCAAAACACCACTGATCTAACT
>CAYFFR010000010.1:0-43069 GCA_964342675.1 uncultured Gammaproteobacteria bacterium
TTCTAATAAAGCACCTAAAGAAGCAGAAGCTATACCTTTGCCTAATGAAGAAACTACCCCGCCGGTTATAAAAATATACTTTGTTTGAGCCATCAATTATTTTCTTTTGATGGGAATACAGAATATCAGATTATGATGCTAATAAAAACAAATTATGCAGATTCTTCAAATAAAGGTCTTGATAAATCAGCCCAATCAATTTCTGCATCACTCTCATCAGAAGCAAACTCAAGAATACCAAGATCATCAAATTTATCCTTGACAGAATCAGTAAGAAGGCCCACTCTTCTAAGATTTGGCATCACTCTTTGAAATAAAAGTTTTTGAAAATGTTTGTTAATATCTGAGCCCAGCTGAAATTGCCGGGCATCTTCCACGTCCCATCCAAAGTGCTCAAATACATCCACTGATAACAACCTTTCGCGACTTAGCCAACAAGCTTCATATGCAAACTGTGCCCTCTCTTCTTTTTCTTTCTTGCTTAAAGTAGCAACATATTCTTCTAGATAATTTACTCCAAATGTAACGTGTCTAGCCTCGTCACGAATAATTAAGCCCAGCATGTCAGATAAAACCGGATCTTTAGTAAGTTCTCTGGAGGTCTGAAAAGCTGCTAAAGCTAAACCTTCAATGATAAGTTGCATACCAATGAATTTTAAATCCCATCTTGGGTCTGTAAGAATTTTATCTAAAATAGATTTAAGTGCATTTCCAATAGGGTACATCATTTTAATTCGAGTCTGGATATAGCGGTTAAAGGCTTCTACATGCCGAGCTTCATCGAATGTTTGAGAAGCTGCATAGAGTTTAGCATTATAGGTAGGCGCACATGAGGTTAATTGAGATGCCACTAAAAGAGCTCCTTGTTCTCCGTGAAGAAATTGACTTTGACTCCATGCAATTCTATGGTTGATGAAATCTACTTTTTTTTGATCTGGCATATTTGCATAAGGAGCATACTCATCCCAAAATATTTCAGGTGGCTCAGTTATTTTTTCAAAAGGTCTTGACCAATCAATATCTAGCTCTGCATTCCAATTGAGTTCTTTACCTAGCTCATAAAGTTTCTTAATTCTGTTATCTTGAAGGGTATAGTCCCAATTATATGAGCCTGTTAAAGGCGTCTTAAAAATTTCAACGATATCTTCAATATGTGAGGAATCTAAAAAATCTTCTAGATCTTCTTCATATCGAATATTTCTGGGACTATTATCTAGATTAGTTATTTTCATAGATCACTCTCTTTACTCTAGGGTCTACTCTATTCATCAATTCATAAGAAATCAAATTATTGAATAATGCATTCTCATTGATAGACAATTCAGGAGACCAAAAGTCACACCAATCACCAAATCTAATATTCTGACATTTTGAAATATCAATCGTAAGTAAATCCATAGAGACTTGTCCATAAATTGTTGCTTCTTGATGATTGATCATGACCTTTGTGCCATCAAGAGCACTTTGAGGAAACCCATCTGCATACCCACAATAAACTAATGCAATAGTTTTATCCGATTTAGCAGTTACCCTCCCTCCATAACCCACAGCATCTCCCTGCTTGAGTTTTCTAATACCTATAACCTTACTTCGAAATCTAACAGCTGTTTTTAATAAAGGAAAGGCAGGTAGGCCCCCATACATCCCTATACCACATCTAACCCACTCATAAGAGTGTTCTGGAAAATGCATAACTCCTGCACTATTTAAGATGCTTCTTTTAAGATGAGGATATAAAGAGTGTATATTGTTAAATAATTCTATCTGCTTATAGTTTGATGGGTTATTGGGGTCTTCTGCAGATGCTAAGTGTGTCATGAGGACATTATCTCTATTTAGAAATTCAGATAAATGATCTAATTCAGAATCAACAAACCCCAATCTATTCATACCAGTATTAAGCTTAATCCAAACAGATTTATGTAATAAATGGTTCTTATATATTTCTAACTGATTAATATTATGAATTACACAGGTGAAGTTATTTTTTTTAGCAATTTCAGCCTCCTCATCAGTATATATACCTTGCATTAATAGAATTGGTTGTGAGCTAATTTTACGTATTTCTAGAGCCTCTTCTATTCTCACTACAGCAAAACCATTAATATAACCATCTAAATTTTTAACAAAACTTCCTAAAGTATGGCCATAAGCATCTGCTTTTATAACAGCAAGAAATTTTGTTGTGTTCGAAATTTGATTTTTAAGAAGAGATATATTCTCTTTAATAATAGAGAAATCTATATGAATTTCAGCTGAAAAGGTTGTCATTGATTAAAAGAATCAGCATAGCTACTAA
The DNA here is from genome assembly GCA_964342675.1 of uncultured Gammaproteobacteria bacterium. Lineage (GTDB taxonomy): Bacteria > Pseudomonadota > Gammaproteobacteria > Magnimaribacterales > D2472 > MED-G82. The sequence goes on from CAYFFR010000010.1 coordinate 2,300, forward strand.
CAGCATAGTCTTCAAAACGAGTATATTTGCCCATAAAAGTTAGATTTATTTTTCCAGTAGGACCATTTCTTTGTTTTGATATTATTATTTCAGTTAAATCACTAAATTGCTGATTAGAGCTTGGGTCAGGTTCTCTGTGAATAAAGACGATTAGATCTGCATCTTGTTCTAAAGAGCCTGAATCTCTAAGATCTGACATTCTAGGTCTTTTATCATCTCTTTTAGACACTTCTCTATTAAGCTGTGAAAGAGCAAGAACAGGAACGTTTAATTCTTTTGCTAGAGACTTCAAAGATCTTGATATCTCAGATACCTGGTTAGCTCGATTATCAGATGAGCCTGATATCTCCATAAGCTGAATATAATCTACAACTATTAATGCTAAGCCCTTTTCCTCCATTCTAGATATTCTTCTAGCTCGTGCTCTGAGTTCCATTGGTGATAAAAATGAACTGTCATCAATGTATAGGGGCAAATTCTTAAGTTTCGCTGCAGAGGATGTAAATTTCTTTAAATCATCTTTAGATAAATTAACTGATCTAATATTTGGGGAGCTTACTCTCGCATGACTTGATAATAGTCTAGTTGTTAATGCTTCTGCTGCCATCTCTAGGCTAAAGAATAAAATACCTCCATCAATTTTCTCATTTAATAAAACATTTTCTACTATATTCATAGCTAGAGACGTCTTACCCATGCTGGGACTGGCTGCTAAAATGACTAAATCATTTCTATGCAATCCTTGGGTTATCTTATCTAGATCTGTATAACCAGTTAGCACACTATCATCATTAGATCCCTTTTGAAGATTATCCATGGAAGTCTTTATCAATTGATCAATACTTTGGATAGAATCTGAGGTGCGACTTGCTTCATCGTTTAAAGCAAAAATCTTGGCCTCAGCTTCGTCAAGTAGAGAAGATGCATCTTTACCATCAGGATTGATAATCAGATCACGTATATCCGAGTTAGCCTTTAAAAGCTTTCTCTTAATAGATTGTTCTCTAATAGATTCTGCATATGATTCTAAATTAGCAGAACTAGGTGTTGTGCTTGCTAAATCAATAAGATAGTTTTTTCCTCCTGCTTTATTCAAGAGATTTTTACTGTCCAAACGATCTGAAACTGTTAAAGGGTCAAGAGGTTTATTGGAATTTACTAATTCTCCCATTGATTCAAAAATAAATTGATGGTCAGGACCTTCAAAATCTAAATGGGAAATAATTGTCCTCACGTTATCAAATCTTTCTGTTTCTAACATCAGGCCTCCGAGTACTGCTCGCTCTAGATCTCTAACCTGATTATTTTGATCTTTTGATAATTCAGACATAAAGAATGATTTTTACATCATATCCGATTTAAGACAACTATTCTGGAGAAACAATTACATTAACTTCTACAGAAACTTCTGGATGAAAGCTTAGACCTATCTTATGGTCTCCAACCTCTTTAATTGGTCCATCAGGTAATTGGACATTGCTCTTATCTACCTGCAAATCTTTTGCTAAGAATGCATCTGATATCTCTCTAGTTCCAACAGACCCATACAACGCACCCTCTTCAGTAACTGGTACTTTAATCTCGACTGACTGACCAGTGACTTTATCAGCCTCAGATTGAGCTTTTGCTATCTCATCTGCCGAAGCTGCTGCTAGTTCTGCTTTCTTATTTTCAACAATCTTTAGGTTTTTTTCTGAAGCAAACATAGCTTTTTTTTGTGGAATTAAGAAGTTTCTGGCATATCCAGAATTTACTTCCACTACATCTGCTATTTCTCCTAAATTAGCAATTTTATCTAATAAAATAATTTTCATAACTAATTTTGTTTATCTGTGTATGGTAATAGTGCTAAAAATCTTGCAATCTTAATTGATTTTGTTATTCGTCTTTGATCTTGAGCAGAAATGCCTGAAATTCTAGCAGGAATTATTTTGCCGGTTTCTGAAATAAACTTCTTTAAAGTATCAATTTTTTTATAATCAAAATTATTTGGGAAATCTATACGCTTCATAATTAATCCTGAACAGAGTCTGTATTTCTCTCTTCTTCTCCATCCTTTAGTTCATTCTCATCAGTTTTTGGGGTTATTTGTTCATCATTAGAGCTTTCCTTCTTATCACTATCTAAGTCTTTCTTATTATCTTCAAGGTCATTAGTTTCAGGATTATCATCAGCAGAGCTATCGCCATTTGATTGTAAGATTTTGGTATCTTCTCTTAGTTTAGCTTCATGGGCTCTTTCTTCATCTCTCTTTTGTGCTTGTTTGGTATCTTCTGATAAAAAAGAATCTGTTAGAGAATGGCTATCTACTTTTAAAAGGAGATGTCGTAAAACTGAAGAATCATACTTTATCTTAGATTCGAGCTCATTGATTTTAGATCCTTCACCTTCTAGCTGATAGATTAAATAATGAGCTTTATTATGATTTAGTATTGAGTATGCTAAAGACCTAGTACCAATATTTTCACAATACTTAATCTCAAAGCTTAGTTGATTTAAAACGCCCTCTAAGTGCTCTTGGTATGGACCAAATTTTGAAGATAAATCTGGGTTCAGAATTAGGATTAGCTCATATTTATTCATAAATATCCTTTTGGTTAAAGATTATTCCGTATAGAAATAACCAAGGAGCTGGCATTTTAGTCAATGCTTTATTGAAATGCAATTAATAGTTGCTTTTTAACCAGCCAAAGGCTTTATCAAAGAAGCCTCTATTATTTTCAAGAGCTAGACCTTGCTGCAATTGATCAAACCCATAATTTAATAAGCCTAAACTTGTTGCATAAATTGGATTCTTTAACAAAGATTCCATGCCTTGGAAGTTATCTGGAACACCTATCCTAACACTTGTTTGAAAGATTGATTCTGCTAGCTCTGCAACACCTTCCATCTTAGAAGTACCTCCTGTCAAAACAAATCCTGTTGGTATTTTCTGTTCAAAACCATTTCTTGTGATTTCTAATTTTACTTTCTCAAATAATTCAACATATCTTGGTTCAATAATTTCAGCTAAGGATTTTCGTGATAGCTCTGTAGGCGGCCTTCCTCCAACACCAGGAACTTGAATGTTGTCACCATCTTTTGGAAATTGAGCTACAGCGCAACCATGCTTTTGTTTTATTTCTTCTGCTTGAGCTCGAGGAGTTCTTAAAACAGTTGCTATATCATTTGTAACTTGATCTCCAGCTACAGGTATAACTCCAGTAAAGACTATAGAACCAGAATTAAATATTGCAATATCAGTAGTTCCGCCACCAATATCAACTAAACAAACACCTAATTCTTTTTCATCATCTGATAATACTGAATAGGAGCTTGCCAGTTGTTCTAAAACAAAACCATCTACTGGAATGCCACACCTCTTAACACATTTCTCTATGTTCTGAATTGCATTATTAGCGCATGTCACCAAATGGACATGGGATTCGAGTCTAACACCTGACATACCTAAAGGCTCTCTAATGGAGTCCTGATCATCAATAACAAATTCCTGGGGGAGTACATGTAAAACGCTTTGATCTGCAGGTATTGCAACCGCTTGAGCAGCCTCTAAGACCCTATCTATATCCAACGAAGAGACTTCTTTATCTTTTACTCCTACTATCCCATGAGAATTAAGGCTTTTGATATGATTGCCAGCTATACCAACATAAACATTTTTAATTTTGCCATCATATGATGCCTTAGCTTGATCTAAAGATTTTTTTATAGCATCAGTTGTGGCATCTATATTCACAACTACACCTTTCTTTAAACCACTTGAAGGATATGATCCAAGAGCAATAATTTCAATTGAATGAGAGTCAACTAATTGACCAATCAAACAAACAACTTTAGAAGTGCCAATATCTAAAGCAACTATACAATCATTTTCATTTTTATTATTTGGCATAGGTTAAAGCTGCTCCACTTCTGTTTCTCATATCAATAATACTAGGATTTAGATTATTTTCGAACATATAATCAAATAAGATGGTTAATTTTTTATATAAATTTGTATCAATCTCTTCAGAAATTCTTACTATTTGATGATTTTCCAACTTAATACGCCATCCACCTCCATATTCAAAACTAATTCTATCAATCCCTATACCAAATTTTTTAAAAGTCTTATCTAAATCCCCTAAAAAAATTAGTAAATCTTGAATTTTTTCTTCTGGGCAAAACACTAATGGAAAATCATGCTCATCATTTGAAATAATGAACTTCTTTTGGTGGGAATCTATAAAGAAACGGTCATTCCATACAAATATAGGTATTAATTGCTTAATAAAAATTCTTTTTTTACCTAAAAAATTATCTTTATACACATAACTATCTATCCAATTTTTTGAATTGAGTAATTTAAGCATTTTGTCCTTAGAGTGATTCTGTTTGAGTTCATTTATTAAAGTCACCTCGTAGTCATACCGAATAGGAGCTTCAAAAAAAATTGAAATGTCTCTTTCGAACTCTACTACAAAACTACTACTAACAATGGAAATAACTGCAATCATTATCTTATTCATTGATTATTTCCTTTATTAATGTCTTGAAATCATACCCAAGAAACGCGGCAGACTTAGGAAACAAGCTGTGCGATGTCATTCCTGGTACAGTATTAATCTCTAATACAAAGAAATTTTTATCCTTGTCTTGGACAAGATCAATACGTGCCCAATCTTTACAATTGCATGATGAATATGCTAACTCAGCAATGTTTGAAACTATGCCTAGTTCTCTGTCGTCAAGTTGTGCTTCTAAAAGCTGGGTCTTATCACTGTTATATTTAGCTTCATAATCATAAAGTCTATTCTCAGGAATAATTTCTATTACTGGTAAAGCTTTTCCATGTAAAACTGGAACAGTAAACTCTTTATACCTTACTGATTCTTCTAACATAAACTCTCTATTAGGATTCGATATCTGTTGCTTAGCTTTATCAAATTCAATCTCATTTTCAACAAAAAAAGTGTCAACGCTGGACCCATCTTCTGTTGGCTTTAAAAAGAATTTATTATTTTTAAATCTCCCCAATGGGAACCCTTCATCTAAGATATTTTCTGTAATAATATATTCAGGTGTGGATATGTTTGCATGAATTAATGCTTCTTTACATTTCGCCTTATTCCATGTTTTCCTACAGCCTTTTGCATTACTTCCAAAAAATGTTATGTCTTTTTCTTCTAAGGCCTCTTGCAACTTGCCTGATTCGCCTTCAAATCCATGTAAAGCTATAAAGACAGCATCAAAGGACTTAAGTTCTTCTATAGATATTGAAAAATTGAAATCGATTAACTTGGTTATATAGCCTAGCTCTAAAAGTGCTTTATTAATTTCTTTCCCACTTATCAAAGAAACCTCTCTCTCAGAAGAGTGTCCACCAAATAAGACTGCTATTTTTTTATATTCCATTTCTTAACCAAGCTAGCTGATATATGAGATATTCTTCCTGCTCCCTGCATCAGCAAAAAATTAAATTTCTGATCCAAGCCCTGGACTAGTCTGAGTATTTGTTTGCTATTAATAAGTTGAGCATTACCTCCGGCTTGATTAATTGCTTTTACAAGATTCTTAGAATGAATACCTCTTATAGGCTTTTCTGAAGCAGGATAAATATCTAGTAAATATAAATGTGGTATTTTCTTTAAGATATCAACAAATGCATTAAACAGTTGCTTGGTTCTTGAGAATCGATGTGGCTCAAAAATCATACATAGACTATTTAAAGAACAAAAGTGTTTTGTAGCTTCGATGGTCAGTTCTATTTCTTTTGGATGATGTCCATAATCATCTATCAGCATTAGCTCCCTCTCATTAATTCTTAGCCTATGTCTTTCAAATCTTCTAGCAACTCCTGAAAAGCCTTTTAATGAGCGTTTGATATCCTTCAAGTTTACGCCTTCTTCTATACCAATAATTGCAGCAGCAGATGCATTGATTATGTTATGAATCCCTATTAGAGAAGTTTGAAAAGAGAATTCTTTATCATTTTCATTTTTGATGATTTTAAAATTTTGATAGTCAGATTTTGTATCGACAATACAAATCTGGTAATCACTCTTTTGAGAAAAACCAAAGGTAATAAATCTTCGATTAATATTTTTCTTAATTTTTTTTATATTTTTATCATCATGATTTAAAAGCACATAACCATAAAATGGTAGATTGCCTATGAAATTAAGAAATCCTTGGTTTAGTCGTATTTGATCATTGTTATAAAAATTAAGATGGTCATTATCTATATTAGTTATCACTGCTACTTCAGGCTGCAAATGTAAAAAAGAACCATCGCTTTCATCTGCTTCGATTACCATATGCAACCCCTCACCTAACTTTGAGCTATGTTGTCCTGAAAGGATCTGTCCACCAATTACATAAGTTGGGCTCAATTTAGCTTCATCAAAAATATTGGCAATAAGACTAGTGGTTGTAGTCTTGCCATGACTCCCTGCAATAGCTATAGATCTATAACCTTTGGTTAAACTCGATAGCATTTCAGCCCTTGGAACTATAGTTTTTTTATTTCTTCTTGCAAAAACTAATTCATCATTTGATCTAGGTATTGCAGATGATGCAACTACTAAATCAGTATGTTTGATATATCTCGGATGATGTCCTAATTGGATTCTTGCGCCTATTTTTTTAAGGGTATTTAATTCATCTGTCATCACCAGGTCTGAACCAGAGATCAAAAATCCTTTTTTTAATAAAATTCTTGCTAATCCAACCATTCCAGATCCGCCTATGCCTATAAGATGAATTCTTTTTAAATCTCCAAAATGGTCAATTGATTTATGCATCTAAATCAATCCTGTGTATTTGATGATCTTTTCACTAGCTTTAAAATGATTAATAGATGATTCTTTTTGCCAGTCTATATATCTCTCTTTCTTTAAAATTTTATCTAACAAGATTCTAAAAGATTCTATTTCTTCCTTTTCTTCAATTAAACATCCCATATTATTTTCTTCTACATACTTAGCATTAAAATACTGATGATTATCAACTGAGTTTTCTAATGGAACCAATACCATTCCTTTATTTAAGGATGTAACCTCTGAAATTGAAATGGCTCCTGCTCGCGATATAACAAAATCGCACCAAGCAATTTCTCTATATGGATTATCAAAAAAATCTTGAATTACAAGTTCATGGAAATTTGAAGAATTATAGTTCTTAATAACTGCTTCACTCTTATCTTGACCTGATTGATGGTGAATAGAAAGACTTCCTTTATAGTGGTTAAGGACTTTGGGCACCATATCATTTAAAGAGCTGGATCCAAGACTGCCTCCGGTAACATATATCTTAATATGCTTATCCGAATTCATCCTGTCGTCTGTTTGCTTCGCTCTAATAGGGTTCCCAACTAAGATAAATTTTTCTTTTTGGCTATCTTTAAATCTTATAAGTGGCAAGCCAAGAAAGCATTTCGTTGAGAATGGCAAAAGGAGTCTATTTACTGTTCCCAAAACAGTATTTTGTTCATGAAGATAAAGTTTCTTGCCTAAGATAATTGAAGCTAGCCCAACGGGAAAGGTTACGTACCCACCAAAACATATAACTACTTGAGGTTTGAAGATTATAAGTTTTTTTATAACTACTAATAGTGAGACTGCTTGAGACCAAATTGAACTGATTCTACCAAAAAAACTTTTTCCTCTGAAACCTTTAGCTGATAGTTCAATAAGGTTTACTTCAGATAAATTATTTTGTCTTTCAATTCCTCTATTTGTTCCAAACCAAATAACTTGATGGCCTGTTTTAGTTAAATCTTGCATTAATCTTAAAGCAGGAAAAATATGTCCGCCAGTTCCACCAGCTGCTATACAAACTTTCATCGTGTCAATTTATTTTCAAAATTAATTCTAATAATAATTCCTGCTAGCCCCATAAATGTTATTAAACTTGCTCCACCATAGCTTATAAAAGGTAACGTTAATCCTTTCGTGGGTAATAAACCTATATTCACTCCTATATTAAAAATACTCTGAATCGCTATCAAGGAACCACCGCCGAAACAGATGAAGCTTTGAAATAAGCGGTCATTTTTAAATGCCTCTAATCCAACCCTCATTATCCCATAAACTAAAAAAGAAAATACTAAAATTAAACCTATGCCTCCTAGGATACCAATCTCTTCTAGAATGACTGCAAAAATAAAGTCCGTATGAGGTTCCGGTAAATAAAGATTTTTTTGTATGCTATTTCCTAAACCGACTCCAAAGAATTCGCCTCTGCCAATCCCCATCAAGGCATTGGTTAACTGCCACCCTGAATCAGTTGGATCTTCAAAAGGATTTAAAAATGATCTTAATCTTGTTAAACGGAAAGGTGTTAAATAAATAGATAATGCGCCTAAAGAGGTCATCAATCCAGATAAAATAATGAATTGGCCTATAGAAATTCCTGCAAAAAATAAAATAGTGACTGAAACGGCACAAATAATTAACGTAGAACCTAGATCAGGTTGCAACATAATTAAGATTGAAAAGATAGCTAAAACCATCATGGGTCTAAAGAATCCTAATAAAGTACTGATCTGGCTTAATCTACGAACACAATAGCCAGATATATAAATGATTAAAACAACTTTTGACAATTCAGAAGGTTGTAACTTAAAAATACCAAGATCTATCCATCGAGTACTTCCATTAATAGTGGCGCCAACATTTGGTATAAAGAGTATTAATAATAAAAATAAACTTATAAATAAGAATAAATAATCGAATTTCATAAATATATCTGATGGCACACTTAATAAGATAAAAAAAGTAAGAGCCCCTAGAATAAGGAATAAGATGTGTCTTTGTGCAAAAAAGAAAGGGTTGCCTGTCATATCTTGGGCAACATAAACAGAGGATGAGGTTACAAAAGTTAAGCCAAATAATAACAGGATAATAAAGGGTATTAACACTAAAAGATTATTATTAGAATTCATTTAAATGCTCTGAACAAAGCTCATTAAAATAGTCTCCTCTTGCTTGATAATCATTAAATTGATCATAACTAGAACATCCCGGACTAAATAAAATATGTATGTCCTCATAAGAATCATTAATATGAAAATCATCTCTGATAGCTTTAATAACATCATCAATAGTATTCATAAGCAAGGCTTCAATATTCTGAGGCAAATGATCAATTATTGTTGATGCATCTTTTCCATAGCAAAATATTTTTTTGATATTTGCTTGAGTTGAAAATCCTTTAAATGAGTTTTGTTTTAGATCTCCTCCTAGGATTAAATAAATGTATTTCTCTGAGGATAAAGAGTTGAGTGCAAATGATACAGAATGCGGATTTGTAGACTTTGAATCGTTAGTAATGCTTAATCTAGAATTAATAATCATTTTTTCCATTCGATAAGGTAGTTTGATTAAATCTTTATATTTAGGTAATGATTTACAGGGGTGCCCATTTTGCTTCATATAATCTAAAGAAACTAGTTGGGCTGCCTCATAATTGAATAAGTCTATTTCGCCATCATTAGCTTTTAATTTATTGGTAAAACTTTTTGTAATGAAGTTACCTTGTATTAATGTCCTTTTATCTTTGCCATTAAAATACAAGATATCATTAGGTCGTAATAATTTAGCGACCTTGATTTTTGATAAATAGTAATAATGAGTATTGTCATGCCTGTCTAAATGGTCAGGAGAAAAGTTTAGAAATAATGCCATTCGCAAGAAGTCACTTGATGTTTGATCACCTTGAAAAAACTCCAACTGAAAGCTTGATAACTCAATAATACTGCATGAATTATCAGTTTGTTTAGTTAGTAGATCCAGCATTGGGATGCCATAGTTCCCTCCAACTAAAAGAGTGATTTTATTTTTTTTTAGCATCTGACTTATATAAGACACGGTTGAACTCTTGCCATTTGTACCTGTAACTACAATTATGTTTCCAATGGATTTTGATATAAACAAATCAAGCTCGCTTACGATACGATTTTTATGGATTTGAATGTTCCTAATATTGAATCCTGGAGATAAAAAGAAAAAATGGTATTTTTGAGTATTAATTTTTAAAAAATTTTTGCCAAAAAAATAATCAGCTTCATCAGTGATAGTAGTTATTTCATCACTACCAGGAGGATCATTGCGAGTATCCCCAACATCAAAGCTTTTATTGTAATTTGAAAAAAATTTTGCAGCAGATAAGCCTGTCTTTCCAGCGCCTAGAATTAAAAAATCTTTTTTTTTCACCTGATCTTTAAAGTAGCCAATGCAAATAAAACTAATAGAAATGTAATAATCCAAAAACGGACAATAACCTTTGGTTCGGCCCATCCTTTTAGTTCAAAGTGATGATGAATAGGTGCCATCAAAAATATTCTCTTGCCAAAAAGTTTGTATGAGGTCACTTGAAAAATAACGCTAAGGGTTTCTAAAATAAAAATTCCTGCCATAAAAGCAAATAAGATTTCTTGCCTTAATAATATTGCAAACATACCTAAGATTGCTCCTAAAGTAAGAGAACCAACATCTCCCATAAAGATTTGTGCTGGATAAGTGTTGTACCATAAAAAACCTATGCCTGAACCAATAAAAGCTCCTGCAAAAACAACCAATTCTCCTGCCAAAGGTAAGTGTGGAATATATAAATATTCTGAAATAATAGTATTTCCCATCGCATATGCTACTAAACCCAATCCCCCAGCTATTAAAATACTAGGTAATATTGCCAAGCCATCGAGACCATCAGTTAAGTTAACTGCGTTTGAAGAGCCAACAACGACAAAGATGCTAAAAAGAAAGAATAAATAAATAGGCATATCAAAAATAAATTCTTTATTAAAAGGAAAGATAAAAATAATATCATCTTGATTAAATATAAAAAATCCATAGATCAGTAAGCTAGCAAAAATAGACTGTAAGACTAATTTGCTTTTACCAGATAACCCTTGTGAATTCTTGGCTTTAATTTTTAAATAGTCATCTATTACTCCTACGATTCCAAATAAAACAGCAGTAGCAATTAACACCCATATATATAAATTAGATAAATCAGCCCAAAGAATTGATGAGAAAATTAAAGATATAAGGATTATTAATCCTCCCATTGTTGGAGTGCCTGATTTTTCAAGATGAGACTTTGGTCCATCTGGTCTTATAGATTGAGCAAACTGAAGTTTTTTTAATAGATTAATAATTATGGGGCCCAAAACAATAGAAAGAAACAGTGCTGTTATGGTCCCTCCAAGAGTTCTAAGCGTTAAATATCTGAGCACATCAAAACCAGGGTCAAATTGGACAAGATAAGAGCCTAATAACTCAATCATTTTCTAGAAACCTCTCCATTTTCATTCCACGCGAACCTTTAAGGTATATGGTATCCCCTTTTTGAACATTATTTTTTAAATATTGCCTTAACTTTATTTCATCTTTGAAGAATTTCCCATTTTTTCCAAAATGTGCAACTGACAGTTCAGCTTTTTTTCCAAAACCCAATAAACAATCGATTTTGAGCTTCCTTGCAAATTTACCAATTTCTCTATGAAGATCATCGCTTTTATCTCCAAGATCTAACATATCACCAAGAAGTATGATTTTTCTCCCGGTAGTAAATTTAGATAGTGTTATGCATCCTTCTTTTGTTGAGTCAGGGTTTGCATTATATGAATCATTGATAATAACTGAATTATTTATCCAAGGTAATGGGGACAATCTGTTTGAAAAATTTTTAAAAGACTCGATATTTTTCTTAAAATCATCAATATCATTTTCTAAAATTTCATTGCAAGCAAAAGCAATCAATATATTTAATGCATTATGTTGACCTAATAGGCTAGTGCTTAGTGAATAAGAGGAATTGCTAAGATTTGAACAAGCCTCAAATGAAAGACCGAAAGGGTTCATTTCAAAATTTTTTATAAAAATATCTGCATCACTATTTGTACCAAATGTAATGAAATTTATATCGCTTCTAAGACTTTTCCAATACTCCGTATAATCACCTAAAGGTATAATTGTATGGCCTCCTGGTTTGATGAAATAGATTAATTCTGATTTAGTTTTCAATACACCTTCTATTGATTTCATTCCTTTTAGATGAGACTTACCGATCGAGGTAATGATTCCAATATCAGGACGAATAATGTCAGCTAATAATTCTATATCACCTGGTCTTGCTGCCCCCATCTCAAAAATAGCTGTATCATCACTGCCACTTAAACCCATTACACTTAAAGGAAGACCTATTTCATTATTTAGATTAGATGGTGATGCATAAGATCTTGATACAACTTTTGATAAGAGATTTTTTACTGTGGTTTTGCCATTACTCCCTGTTAATCCGATAACAGCGCCTTCATAATTTTGCATCAATGATTTAGCAATTGCTTGCATTGCTTTAGGTACATCTTGTACATGCATGTAATTGTTCTTTAATGAATTATTAGCGATATCTGAAATGACTAATGAAGCTCCAGACCCAATCGCTTGCTTGGCAAATTTACCTCCATGTGTGTTCGTTCCTTCAATACCAAAAAAAAGAGAATCTTTTTTAACTAATCTTGAGTCAATTGTGACATTTTTAATGTTTGCATTAGAAGAATTGCTAGTCTCTTCTCCCAAAAGCGAATAGATTTGATGTGTGTTATTAAGGAGTCTCATATATCTAGATATTTTTGAGATGCTTCTATATCTGAATGTTTAATCAATTCATTGCCCATATTAAGCTCGGTTTCATGACCTCTTCCTAAAATTAAAAGGGGTACTTTTTTTGGAAGCATAGAAATACTATCATGAATTGCTTGATCTCTATCCTCTATAACAGTTAATTTCTTATACTTAATATTCTTTGTAGCATCTTGAAGGATTGACTTAAAGCTCTCTGATCTCGAGTTATCAGAAGTAAAGAAAATTCTTTCACAAAAATTGTTTGCTATATCAAACATAATTGGTCTTTTTGTCTTGTCTCTCTCGCCACCACACCCAAATACGATCCATATGCGTTTATAAAATTTGCTATACGCATGAAGTATGCTTAAAAAAGCTTCTGGATTATGAGCAAAATCAATAACTACAGATTTATCCTGAAGACTCAATACCGTATTTCTTCCAATTGGTAATTTAATATGATTTAAATCTGTAATTTCTTCTGTAAATGGTAAGTGATCAAATAACATGCAAATAGCAAAAGATAAATTGTAAAGATTGAAAGTAGGAAAGATTTTGCTTGTAAAAGATGTCTGTCTATCAGATAAATGATCATGAATAGTGACTTCTGATCCTTGAGGACTGTATTGATATATATTTACATTAAATCTACCGTCTGGATTATTTAGTCCAACCATTTCAAAACCCTTACTATCATAGTCATGCTTTCGAATTATTGGGACTACACTCTTATCAATTAAGGGTTTAGAGTCTGACTTTATATTTAGTGCCTTGAGTTTGCTCAATTGATATGCTTCTTTTGTCCGATGATAATCAAGATGATCAGAAGTGATATTGAGGATCCCAGTCTTATTAAAATGCAAATCATAGAGCCTATTCTGATCAAGAGCATGTGATGATAGCTCTAATACAACATAAAGCTTATCTTGAATATTAATATCTTTTAGATTCTCAAATAAGAAAAATATACTTGGAGTTGTAGTAGGCGACTTTACAAAAATATCTTTTGATTGAAATCCAATGGTTCCAAAATAAGCCGCTTCTCTTCCGTAAGTTTCTAATAACTGATAAGTTAAAAAAGCTGAAGATGTCTTGCCATTCGTTCCTGTGAAGCCAAAGAATAAAACTTGCATCTTATCTATCATGTAATATTTAAACAAAAAATCTTTAATTCTTGATTGAAGATTCGGGATATAAAATACTTTATGAGAGTTTTTGTATTGAAGCTCTTTGTCAGACAAAACTACTGAAGCGCCCTTTGAAATTGCGTCTGTAGAATATTTAATTCCATGTTCTGTCGTACCTTGAAGGGCAAAGAAAATACTTCCATCGGTAATATCTTTTGATGAGTTCGTTGCATTAGTTAAGTGAGTTGAGGAGTCTAAAGATAGGTTAAAAAAACTATTAACTAGATCAATTTTGTTGATTGGGTTCATCTCTAATTAATAATATGTCTTGGATTATGTTCTTAAATATAGGTGCTGCCACTTCACCGCCTTTATATTTATTAGGATTAGGCTCTTCAATACTTACTACAATTGTATATCTGTTGCTTGGTATAGGAGCAATTCCAACAAACGAAGCATAATATCTATCTGTATAGTAACCTGAGCTACCCTTCTTAGATATGTGTGCTGTGCCTGTCTTTCCACCAATTCTATATTTATTGACCTGAGCTTGGGTTCCAGTCCCTAACGCAACTACGTCTTCAAGTGATAGCATAATCTGTTTAGCGACATCAGGAGATACAACTTGCATCTCTGATGTTCTTTTAGACCCTTTCACTAAAATAAAATCCTTTTTAATCCCTTGATTAGCAAATATAGAAAATGCTTCAGCAACTTGTAAAACGGTTGCATCAATTCCATACCCAAATCCTAAACTAGCAACTTCATATTCGCTAATATTATGTCTTTGATTAATATGTCCAGATTTAATATTTGGGAAATCGATATAGGATGCTTTTGAAAAGCCAAAATTTTTCAGTCCAGAGATTAAATCTGTCGAGCCAATTCTAAGTGCAATCTTTGAAGCTCCTATTTGGCTAGAATTTAATATAACTTCTTGCGGAGTTAAGAGCCCAAGATTTTTATGATCAATGATAGCTCTGTTATTCACTAAAAATCTCCCTGGGCTTGTGTCAATCGTATCTGTAAAATTTAAATGCCCTCTTTGTAAAGCTATCGCTAATGCAATTGGCTTAATGAGAGAGCCTGGCTCAAATTCATCGACAAGAGCTCTATTTCTCGTGATAGATCGTTGAGGATTATTCGGGTTATAAGATGGGTAGGTTGAGATAGCTAGAATTTCACCCTTAATATTATCAAGAATTACCACACTACCTCCCTTGGCCTTATTTGCTACTACACCATTAGAGAGGTGTTTATATGCAATAAATTGAATACGACTATCAACTGTTAAATTAATGGATTTGCCACCTTGAGCTGGAACAATAATTTTAGGAAGTTTTATGGTCTCTCCACGATTGTTTTTATAAAACTCTTCCTTCCCATTCGTACCTATTAACTTGTAATCAAATAGTTTCTCCATACCCTCAAGCCCTATACCATCTTTTCCAGCAAAACCAACCAAGGTCGAGGCTTGCTCTCCAGTTGGGTAATATCTCTGATAATAAGGCTCTATCTCTAAGAAATCATTTTTCAGTAGTGAAATAAATTCGATTTCTTTTAAAGATAAATTTCTTTTCAATAATGTTTTTTTATCAAATCGCTTGTCTGATATTTCTGTATTGATCAATAAAATAGAATCTTTAGGTATAGAGCTTTTTGTAAAGCCTTTTAAGCCATACAAACTATATTGTTTCATGCTGGCAGCTAAAGGAAAGTTATTAACATCTAAAATTTTTCCCCTTACTGCCTCAATCTCTCTAAGAGATATTGTTCTATAGTCACCCTCATCTTGAAGAAAATTCCTTTCCTCAATATATAAATATAGAATTCTAGCCAACAAAACAAGTAAACAAGATACAAATATTATTAAAATAAATTTAGCTCGGATAATATGAGAATTGGATTGCTTAGTATTATTCATCGATGATAATTAAGGGTTGTGCCTTTATCATTTCTAATTCTGATCTAGCTGTTCTCTCATTTCTTGCAGGAGATTCCAGAAAGTGTTTCTCTGTCTTTAGTTTTAGATTCAACTCATTTAGCTTTGATCTTTCTATAATCTTTTTATCAATATTGCTAATTAAGATTGTATTTTCCCATCTGACTTTAATAAGGGTTAAATTAACAATAGTTAGAATTAAAGCTAAAGCTAGTAAAGAATACTTCAGTACATTTTCTTTCATAATCTCTTATAAGCTCTCATAATTGCGCTCCGGCTACTAGGATTAGATTGTATCTCGCTCCTTTGAGGTCTGATTTTCCGTTTAATACAAGAGTAATCTTTCGTTACCTCTGAATTTAGAGGTATGTCTTTTGGATATAATGTAACTTTTGATTGAAAATGCTCTTTGATTAATCTGTCTTCAAGAGAATGGAAAGAAATTACAACTGCCACCCCTCCTTTCTTAAGAGTGCTTTTAATACCACTCAGAGCTTTTTTAATTTGTCCTAATTCATCATTTATAAAAATTCTAATGGCTTGGAATGTTTTTGTGGCTGGATGTGTTTTGCCTCTTCTTTTGAGAACATTTGAAATTATCGTTGCTAATTGCGTAGTTGTTTCAACTCTAGAGCTTTTTCTATAAGTACAAATCTCTTTTGCTATTTTTTTTGCTTGTTTCTCTTCCCCATATTTAAATAAGACTTCAGTAATCTCTGATTCATTGGCTTCATTAATCCAACAAGCGGCTGTAATACCGATTGTATTGTTCATTCTCATATCTAATGGTCCTTCTTGCTGAAAGCTAAACCCTCTTTTGGGATCTAGAATATGAGTGGAGCATATGCCTAAATCTAGCAATACTCCATCAAGCTTTGGTAATTCAAGTTTAGATATATTAGCTATTTCTTCATGTAATATCTTGAATCTAGGATCATTCTTAAAATAATTTCTTCCATAATCAAATGCTTCGAGATCTCGATCAAGCGCTATTAATTGTCCATCATTATTGAGAAGCTCTAATATTTTTTTTGAATGGCCGCCTCTTCCAAAAGTTCCATCTAAATAAGTGCCTGATAGATCATGTAAAAGCAGATCAATGGCTTCTTCCAGTAAAACTGGAATGTGCTGCATGTACTTAGTCGACTTGTTTTCTCATGAAAGTTGGCACATCAAGAAGATCATCGATCTCCTCTGCAGACGACATGCCAACATTGACTTGAGATTTTGTTAGATCTTTATCTAATCCAACAGGATTTAACTGAACTCTAGAATCCGAGTTATCAACAGCAAGTCTAGGCGTGGACTGATTAACTCCAGTAGCAATAACTGTTACAGTCAATTCATCATTTTTAAGACTATCGTCTATGACAGCCCCATAAATTACTTGAGCATCATCAGACATGATATCGTCTACTATACTTGCAACTTCTCCCATATCTCCTAGGGTAGGTTCTTTAGCGCTCATATTTACTAGAACTCCTCTAGCATCTTTAAGATTTATATCTTCTAACAATTCGCTTCCAATCGCTTGTGAGGCAGCTTCAATTCCTCGTTCTTTACCAGTTGCTACGCCTGTTCCCATCATTGCAACACCTCTTTCCGACATAACGGTTTTAACATCATTAAAATCAACATTGACATAACCAGGTTTCATAATAATGTCTGAAATTCCTTGGACAGCACCCCTTAAAACATCGTCAGCTTTTGCAAAAGCATCCTTCATAGTGGTGTCATTGCCAAGGATATCCATGAGTTTTTGATTTGGTATCGTAATAAGGCTATCAACTTCTTCTACTAAAAGGGATATTCCTTTTTCGGCTGCTGACATTCTATTTTTTCCTTCAAAAATAAATGGTTTTGTAGCAACAGCAACAGTTAATGCGCCTTGCTCCTTTGCTATTGAAGCAATTATTGGGGCTGCTCCAGTACCTGTGCCCCCGCCCATACCAGCTGTAATGAAAACCATATCAGATTCGCCTATTAACTCTTCTATGGCCTCTCTGTCCCTTTCAGCGGCTTGTCTGCCTATTTCAGGATCTGCTCCTGCACCCAAACCTTTAGTAGCAGTTCCACCTAATTTTAAAATAGTGGCGCCCTTTGCTCTAGACAAAGCTTGAGCATCAGTATTAGCACATATAAATTCCACTCCACCAATATTGTGGTTCATCATATGTATAACTGCATTACCTCCGGCGCCACCCACCCCGATAACCTTTATTTTTGCCATCTCAGTTTGTTTTTCTATTATTTGCCAATCCTTCTTCATAACATCTCCTTCAAAAAGACATACTTTTAATACTTTCTGGTAAAACAATCTCTAAGATTTCTGTAGAAAGAGCTCCATCAGTCTGCCTAGCATTCCAATTATCTAAGCTCCATAACTCAAATTTATTCCCCATTCCAACTATTGCTATCTTACTTTCATCTTCTATTTCAGCGTGTTTCCTTAAATCGCTTGGCACTGAAAAAAGCATTCTTCCAGCTGGAGTGAAATTATTAACAGAAGCATTACCTAGAATAGTCCATTGTAATTTTCTAACTATTGGATCGAGTGCTTGTAGTGATTGCAGTTTATTAGATATGTCTTGCCAAATTGAATCTGGATAAACTTTTAATGCCGGGTACTGGGGATCTTTTGTAACAATAACTCTCTTTTCATCAGCATTAATAAGGTCCTGCCTATATTTTGCTGGGATTGATATCCTGCCTTTAATGTCTATTGATACTGTATTAAAACCAAACATTGTATGTAAAAATTATATTTTCTACACACTTTATAACATTTTTTACACACTTTCACACACTTTTTTTATTTTTTTTGAAAAAAGTGAGTTGATCTATAAGCCGGATTCTGTGTTAAATGGTCATCTATCTATGCAATATGTCACCATATTGCTCTAGCAACCTACCCGAATCCTAGATGAGCAATCTAGAAGGATTCCTATTTGGTCTTGCTTCGGATGGGGTTTACATTGCCACACTTGTTACCAAGTATGCGGTAGGCTCTTACTCTACCCTTTCACCCTTACCAATAATAAATTGGCGGTCTATTCTCTGTTGCACTTTCCGTAGGCTCACGCCTCCCAGGCATTACCTGGCATCCTGCTCTATGAAGTCCGGACTTTCCTCTGATATAAACTTAAACAATACAAACTTAAACCAGCGACCATCCGATCAACTCGTGTGTATTCTATAGTTTTATTTATTATTTAGCTATTTTGATTAAGAAATCATATACTTCAGATTTTGGTAAATTAAGTAATGTGCTGATTAGTTTTGCAGATTGCTTGACAGGTAAATAATTTAAGAAAGGCTCACAAAAATTTCTGTTGAGGCTAATATGTCGACTAATAAAGGTATTATTTGAACAATTAAGAACCACTACAAACTCTCCTTTTAAAATTATTCTTCCGTCTTCAATATTTTGATGTGCCTCTGCTAATGTGCCTCTAAAGATATCTTCATATGGCTTAGTCATTTCTCTACATATGGCAATATTTGTTTCACCACCTAAATATGCATATAAATCAGACAGAGATTGTTTTATTCTTTTTGGGCTTTCAAATAATATAGTTGTAACCCCGCCATCCTTAATTCTTTTAGATAGCTCTTTACGAAGGGTCTTTTTCCTAGGAATAAAACCATAAAATACAAAAGAATCTACGGGCAATCCAGATAGAATTAGAGCAGAGATTACTGAAGATGGGCCAGGTAAAACAGTGAAGTTTAAATCTTCTTCAATACACTTTCGTACTAAAGGATATCCAGGATCAGATATTAAGGGTGAGCCTGCATCAGATATTAGGGCTATATCCTTTTGTTCTTTTAGATAGCTTATTATTTCATTATTAGCTGCATATTCGTTGTGGTCATTTAAGACTTTGATTGAGCATTCTGATGAGATAAAATCTAAGATCTTACTAGCCTTTCGAGTATCTTCTGCATATATATAATCTACAGATTTAAGCGCTTCAATTGACCTGAGCGATAAATCCATTAAATTACCTATTGGTGTTGAAATAATGTACAGCATATTATGAATAAAGCTCTCAAACGATCATTTAATTATCTAGTCATTATAATCTTATTAACATCCTGCGAAACCATGGATGATGGTATAAATGAAATTGGTCAAGGGAATCAGCCTTACTTAAAAGATAACTACTTTTTTAATGATCCAAGTCTTGATAAAGAAACCAATATATTTATTTCAGATGCGTTCACTTATCGAAATATTACCAATGAAACTATTGAATTACTCACATTCGTATTAAGTAAAAAAAGTCTGTCGCGGGATAACTCATTAAAAGTTAATCAACTTAATAATAACTTAAAACGGATATTAAAAGTGGATAAAGAAATTACAATCAAAATAGATAAAAATCTTCTCCAAAGGAAAGAAACCCTAATTTCTTCATATGAGTTATCAAACAACTTAAGGTTAATTGGGTATGTAGATAGTGATTTCTTACCAACAAATTTTCAAGAACTTAAATTCAATTTTTGTAACTCACTACAAGAAGATTCAAATATTGCAATCTTATCAGAAGTAAATAATCAGCTAAATAATACAATATTGATAAACGATACAAATAACAAAAATTTTAATAAAGATAGTCTTGAGCTATTTTCAAAAATTATTTCATTTAATAATGAGAACGCTCAAGATTTTTCTTCAGAAATACTAGGTATTAATGAATCTAAGCAAAGATATTCGGCAATAAAAAAGTTAAGTTCAGGTGATGATATAAAATTTACTCCAAGAATTAACCAAAATCTTCAAAACATAATCTTTGACTTACAAAAAGATGATCTGAAAAAGCTTCTGCCAGCTTTTAAATATAATTATGCAATCAATCTTAAGTATTATGCTCCTACGATAGTTCTGTCTGATATGAAAGCAAGTGAAGATCTAATTGATCTAGAAGGTCTAATCTTACCATCCTCATTTAATCAACAGAAAAACCTATTAAAAATCAATCATGTACATGAAATGGATTATCTAGACTTAGTAATTATTAGTGATTGGCTTTTAATAAATTTTTTAAAAGAATTAGGAATTAACAAAGCTGAGATTAATGGGTATTCAGGAAAAATAATGTTTTTAAATAACAATTGCTCAAAAAGATCTCTACCTATGATAAAAATCTTGCCTGGAGGCGAAATAAATTTAGCTTCTTAGATCTCTTTCAACAATTGATAAGCTATCTTGAAACCCTGCTCTTTCAAAGATTTTTTCTTGATAATCTAAAATGGGTTTCAAGTTTCTATTTAGAGGAAGATTAATGCCCAGGGATGGAAGCCTCCATAATATTGGAGCAAGATAACAGTCTGTTAAAGAGAAATCCTCGCTCATAAAAAAAGGGAATTCTTTAAACGTGGGTGCAAGAGCAGAAATTTCATGAAGCAAGCTTTCACGCTTCTTGAGCTTCTCCTTTTCTGTGCAGTCACCCGCAAGAAGATCATCTAAAATAGGACATATTTCTCTATCTATCCTTAACATTAATGTTCTACTATTAGCTCTTGTGACTGGATAGACTGGTAATAAAGGAGGGTGCGGGAATCTTTCATCTAAATATTCCATCATTACAGCCGTATCATACAATCCTAGGTCTCTATCGACCATAATTGGTAGCTTATGATACGGGTTAATTGATAGCACTTCTTCAGGTGCATCTTTAATGGATGTTTCCCTAATTTCACAAGCTATATCTTTCTCAGCTAAAACAATCCTTACCCTGTGACTATAGTGATCATCTTTATCCGAATATAAAATCATAATATCTCCTCTTCATGTATTAATGATAATCTTTTTGATACTCCCTAAAGAGTAAATAAGAAACTGCTGTAAAAATAATAAAGAAAAAGATAACATACCAGCCCATTCTTTCTCTATCTCTTCTAGAAGGTTCACCAATATAAGTAAGAAAGTTTGTTAGGTCAAAAACCAATGCGTCAAACTCAGTCTTGCTTAGCTTGCCCTCTGAAATTAATTTTAAATATCCACATTTCTCTTCAGTAAGGTCATTTCCCTCATCATCTCTTTTAATCCCTCCATTAGAAGCAAGAATAGGAACATTTCTGCAACCTAAAACCTGCCTTCCCTGAAGGTCTCCCAGAATATTGGGCATAGCTGCTCCAGGATAGACCATATTATTTACACCATATGGTTTAGATGAATCTTCATAAAAAGTTCTTAAATAAGTATAAACCCAATCCGATCCATGAGCTCTTGTAACTAGAGATAAATCAGGTGGTGAAACGCCAAACCATTCTATCGCATTAACTTCAATCACTGACCCCTTCATTAAATCTCCAGGTTTGGTATTTGGATTAAAAACAAGATTCTGAAATAAAATATCTTCTGGGATCTCTAAATCTTTTGAAATTCTTCCCCATCGTGAATATTTAATTGAATGACATCCATAGCAATAATTTATAAAGGTATTCAGGCCTTTTTGTAAAGAGGCATTATCATTAAGACTTGGACGAAAGTCATCACACTCACCATAATCACCACATGGAGCAGTATCAGCAGGTAAGCAGTTTAGAGATATAATTAAACTAAATACTAGTATTGCAAAACGAGTCATAATCTTTCTGGTGGTTTTGTAGTCTTTTCAAGGGCAGTATAGAACGGCATTAAAATAAAAAACGAAAAATAAAGTACGGTACAAATGATGCTAACTAATTTTCTTATTTCAGTTACAGGAACAGTTCCTAAATAGCCTAAAGTAAGAAAGCTAATTGTAAATAATGATATAGCAATTTTGCTATATATGCCTTTATATCTTATTGAATTAACTTTACTCTTATCAAGCCAAGGAACAATAAATAAAATTGCTACAGCTGCAGCCATAACCATAAAACCTCCTAATTTATCAGGAATTGCTCTTAACATTGAGTAGTAAGGTGCGTAATACCAAACTGGTGCAATATGCTCAGGTGTACTAAGAGGATTAGCTTTTTCAAAGTTTGCTAACTCAATAAAATAGCCACCTCCTTCTGGTGCAAAAAACATAATAACTGAGAAAACAATACCAAAAATTCCTATTGCTACTAAAGCATTAAGAACCTTATATGGAAAAAAGGGTACGCTATCCAATGGGACTCCGTCTTCATCAAGGTATTTTTCAATATCTATACCCTCAGGATTACCTGCACCAACTTCATGAAGTGCAACTAAGTGCATAAAAACAAGTGCTATTAACATTAATGGAAGCGCTACAACGTGCAGAGCAAAAAATCTTGAAATTGTTGCACCCGAAATATAATAATCGCCTCTGATCCAAAGCTCTAGAGATTCACCGATATAGGGTATTGCTCCAAATAATTGAACAATAACTTGGCCTCCCCAATATGACATTTGCCCATATGGTAAAACATACCCTAAAAAACCCTCTGCCATCATAAGTAGATATATTGTCATGCCAAATATCCAAACTAGTTCACGTGGTTTTTTATAAGATCCATATAATAAGCCTCTGAACATGTGTAAATATACAACTGCAAAGAATAATGATGCTCCTGTAGTGTGCATATAACGAATTAACCATCCATACTCAATATCCCTCATAATGAATTCAATTGAATCAAAAGCATTTTCAGTCTTCTCATATGGCATCATTAACCAAATCCCTGAAAGGATTTGAACAACTAAAACAACCATTGCTAATGCTCCAAACAGGTACCAAAAATTAACTTTTTTTGGAACAGGATGTTTGGATAAATGTCTTTCGAATGTGTTGACTATCGGTAATCTATCATTCAACCAATTAAAAATATTCTTAAACATCAACCTAATTCCTTGTCTTCACCAATTGTTAAAATAGACCCATTAAAATGATGGGGTGGCACTCTTAGGTTTGTTGGTGCTGGTACACCTTTAAAGACCCTACCAACTAAATCAAACATAGATCCATGACAAGGGCAAAAAAACCCTCCTGACCAAGTAGCATCCCATGGTTTAGCTTCTACTTCTGGATGAAACTTAGGAGAGCATCCGAGGTGAGTACAAATACCGCTTAGTATTGAAAAATCTTTGCTCTTGGACCTAGTGGGATACATGTCCCTATATGGCTCATCTATTTTTAATGACTTAGGGTCCGCTAGTTTTTTTTCTACAGAGGTTAAATTAACTAACGCTGAAGGATCATGCCTAATAATAAATACTGGCTGTTTTCTCCATGCAACTTGAATCTTTTGTCCTATCTCAATCTTAGAAACATCTACTTTAACAGGGCCACCTGATGCCTTTGCTTTCTCACTTGGGTTCCAAGCGGCAATAAATGGTGTAGCTGCAAAAGGTAGTCCGGCAGCACCTACTGATGCAGTTAATCCGATCAAAACTTTTCTTCTTGTTTTATTAGTGGAATTGCTCATTTCAGAGGCTTATATTCTAATCTAATTAGCCAGTATAAACCACTAACGTTTTGAGAATTGAGAGCTCTTTCTTGCTTTC
This sequence comes from uncultured Gammaproteobacteria bacterium, assembly GCA_964342675.1. Taxonomy (GTDB): domain Bacteria; phylum Pseudomonadota; class Gammaproteobacteria; order Magnimaribacterales; family D2472; genus MED-G82. The sequence goes on from CAYFFR010000010.1 coordinate 26,441, forward strand.
TTTAGTCCAGGTTTTTTTCTTTCTACTTTTCTTGGATCTCTTGTTAATAATCCCGCTTGTTTGAGTTGGGGGCGTAAGTCTTCATCATATTCTATTAATGCACGAGAAATACCATGACGTATAGCTCCAGCTTGTCCAAAACTTCCTCCACCCTTAACCATCACCTTCAAATTTACCTTTTCCTGAAGTTCAGTAAGTTCAAGTGGTTGCATAACTAACATCCTAGCAACCTGTCTTCCAAAATATACATCTAATGGTTTATTATTTACAACTATCTCGCCTTTACCCTTAGATAAATAAACTCTAGCTGATGATGTTTTTCTTCTACCAGTTGCGTAATGAATTTGTGTCATCTATATCTTCCATTTTTTTGGTTTTTGTGAATCATGAGGGTGTTCACTTCCAGAATATATCTTTAATTTTTTTATGATTACATTTCTAAGTTTATTCTTTGGAAGCATTCCTTTAACTGCTAATCTTATAATTTCTGTTGGCTTATTGGTTTGCATTTGTTTGAATGACTTTATCTTTAGCCCACCTGGATATAAAGAATGACTGAAATAACTCTTATTATGAGCTTTATTCCCAGTCACTTTGATTTTTCTAGCATTTAAGACTATTACAAAATCTCCTCCATCAACATGAGGGGTATACGTTGCTTTATCTTTGCCTCTAAGCTTATCAGCAATTTTAGATGCAAATCTTCCTAACACTTGGTCAGTTGCATCCGCAACATACCAATCATGCACAACATCCTCTTTTCTTAATGACTTAGTTTTCATAATTTATAGAAAAATAGACGTGAATCTTAATGTCTGAATGAGATTTTATCAATCATTTTCTCTATGGATTGTGTAAGTTAATCATACAGATACTCTTTAGTAACCATCTCAGATATTCGACTAGAAGCTCTTTGCCATAAATCAATTAAAATTTCTCCCGTATATAAGGTTCTTAAATGATCATATGGGTAAAAGAATTTAACCTTGGACTTTTTCACATATGCAATATCAAGAAAACTAATAAACCTCCTAACACTATCGGCTGTGGTGTCATCTTGGATTACAAAATCACTTAAAATGATCCAATGAAATCTATCTATCAAAGATTTAAAGTCTTTTGAGGAGGTAGGAGAAGAAAAAAAATCTTTGAAACTCAGCCATATAAATGTATCAGATTTGCCTAAACAACTAAAAGTTCTTGAATTAACTTCAATATCCTCTCTATGCAGATTATCTGTTTTAAAAGTTTTGCTTATGACTCTTTGAACGCTCTCTAAAGAGTACTTATCCAAGCTATTTGATTCATAATCAATAATTTCTCTTATCCTATAATCAAGCGCTCCCTTCAATTCATAATAAAGAAAATCATTTTTGATAAAACTGACTGACTTAATAAATTTTTCTCTTTGCAAACCATCTTTATACAAGTTATCTAGGCTCGAGTTAGAGGTTATTGCAAATTTTGTTCCGATTCTATTAAGTTCATATAAGACTTTCCCTATTATCATTGCATCAGCAATGTCCTCAATTTGAAATTCATCAATAAAAATAAATTCGTATTTTTTTCTAATATTCTTTGAAACTGACAGTAAAGGATTTTTGCTTAATTTCTTGTCTCTCATCATATGATGTATGAGCTCAATAAAATCTATATAATGAAAAAAGTTTATTTTTTTATAAAAGAGGCTAGCTACTTCTTTTAAAATCATAGTTTTTCCTCTACCAACGTTGCCATATAAATATATGCTTGGTAATTGCTTGGATGTGAGTAATCCATGAGAAGATTTTTTATATAATGGATTTTGGTTAAGAGCATTAAGAAATTTTTCTTGATCTTTATCAAGAAAAATTCCATTTTCTGATAACCTAGTAATTAAAGAGTCGGTGATGTTCATAAAGCTATAAAAATGAATACAAAATTTAATACAACATTGGTTTTGATAAGCGCATTATTAAGTGTTATTAGCATTCTAGTTGTTAGTTATTTTTTAATTAGCTCCATAAAGGAATCAAATAATATCAAGTCTGCAATTGAATCAGTAGTTAATATTAAAATAATTACTAGCATTGATGCATCAAATTATAAACAAATAGACAATACAAATATTGGTTCAGGAGTAATAATCTCTTCAGAAGGCTATATCGTTACCAACCTTCATGTGATCTTAGGACAAAAAAATATTATTATAGAAGTTCATAATGGAGATGTATTTGAAGGAAAAATTGTAGGTATTGATGCAAGATCAGATATAGCAATAATTAAAATTAATCCTTCTAACTCACATGAGCTAAAACCAATTCCTATTGTTGAAAACGAGCCTATTAATGTTGGTGATGTAGTGTACGCTATTGGCAACCCATATGGTATCGGGGTAACCCTCACAAGAGGAATCATTAGCGCTACTGGAAGAGACTATGGAAATCCATACCTTGAGCTAATACAAACTGATGCAGCTGTTAATCCAGGTAACTCTGGCGGAGCTTTAATTAATGAAGAAGGTAGGTTGATTGGGATTAATTCTCGAATTTATTCTAATACAGGATCTTATGCTGGTATAAGTTTTGCTCTTCCTATATCTAAAGTAGCTGATATATCTTCGCAATTGATAAGATTTGGCGAGGCTAAAAAAGCTTGGATTGGAGATCTAAGAGTTAGAAATAGAAGGATAGTCTTAAACAATAGAATTCAGAATTGTTTAGAAATAATTGAGTTAAAACAGGGTGGGCCTTTGAGAAGCAATAATAATATTAGTGAAGGGGATTGTATTATCAAAATCAATGGAAAAGAAGCTACATGGCAGCAACTAACATTTGTGTTAAAAAGTGCTTTTCCTGGTGACTCAGTTAAATTTGAGGTAATTAACAAGCAGAAAAAAATAAAAAAATTGGAAGTTATTTCAGAGCCTATTTAGGTAGTCTTTCTATATTAGCTCCAAGATATGATAGCTTTTCTTCTATCCTTTCATATCCTCTATCGATATGATAAATCCTATCAACTATTGTCTCTCCATTTGCACACAAACCAGCTAAAATTAAACTCGCTGAAGCTCTTAAATCAGTTGCCATTACTGGAGCTCCATTAAGCTCTCTTACACCTTTGATAAAGGCATTATTTCCTTTAATTGTGATGTCACATCCCATTCTGACTAATTCCTGAACATGCATAAATCTATTTTCAAAAATATTCTCAGAGATAACAGCTGAACCTTCAGAAAGTGAATTCAATACCGTAAATTGGGCTTGCATATCAGTTGGAAATCCAGGAAATGGTTCGGTGGTGATATCAACTGGACTAATATCCTTACTCATTAACAAGGATACAGAGTCTTTTTTTGCTTGGATTGAAGCACCAGCAAGCTCTAACTTATTAATAATATTACCTAATCTAGTCGAATCGATGTTATTGACTGTAATGTCTCCCTTTGTTAAAGCTGCTGCAGTTAAATAAGTTCCAGCCTCTATTCGATCAGATGGAACCTTTATTTCAGTTGTCTTTAACTCCTTGACACCTTTAATGGTAATAGTATCACTTCCAGCTCCCTGAATATTCCCACCTAATAAGTTTAAAAAATTAGCGAGATCGCTTACTTCTGGTTCTCGAGCAACATTGCGTAAAATAGTTTTTCCCTTAGCAAGAACTGCTGCCATCATCAAGTTCTCTGTGCCAGTTACTGTTATGCCTCCAAAAGTTATATCTGCACCAATTAAACCACTGGTCTTTGCATTAATATATCCATTCTTGAGCTCTATTTCTGCACCAAGCATTTTTAATGCATCAAGATGATAATTAACTGGTCTTGAGCCTATTGCACAACCTCCAGGTAGTGCTATTTTAGCTTGGCCATATCTTCCTAATAATGCACCTAGTACCAGAATGGAAGCTCTCATAGTTTTAACAAGTTCATATCTTGCTTCAAAGCTATTTATATTTGCAGTGCTAATACTAAACTTCATGGACTCATCAAGAATGATGTCTGCTCCCATTGAGCCTAGCAGTTCAAACATTGTAGTTATGTCTTGTAAATAAGGTAAATTATCAAATATTATTTCTTCGTCAGATAGAATTGATGCTGCTAGCATTGGTAAAGCGGCATTCTTTGATCCCGAACATTCTATTATTCCTGATAGGCGCTCTCCACCTTGAATTCTTAATTTTTCCACTATTGATTTTCCTGAGGGGTAGATACCTTTAAACTTAAAGAGTGTAGCTCTCCTGATTTAAAATAATCAGAAAGCAATCCCATAACTATTCTGTGTCTCTCTAGCAATGACAAGTGTTCAAAATCAGAGCTAACAATTTCAAGAACGGAATTGCAATCATCTTCAATAAAACTGATTGTGGCCTCTGAAAATCTTTCCCTAATTAGAGATAATATTTTATGTTGATCCATAGATTTAATATGTTATCCCAGCATCCCCTGACCAGTTCTCAATAACCAAATTAATATCTCCCTTATACTCTTCAGCTAATGCTCTAAATTGACTCCTGAAAGTTAAGCCAAGATTCACGCCATTTACTATAATGTTGATAATTTTCCATTCGCCTTTGGATTGTCTGACCTTGTATGTAATTGGATAAGAATTATTTTCGGTTTTTAGGCTCTGATTAATATCTTCAATTCTTTCAAAGGTTTGTTTTTCTGAGAACATTGTAACGATTGTTTGATCTCCCCATTGAGCTAAAGTATCTGTATAAGTATCTAATAATGATTTTTTAAAGACTTCAATAAATAACTTCCTTTGCTCTGGAGATGCCTCTAAATATAACTTTTTACCCATTACGCTTGCAGCAACCCTTCTAAAATCTACTAATGGCTCAAAAATATCTTTGATTTTATCTTTAAAAGCTTCAGGATCTGTGGAATATAAATCCTGGTTAGACACTATGACTGCAACCATTTCTTGTGCCTTTAAATCTATCAAGATCTCAGGGTTGATATTTTCAGAAAAGACAGGCTGAATTAAAGATAATAAAGAGTATAGAAAAAAAACTTTCTTCATAAGCTTCATTATAACATTAGTGTTGGGTTAAGATTTGATTATGAAATCAATCAAATTTACTAATTCAGCTTTAAAAACAATTGATATACAAGCAAAAGAAATTTTAGGCCTTAAGACTCAAATTGATAAAAATTTTGATCAATTATGTCAGAGCATTGTTTCGCTAAAAGGAAAGGTCATCTTGATGGGTGTTGGGAAGTCTGGGCATATAGCGCAAAAAGTTTCTGCTACGCTTGCAAGTACTGGCTCACCCTCATTTTTTATACACCCTACTGAAGCAGCTCATGGTGATTTAGGAATGATGAGTAAAGATGATGGGGTGATAATCTTTTCAAATTCTGGAGAAACTAAAGAGATTACTCAAATAATGCCATCTTTAAAAAGGTCAGTTGGATCAATTTTTGCTATCACAAATAGTAATGATTCGACTATTGCCAAAGCATCCACATCAAGCCTTCAGATAAAAGTATCTAAAGAAGCATGCCCACATAACTTGGCTCCTACAAGCTCAACTACAGCCTTTATGGTAATTGGAGACGCGATCGCAATTGCATTATTAGAATCAAAGAATTTTTCTAAAGAGGATTTTGCTAAAAGTCACCCAGCTGGATCATTAGGAAAAAAATTAACAACATATGTTAAAGATTTAGCAATAAATAATACAGATGTTCCAATTGTTTCAAAGGATACATCTTTGAAACAAACTATTCTTGAGGTGTCTAGTAAAAAATTAGGTATGACTCTTGTAGGTAATAAAAAGAATATTCAGGGTATTTTTACTGATGGTGATCTAAGGCGAGCACTTAATGAGGGTTGCGATCTTGAAAATACTCTAGTTGAAACAGTGATGACAAAAAGCTTTGTAGCAATTGATGAAAATAAATTAGCTATAGATGCTGCAAATTTAATGGAAACAAATAAGATCTTTACATTGGTTGTCACAAGTAAATCAAAAAATTATGATTGTTCTATCATAACAATGCATTCACTTTTAGAGGCTGGGATAGTTTAAAAACATAGATGAGGTTATTCTTCTTACTTTCATTACTTATAATACATCCATTGGTTGTAGCTGCAATTAGCAATATACAAGTTAAAGCTGATGAGATAGTTTATAACAATGAGAAGAAAACACTTTTTCTTAAAAAGAATATCATAATTAAATCTCCAGAATTTATGATTATTGGGAGCTCATCACATATTAAAATGAATGAAGAAAAGATTGAAATTGAGGGGATGCAAGCTGAATTTAAAATTATTCAAGATAATCTTGAAGGAAAAGCAAATAAAATTATTTTATTTCCTCAAATAAAAGTTGAGATGATTGGAAATGCCCATTTGATTACATCTGAAGGCGAAATGAAATCTGAAAGAATAGATTACATCTTAAATAGTGGCCCTTAAATGAAAAATATATTAGAGGCTAAAAACCTCATAAAGACTATTCGTGAAAAAACGATTATTGATAATATATCCTTAGAGGTACAAAAGAATAAGATTGTTGGATTGCTTGGTCCAAATGGTGCAGGAAAAACATCAACATTCTATATCATTGCTGGTTTAACCAATTTTGATAGCGGAATTATCAAACTACAAAACCAAGATGTAAGCCAAATGCCATTACATGAAAGATCAAAAGTCGGCTTAGCTTACCTACCTCAAGAGTCATCTATCTTCCCAGATTTAACTGTTCAAGAGAATATTTTGGGGATTAGACAGCTTATTAAAGACCAATCAAATTTAATAGAGATAGATGATTTGATAGATAAATTTAATCTTACAGAAGTCTTTTATAAAAAAGGTAGGGTTTTATCTGGCGGGGAAAGAAGAAAAACTGAAATAGCAAGAACACTGATTGGAAACCCATCTATTTTGCTTTTAGATGAGCCATTTGCTGGAATTGACCCAATTGCTGTTGATGAAATTAAGGACACATTGGGTATAGTTAAAAATCTTGGTATTTCTGTACTAATCACAGATCATAATGTCCGAGATACATTACAGATATGTGATTCTTCCTATATTTTAAGTGAAGGTAAGATTGTTGCATCAGGATCAAAAAATGAAATCATTAATGATCCTATTGCTAAAGAAAAATACTTTGGTAAAACATTTAATTAGATGTCGATCAAGCTAGTACGCGCTATCCAACAAAAACAAAATCTATCGATGACTCCAGCTTTGAGAAAATCGATTGAATTACTCCAGTTATCTAGAAGTGAGTTGATAGCGAAAATAAGCTCAAAGATAGAAGATAATCCTTTTTTAATAAATGAAAGTTTTAGCGAATATTCAGACAATCTCAATGATTACTATGATAATCAGTCATCAGATGAAACTCTGATAGATCACCTTATTTATCAAATTGACGAGATGAAAATTAATGATAGAGATAAAAAAATCTTATATGTAATAATTTATAATCTTAACGAAAATGGCATGTTAGATGCTGATATTGAAGAGTTATCAAAACAGCTGAATTATGAGTGCAATGAAGAAGAAATTTTCCAGAATTTAACTGATATCATTCAATATTTATCTCCCCTTGGAGTAGGAGCAAGAGACTATAAAGAATTAATAAAGATACAACTTGATAAAAAAATAAAAGATTTGACTATTATCAAAATTGCAAACAAAATTTTGAATTCTCCTCAAACAAAATCTTTAGAGAAAATAAAGTTATCTCTAAAAACTGAATATAACGAAAGAGATATAGAGAAAACTATTTCTGCTATAAAAGATTGTGATCTGAGCCCGGGACTATCTTTTCAAAAATCTGAATATATTCAACCTGATATCTCAATAAGAAAATACAACGATGATGTTGAGATAAAATTTTTTGAATCTGGTCTCCCAAACCTTCAAATAGATGAAGAGTTAATAGCATTAACTAAGAAAAATAAAGATCAAATCAATAAAGATATAAGCCATAAAATTAACGAAGCAAAATGGTTTATTAGAGCAATAAATAAAAGAAATGAGAATGTCTTCAAAGTTGGCAAGTATATATGTCAGGTTCAAGAAGCATTCTTAACAAAAACTTCATTAGACTTAGAGCCTTTAACAAGCAAGCAAATAGCTATTGCCTTAAAGTTATCTCCATCAACTGTCTCAAGAATACTTAGGTCTAAGTATGTTCAATATGATGGAGGTATCATACCAATGAAATCTCTTCTAATGTCTTCGGTGTCGAGATCTAAAAAAGTTTCTCCATTGAACTTAATGAGAGAGATTAAAGAAATTATTAGTTCTTCAAACAATAAGATAAGTGATCAAAAAATTTCTATTATTTTAAATAAACGAGGTTTCAATTTATCTAGAAGGACTGTTAATAAGTATCGTATTAAATCGAATATTCCCAACTCAAGGAAAAGATAAATTTTAAATTATGAAAGATCATATTTCACAAGAGTCTATAACTGATAAGCTTTTTAATATGATAAAAGATGAGAATGATCAATTATCTTTAAATCAAATTAAACATCGCCTTGATGAAATGAGTCCTCCAGAAATTGCCCATTCGATTGAATCCATGCCTCCAAAAGAAAGGACATTATTATGGTCGTTAGTCAATAAAGAAAAAGAAGGTGAAATTCTATCGGAGCTGCATGATGAAATACAACAGGAACTTCTAGCTGAGATCAAACCAGATGATTTGGTAGATATTATTTCTGATTTAGAGCTTGATGAGTTAGTGGATATTCTCCAAGGGCTTTCTAAAACTCAAATCGAAGACTTTTTATCAAGAATATCTTATCAAGATCGAATTAGGATCGAAGCAGTCTTAGAGTATCCAGAAGATTCTGCTGGTGGTCTCTTAAATACAGATGTTATAAGTATTACTCCTAAAGACACTCTTGAAGATGTTATAAGATATCTAAGAGCAAAAAAAGAATTGCCTCAAAATACTGATAAGATCTTTGTGGTTTCTAAAGAAGATAAGTACTTAGGCGAGCTTCCAATATCAAAAATTTTAGTTTCTGATCCGGGTTTATCTGTAAAAGATGTAATGGAAACTAATATTCAACCCATCTTTGCTTTAACTGATGATAAGCAAGTTTCTAGGCAATTTGAGCAAAATAATTGGGTCTCAGCAGGGGTAATTGATGAGCAGAATAAGCTGTTGGGAAGAATAACTGTTGATGATGTAGTTGATGTTATTCGTGAAGATGCTGATCAAAATCTCATGGGTATGACAGGTATAGCTGAAGACACTTTTGCTGCTCCTGCAAGAGCTGCAAGATCAAGAGTTATCTGGTTATCTATCAACCTTTTTACAGCATTTATTGCCGCTATAACAATTAATCTATTTCAAGATACGATTGAAAAATTAGTATATTTAGCTGTTTTGATGCCTGTCGTTGCAAGTATGGGTGGCGTAGCCGCAACTCAAACTCTTACAATTGTTATAAGAGGGTTAACCCTTCAGCAAATAGGAAAGTCAAACATTAAGTGGTTGTTCAAACGAGAGTTAGCAGTATCAATTATTAATGGGATCCTCTTATCCTTCTTAATTGCTGTAATAACTTATTTATGGTTTGAAGAAATAGTCTTATCGATTCTGATATGTCTTGCGCTTGTTATTAATCTTATCAGTTCTGTAATAGCTGGAATATTTGTACCAATGGTTCTCAGAAAAATGAAGCAAGATCCTGCTATTGCTGGGAGCGTTGTTGTTACAACAGTTACTGATGTGGTTGGATTTTTCTCATTTTTAGGACTAGCAGCTATTTTCTTGTTTTAATCAATCCTTATAACTACAGGGTCTTCTAGAGTGCCTTTGATCTCAAAATTTAGGGTTGAGAAATTATTAATGTCTTCTTCAAAAACTTCTCCTAAGATATATGAGCCTGCTGCAGCAGGCAACCCAGCAAATATGCCTGCATACCATGGTATGTTTTCAGCAACCCTAAATCTCAAGTCAAGCGTTAAATCTAGATTCTCTAACTCTCCAGAATTATTCTTGTAAACTTTTCCATCCCATTTCATCTTAGCGGCATTGGTTTCTAATGAAAGTGTCTTAGGCAATCTCATTGAAGATTTATTGAAAATAAACTCTCCATCCAATCTATCTATTTCAGTTACAGCATACTCATCTAAACTTAAGTCAAGGTTTGATACTTTTCCAATAATATTTTTTAAATTAAGAATTCCCATCAGGTTCAATAACCTAGAATTTGGTAAATATCCAGACCAACTAAGGTCCTTAAGAAGGATATCTTGAGATCCTTCTATGTTCTTAATATTTTTAATATCATTAAATTGGAGATCAAAATCTAAATTTGCATAACCAACTCTAAAATCATCTGTAGAAGTTAAAAATGGAATACTAGATAAGTCATTGAGGATAAATACCCCATGAATTACGTATAAATCCTTATGAGAATCATATAGCAAAAAATTTTCTTGGTATTTATCATTAGGAATAATATTTATCAGATTTGATCTTAGAATAATCTTATTTATGCCAAGCTTTGTACCAGATTTTTGTATATAGACAGAAAGATCTTCAATGTCTAATCTGTCAATCTGTGAATCTGTAAGTGTTAGCCTAAGATTAAGTTGTTTAGGTATTAAATTTTGATTGTTATTCAGATTAGATTTATTTGAAAATAATTTAAAGTTTTTTAGATCTAATCTTAGAAACCCTGAAGCATCATTAAAAAATGAACCTGTAAAAGATCCTTTATTCATATCAACCCTAAATATGTTATTTTGAAATATGGCTTCACCTTCCTGATTAACAAAATTATTGTCAAAGAGTAAAAGCTCTTGGAAATGAAACCATACTTTTAGTAAATCAAGTGATTGCTTGTGATTGGCGCTGTCTTCTAATACACCTTGTATTTCTAAAATATTAAAAATGGGTAAATCTAGATATAAGTGCAGACCTTGGTGTGTTTTTGATGCTAATGGCTTATCAAGATATTTATTACTTTCGCCAATAAAAATCTTTCCCTGTAAAGATGAAATATCACTAAAGATAGCATCAACTTTCTTATTCTTTATTTGAATGCTTGGTTTTTCGATACCTAACAATGTAATTGAGGTATCTAAGATTTCATCTTTACTTTTCTCTAAATATGAAAGTGGTGAATAGATTTCAATACCCTTCAAATTACTAGAAAATACTGTCTCTTGTTTGTTTGCAGAGTATTTACCAATTATTTCATATTGTGCTCTCCCCTTAATAGATAAAAAATTGGAATCTTGATAAAAATCTTGTGTATCCAAAAATATAGAAGTCATCACTTCTATATATGGGTCTGATCTAAGGGACTCACCCAAAAGTTTAATATCAATACTTTGATCATCAAAGTTGATGTCTAAAGAACCTTCTAATGCACTAAAATTAGTAATTTTTAATAGCCCATTCGTTAGCTGTAATTGATATTCTTGGAAAGTTATTGTGCCCGTTCTTAAGTTAGAAATTTCAGTGATATTATTAAATATTTTATTGCCATAATCATAGGTGCCATAGTTTGATGCAGTAATACCATCTTTAAGCATCAAGATATTGAAGTTAAAATTAGTTAAAGAAGATATAAACTCTAATTCACTATCACTAATATCATGAATCGATGAATATTCTATTAGCTTATTCTGAGGATCTATTCTGATATCAATATCTTCACCAATAATCTGGTCTACAAAGCCTCTATCACTTTTTATATGAGTCATGGTATTTAATCTAAAAATTGTTCCTCTGTTTAAAATTAATGATCTGTCATTTGATGTAATGATAAGATCCTCAAACATGGTTTTTTTGCTACTCATTAATAGTTTAGGGGACGCAATTGTGAAAGACTTAGAATCGAAACTGAAACCTTCTACAACAAATTTCCATCCTAAAATACTTTGAAAGGTGTTAATAGAGAATTTGATATTATTGATATTGCTGATTGATCCATTGCTTTTTTGAATTAATTCAACTTCATCAATATCTATAATTGGCTCAAAGAATGAGCCAGAATTTTTTACTTCTCCAAATTTAAAATCACTGTTATCAATAAAATATCTATCAATAAATGTAAAAGTACTTTTTGGATGATGTTGAAAGCTATAAAGCAATGATGCTGAGATTGTTATAAATAATACAACTAGTATCAAGATAAAAATTAATAATTTCTTAGGCCAATTCACGTTTACAAGTATCTTTGTCTATAAAAGCGCATGATTTTGTATATAGGAAACCAAAAAAGGATATTAAATATAAGACTTAAAAAGATATTAATGTAGGAATAGCTCTCTGGGTAACTTATCAGAAACTTTAAAGCTGTGATAAAAGTTGCTGTCATACCAAAAAATATTGAAAGTTGTAAATATGAAAATAGTCTAAATGTATATGCATAAACATGAATAATGTAAGAAAAGAATACAAACATAGAGGTATAAAAACCAATCCATGACCCTGAGAGTAAGTCAATGATCAAACCCATAGTGAATGAATGAAATACTCTTAGCTTTTCTGGTAAAGCAAAAATCCAGTAACCAAATATTAAATAAACTAGATTTGATTCGAGGTAATAACTACCAATTTGAAAAGAAAAAATATTATCAAAGATTAAAGCAAAGAATAAAGAAAGATAAATTTTTGTGATACTGGATTTCTTCATGATGATTGGATCATAGAAATTATGCTTGAACTTAGAGGATCGCCTACTAAATTAATATAAAGCATTTGAATATCATTCTCTTTATCTTCGATCTGTATAATTTTGCCAACTATCATACCTCTTGGAAATATGCCTCCAAACCCGGAAGAATATACCTCTTGATCAATCAAATTACCTATTGATAGATTCATTCCTTGAATATCACAAAAGATCAATCGTGGTTTGCCAGATCCATAAGCATTACAAAATAAACCAAGGTCCTCATTCATGATTGGAATTTTATGATCTTTGTCTGATAGTAAGATAATCTCTGCTAAAGAATTGTTGATGTCAAATAACTGTCCAATCAAGCCTGAGGGGTTAACAACATAATGGTCTTCTTTGATTAGTTCATTAGACTGAATAAATAAGCGGTGGGTGCCACAACAAAAATATAGATCTGTATCAAAACTAACTACTCTTCTTTTATTTAATATGTCTTTTTCATGATTAAGAACGTTAGATACATCTTCATTCAAGACAGAAATTAATTCATAGCTTGTAATTTTTGATTTTAGTTGATGATTTTCTTCTATAATCTGAGACTTTGATTGGAAGTATTTGATACTATCGAAAAATCCATCTTTAATATAAATAATAAATCGTTCTGATTGAAATAAAGGCCATTTCATTGCAGACCTAACAGAATTAAATGCTTGAAATCGAAAATCTGCTATTAAAAATAAAATAGCTAATAAAAGCGCTAAAAAGTATGAAAATTTTGGTGTATATGTTGGCGTATTTCTCGCCATTTTAATCTACTCTGTTGATAATAGATCTATTTCGTATTTATCCATGATTTCTAGAGCCTGTCCCCCGCCTCTAGCAACACAAGTTAATGGATCTTCTGCAACTAAAACAGGGATGCCTGTTGAGTTTGCAATCAGTTTATCGATATCTCTTAATAAAGCACCTCCTCCTGTTAAAACAATCCCTCTTTCGGCAATATCAGCAGACAGCTCTGGAGGTGATAGCTCCAATGCATTTCTAATAGCTCGAACTATTCCATTTAAAGGATCTTTCATAGCTTCAAAAATTTGGTGACTTGAGAGAATAAAGCTTTGGGGTATACCTTCTGCAAGATTTCTTCCAGTTACATTTATTTCTTCTTTTGCTGATTCATCAGTAGCACATCCAACATTGTGCTTAATTTTTTCAGCTGTAGATTCACCTATTACACAACCATAATTCCTACGAACCCAAGAAGTAATGGATTCATCCATCTTATCTCCACCTATTTTTACTGATTCAGAATAAACAACTCCATTCATAGATAAGATTGCAATTTCTGAAGTTCCACCACCAATATCAACTACCATATTGCCATTTGCTTCTTCAACAGGTAGGCCAGCGCCAATTGCAGCTGCCATAGGCTCCTCTATAAGCTTTACATCTCTAGCACCAGCACCTAATACTGATTCTCTTATTGCACGTCTTTCAACCTGCGTAGATCTACAAGGAACACAAACTAATACTCTTGGGCTAGGTTTAATAAAGCGTTTTTCGTGAACTAAGGCAATAAAATGTTGCAACATTTTTTCAGTTACTTGGAAATCGGCAATAACACCTTCAGAAAGAGGTCGAATAGCTTTCATATTGCCAGGGGTTCTTCCTAGCATCTTTTTTGCTTCATGGCCCACAGCTACAACAGTCTTTTGTCCTTTAGACTCCCTAATAGCAACTACACTGGGCTCATTTAATACAATACCTACTTCTTTGGTATATATAAGTGTATTTGCTGTGCCTAGATCAATTGACAAATCATTCGAAAAAAACCCTCGAACACTTTTAAATACGTTAAATTCCAATTTTTATTCTCACATTAAAATACAAAAAAAAGCCCAATTAGTTTAACATTGCGCTTCAAATGACAATAATATCATATGGATAATGAAACAGTCAGAACAATTTGTTACTTATCAAGACTAAAGATTGATGATAAATATAAAGAAAAGATCATAAGTGATCTTGATAATATAGTTGAAATGATAGACAAGTTGAATTCAGTTAATACAAAAAAGATCAAACCTCTGTTCAATCCTTTAGAGCAAACATCAAGAAAATTTGAAGATAAGCCCCTTTCAGATAATAAAAAAGAAGAGTTTTTAAAAAATGCACCTGAATCAGATAAAGATTACTTTATTGTTCCAAAGGTAGTGGAATGAGTATTCAGTTTAAAACTATTACAGAAATTAAAAAATTATTACGTGAAAATAAAATTTCTCATGTTGAGTTAATTCAAGAGACTCTTGATTTAATAAATCAATTAAGTGATTTAAATTGCTTTATTACTACGAATGATGAGTATGCTTTAAGAAAAGCAAAAGATTTAGATTTGTCAAAATCAAATACATCAATATCTGGAATTCCAATTGCTCATAAAGATTTATTTTGCACTCAAGGAACATTAACAACCTGCGGGTCTAAGATGTTATCAAACTTTACGCCCCCTTATGATGCTACTGTCGTATCAAATCTGGAGAATGCTGATGTAATTAATGTAGGTAAGACTAATATGGATGAGTTTGCTATGGGATCAACTACTGAAACAAGCTTTTATAAGCCTGCTCATAATCCTTGGAAAAAAGACTATATACCCGGAGGAAGTTCAGGCGGCTCAGCTATAGCAGTAGCTGCTGGAATAGTTCCAGCAGCTACTGGAACAGATACCGGAGGATCTATAAGGCAACCTGCAGCTTTGTGTGGCGTCACAGGTATTAAACCTACTTATGGAAGAGTATCGCGTTGGGGGATGGTTGCTTTTGCATCAAGCCTTGATCAAGCTGGGCCAATTTGTAGAACTGCTGAAGATTGTGCATTGATTCTTGATAAGATGGCTGGTTTTGATGAAAAGGATACGACCTCATTAGATATCAAAGCACCTAAATTCAGTTCTAAAGTTAATGCGCCACTGGGAAAGAAGACAATTGGTATAGTTAAAGAGTTTATGACTGATGATGTTCCTAAAGATGTTGCTACAACCTTTGAAAATTCTATTCAAACTCTTGAATCAATCGGGTGTAAAATAAAGACTATATCGTTACCTAATATTATTTATTCTGTGCCTACTTATTATGTAATAGCTCCGGCAGAATGCTCCTCTAATCTATCAAGATATGATGGAATAAAATTTGGTCATCGTAGCAAGAATGCGCAAGACCTAGAGTCCTTATATATTAATTCAAGGACAGAAGGATTTGGAGATGAGGTAAAAAGACGTATCTTAATAGGAACTTACGTCCTTTCATCTGGATATTATGATGCTTATTATAAAAAAGCTCAGCAAGTTAGGAGGCTCATTAAAGAAGATTTTGAAAAAGCATTTAAGAAAGTTGACTTAATAATGACGCCAACATCTCCAAGTGAGGCATTTAAAATTGGATCAAAAGGACAAAATGATCCAACGCAACTTTATTTAGAAGATCTTTATACAATTTCAAGTAATCTTGCAGGCCTACCTGCCCTTTCAATGCCACATGGTGAAATTAATGGTTTACCTATTGGGCTTCAATTAATTGGTGACTATCTTGATGAAGAAACTATCTTAAATGTTGCAAATATCTTTCAAAAGAATACTGATTTCCATAATAAGAAACCTTCATTAGAGGAATGGTTATGAGCTGGGAAACTGTCATTGGATTAGAGGCTCATGTCCAGCTTTCAACTACCACAAAGTTGTTCTCTAGAGCTTCAACAAAGTTTGGAAATGAGCCTAATACCAATGTGAATCTTGTTGATTGTGGTCTCCCTGGTGTGCTACCGACTGTAAACAAGGAAGCATTCTATAAAGCCATAAGCTTTGGTCTAGCAGTTGAAGCAAATATAAATCAAACATCGTTATTTGACAGAAAAAATTATTTTTATCCTGATCTACCCAAAGGTTACCAAATTACACAAATGGATGTGCCTATAGTAAGTGGAGGTAGGATCATCATAGATATTGGAGGTGCAAATAAAGTCATTAATATAAC
>CAYFFR010000011.1:0-39805 GCA_964342675.1 uncultured Gammaproteobacteria bacterium
TAATTTAAAAAAAGAATACTTCGGTAATGTTATATCTTATTCCCCTAAAGTTTTTATACCGTTAACTTTTTTATGTCGGGATGTTTGTCACTATTGCACATTTGCAAAAACCCCAAAAAATATATCTGAACCATATATGGGCTTAGAAAAAGTCCTAGAAATATCAAAAAAAGGCGAATCTCTAGGCTGCTTAGAGGCACTTATTACTCTAGGCGATAAACCTGAGCTAAGGTATAAAACAGCAAGAGATTATCTTCACAAGAAAGGTCTGAATTCAACCATTGATTATATTAAAAAAGCTTCACAGTTAATTATTGATGAAACTCAGCTTATTCCTCACTTAAATCCAGGGTGCTTAACATCTTGCGATATTGATTCTTTAAAGGAAGTTTCTGGTTCTATGGGATTAATGATAGAAAGTCATAGCAATAAATTATGCGATAAGGGCATGCCTCATTATGGTTCACCAGACAAAGATCCAGAATATAGGATACAAACTCTTATTAATGCAGGAGTTAAAAAGATACCTTTTACAACAGGTATTCTTATTGGTATAGGTGAATCAAGAATGGATAGACTCGAATCATTGAGTTTAATTAATTCCATTAATAATCATTATGGCAATATCCAAGAAGTAATAATTCAAAATTTTATTCCCAAACCTAATACACTTATGAAAAATTACCCACCTGCACCAGCTTCTGAATTAATCTGGACAATTGCTATGGCAAGAAAGTTACTTGACCCATCAATATCTATCCAAGTTCCACCTAATTTAAATAACTCATTAATCGATGATCTTTTGGTATCAGGCATTAATGATTTTGGAGGTATATCACCATTAACCATTGATCATGTTAACCCTGAATCGCCTTGGCCCGAAATCACTCAATTAAATAAACATTGTATAAAATCTGATCAAATCCTTCTCAAGAGATCCACAGTCTATCCAGACTTTATAAACTCAGACAAAATATTTCTTAACAAAGATATTAAATCTAAAATTCTTAAAAATATAAATGGATCAGGTTATATAAAAGAAGATTCCTGGATTCCTGGAATAACAGAAGATTTACCAACACCATTTATACAAAGTGAAGCAAGTCACTCCATTCAACAAGCTGTAACTTCTATTGAAAATAATATTGATGTTGAGAATTGCTTGATTCAATTATTTAATGCAAGGGATAAAGCATTTAATTATCTTAGAGGATATGCAGATGAGATTAAGAAACATCTCCATGGTGATAAGATATCTTTCGTTGTAAATAGAAATATTAACTATACAAATGTGTGTATGTATAGTTGTAGTTTCTGTGCATTCTCAAAAAGCACGGGATCTCAATCATTACGAGGAAAACCATATAATATTTCATTTGAAGAAATACAAAGAAGGGTGCTTGAAGCAGAATCACGTGGTGCCACAGAAGTTTGTTTGCAAGGCGGTATTCATCCAAAGTTTTCTGGAAATCATTATCTTCAAATACTTAAAAAAATAAGAGAAATTTCAAACTCTATTCATATCCATGCATTTTCACCTCTAGAAATAAAACATGGCGCTGAATCACTTGGTCTACAGATCGAAGATTTTTTATTAATGTTAAAGAAGGCTGGACTGAACTCATTACCTGGTACTGCCGCAGAAATTTTAGATGATGAAATAAGGAATATTATTTGTCCTGACAAGTTAAATTCAAATGAGTGGACTAATGTAATTACTAAAGCTCATAATGCTGGTTTAGGCTCTACAGCAACTATTATGTTTGGCCATATTGAATCATATAAACATTTAGCTAGACACCTCATTAAGATTAAAGATATTCAAAATCATACCAATGGTTTTAATGAATTCGTTCCTTTACCATTCGTAGCAAATGAAGCACCTATGTTTTTACGAGGCCAATCTAGATCAGGACCAAGTTTTAGAGAATCTGTTTTGATGCATAGTATTTCAAGGATCCTTTTTAATGAATCAATTAGGAATATTCAAGGTTCTTGGGTAAAAATGGGATACTCTGGTTTAAGTTATTTATTAGATTCTGGGATTAATGATATAGGTGGTTTACTAATGAATGAATCAATTACATCATCTGCTGGTGCAATTCATGGTCAAGAATTAGATTTAAATAGAATAAAAGAATATATTGAATTAAAGGATTTGAGATTAGTTCAAAGGAATACAAGCTATAAAGAGATTTCAATGGATTATAATGAATTATTAGATAATTTATCTATACCCATTTTTGATTTAGATAATACCTATAACTTGGATGCTATAAGATGACAAAATTTAGAGATTTAACGATTGTTTTTATTGGGTATTTTGTATGTATTTATTTGATGTTATGTACATGGAACCTTCTTGAAGATATTAATATTTGGCTAAGACTGCTCGTTGTTGATGTTGTTGGAACAATATTCATTTATTTAATGAGTATTTTTTACAATAACTCAAGTTGGTATGATTCTTATTGGTCAATTATCCCACCAGTTTTAGTCTTCTTTGCATGGACAGATTTTAATGCTGAAGGTAATACCATCAGAATCACTATTATGTTTTTATGTTTATTATTTTGGGCAATAAGATTAACTTATAATTGGGCTCGATCTTGGGATGGATTTAAACATGAAGATTGGAGATATATTATGATGAAGGGTGGTTCAAAATCAGCCTTTCAATATTTTATGGTTGATTTTTTTGCAATTCATTTAATCCCAACATTGTTTGTTTTTGCTGCACTACTTCCTTTTTTTCTCGTAATATCTTCATCTGGAATAACATTGAACTATCTGGATCTTGTTGCTGCATGCACTATGATAATAGCAGTATTAATACAGATTATTTCTGACCAACAAATGTATAACTTTAGAAAATTTAAAGGAAATAAGGGTAAAGTAATGAATCAGGGGTTATGGAAATTTTCTAGACACCCAAATTATTTTGGTGAGGTTTTATTTTGGTTTGGAGGATTCTTATTCGCTTTAGCCAGCTCATTAGATAATTTTTGGTCTATCATCGGTGTATTCTTAATGTATGTATTGGTAGCCATTACTTCAGTAAATATGATGGATAAACGATCATTAAATTCTAGAGATGGATTTAATGAATATGTACAATCTACTAACAGATTTTTTTTATGGTTTCCAAAGAAAGGTAGTTAATTATGAATTTATTAAGATATTTTAGATTTTTAATTTTAGTTTTAAGTTTTCAATTATTCAGTCAAGATTTAATAGATCAGATCGATGAAGATATTGAAGGAGTCATGACAAAAGTGATTGATTGGCGCCATCATTTACATGAATATCCTGAATTATCTAACAGGGAATATAAAACTGCAGAATTTATTAAAGATAAGTTAGAGGCTTTGGGGCTTGAAGTTAATTCAGGTATTGCTTATACCGGGCTCACAGCAATTATTAGAGGAGATCACCCTGGACCATTAATTGCACTAAGAGCTGATATGGATGCATTGCCTGTAACAGAAAAATTAAACCTTCCTTTCTCATCAAAAGAAAGAACTACTTACAATGGCATGGAAGTAGGTGTAATGCACGCATGTGGTCATGATGCACATATGGCTGTACTTTTAGGTGTGGCTGATTTTTTAACTAAGAATACAGACAAACTACACGGAGATATCATGCTTATATTTCAACCTGCTGAAGAGGGACCACCAGAAGGAGAGGAAGGTGGAGCAGAACTAATGCTAAAAGAAGGTATTTTTGATTTAGAGAAACCAGATGCAATATTTGGTATGCATGTTACAAATGCACCTCATGAGTATGTAATATTTAAGCCAGGACCAATGATGGCATCAGCAGAAGCTTTCAGAATAACTATTCAAGGTAGACAAACACATGGTTCAAGACCGTGGGAGGGTGTTGATCCTATTACAGCAGCTTTTGATATAGGATCATCACTTCAAACTATAGTGAGCCGAAGATTAAATATTTTAGATAGTCAGGCTGTTATATCTGTTGGTATTGTTAAGGCAGGTACAAGAAATAACATTATCCCTGATCAGGCAATGTTAGAAGGTACGATTAGAACTTTTGAAAAATCATATTTAGATAAGATTCATACAGAAATTGAAACTATATCAACAAATATTGCTGAGGCTCATAACGCAACAGCTGATGTTAATTTTGCTATATATGGTAGTTACCCTGTTACAGTAAATGATGAAAATCTAGCTCAAGCATTAATGCCCTCTATGAGAAGAGCATCAAATGATAAATTCTATCTTATGAAATCACCGAGGACAGGAGCAGAAGATTTTTCATATTTTGCACAAGAAGTCCCGGGATTATATTTCTTTATAGGTGTCAACCCACAGAATCAAGAACAACCTTATACAAACCATTCACCACTCTTTTATATCGATGATGATGCTCTAGATGTTGGTGTAAAAACTTTTATTAATTTAATAGAAGATTTCTCAAAACAATACAATAGTAATTAATCTTCAGGCAAACCCTTATTAAGTTGTTCAATTGAATCTAAATATTCGTTTACGAGTCTATATATAACATCTTTTGATGATTCTACATTGTTAATTTGACCAATAACTTGACCAGCAGCATTGAATGAAACATTTTGAGCTGAACCTTTAGCAGCATATATTGCAGTTCTTCGCATCGCATCAAATGTCACCATACCTTGGAGCGGCATAGGTAATGGATCTGGGTTTGCAGAATCTTCCCAGGCCTCGGTCCATTTATTTTTTAACATTCTTGCTGGTTTACCAGTCCATGACCTGCTTCTAACAGTATCTTCACTAGATGCATCTAAATATGATTTTTTTTGTGCAGGCTGTGAAAAAGCTTCCTCTACTGTTAACCATAACGAGCCACACCATACTCCTTGAGCTCCCATTGCCATAGCTGCAGCCATTTGCCTTCCATTTCCAATTCCACCAGCTGCTAAAACTGGCAGGTCACCAACAGCATCGATAATTTGTGGCCACAGAACAATACTTCCTATCTCACCAGTATGACCGCCACCTTCACCTCCTTGAGCAATAATAAAATCTAATCCAGCATTTTTATGTGATAGAGCTTGTTTGATTTTTCCACATAAAGCACCAACTAACACATCATGGTTCTGAATTTTTTTAATCATATCATCTGGTGGTGTACCAAGTGCATTTGCTATTAATTTAACATTTTTATGCTTTAATGCTTCTTCAATTTGAGGCTCTGCTGTTGCTTGTGTCCAGCCTAATAAGCCACCTTCTGGTCCATTAGTTTCATCAGCTTTTGGAACACCATGTTCTTGAAGTAATTTTTCTGCAAAATCTTTATGTTCTTTAGGTATCATCGACTGAAGTTCTGCTAATAGCTCTTTAGGATTTTTATTTTCCATGCCTTCATATTTTTGAGGAATTACTGTATCAACACCATAAGGCATATCATTAATATGCTCATCTATCCAGTCTAATTCCTCTTTTAATTGCTCAGTAGAAAAACCAACTGCTCCTAATACGCCAATTCCACCTGCTTTACTTACAGCAACAACTACATCTCTACAATGGGTAAAAGCAAATATTGGAAATTCAATACCTAATTTCTCTGCTAATTTAGTTTTCATAAGCTAAAATAATTAATATTTATAATTATAGGCTAAATGGAAAAAATCATATATGAAGTCTACAAAAAATGAACATGAATATGATGTGATAGTTGTAGGATCAGGCAATGGCGCCTTAACTGCTGCACTATGCTCTAATGACGGCGGAGCTAACGTATTGGTTATTGAAAAATCTAGTCAATACGGGGGAACAAGCGCTACGTCGGGTGGAGGCGTGTGGATACCAAATAATAGGTATGCAATAGATGCTAAAGCTAATGATTCAAAAGATGATGCCAAAGCTTACATAGATAGTGTTTCTCCAGAAGGAATGATTAAACCTGAATTAATAGAAGCTTATATTGATGAAGGGCCTAGAATGATTGACTATCTTCATAACAACTCAAGAGTTAGATATAGAAACCTACCTCATTATCCAGATTATTTTCCTGATAATCCAGGCGGAAAGGAAGGAAATAGATCAATGGAGCCTGAGCCAATCTCCGGAACATCATTAAAAAATGATTTAAAATTCTTAAGAGAACAACACCCACAAACAGCCTTTACTATGGGACCAATTAATATGAATTTTACTCAGGTTGAAGGTCAATTGCTTTTAGGCGCATTACCTGGTTGGAAAAGCTTATTTACTAAATTATTTACTAAGTATCTTTTAGATATACCCATGAGATTTAAATATGGTTGGAAAGATAGACGATTAACAATGGGTAATGCAGGTATAGCTAGACTATTGTTGTCATGCAAAGATAGAAATATACCAATTTGGAGAAATACTAAGATGACCGAAATTATATTTAATAATAATAAAGTTACCGGCATCATTGCAGAACAATCTAACAATAAAATTAAACTTTATGCAAAAAAAGCAGTTATTTTAGCTTCAGGTGGTTTTGAAAAAAATCAATTGTTACGAGAAAAGTACTTACCAAAACCTACTCATATAGATTGGAGTGCAGCAAATATTCATAATACAGGCGATGGCCTCAAAGCAGCCTTAAAAATAAATGCAAATATTCATCAAATGGATGCCGGTTGGTGGTCTACAACTATGAAAATACCCGGACATGAGAAAGGTTGGTTATCGATGGTAGACAAATCCATGCCTGGTAACTATACAGTTAATAAAAATGGAGAAAGATTTTCTAATGAATCACAAAATTATGTTAGTTTTGTTGATGATATGTTTATTGAATATTCAAAAGGTAATCCATGTGCACCTTGTTATATGATATTTGATAGTCATTTTAGAAAAAATAGACCATGCGGCCCTTTATTACAGTCATCCATGCAACCAGACTCCAAAGTACCTAAGAATTGGTGGGACCCTACCTTTTTATCAAAAGGTAATACTCTTAAAGAATTAGCTGAAATTGTAGGAATTGATGCCAATGGCTTATTAGAAACACAAAAAAAAGTTAACAAATATAGTGAAACTGGAAAAGACTTAGATTTCCAGAGAGGTGATACAGCATATGATAGATATTATGGAGATCCATCAGTAAAACCAAATCCATGTTTAGCACCGTTAGAAGAAGGGCCATTTTATTGTATGGTATTGTATCCAGGTGAAATGGGTACAGCAGGAGGATTGGTGATTGATTCTAAAGCACGTGTATTGGATAAAAATAATCAAGCAATAAAAGGTTTGTATGCTTGTGGAAATTGCACAACTGCATTATTGCCTAAATATCCCGGTCCTGGATCAACACTTGGTCCTGCTATGACTTTTGGGTATCTAGCAGCTAAAGATATAACAGGTGCTAATTTTTGACTTCTCTCAAGGACAAGAAAATAGTTATTACAGGTGCAGGCCAAGGGGTAGGTTTAGGCATTGCTACATCTGTAGCAAAAAAAGGTGCTTCAGTTGCCTTATTAGGAAGAACATTTAGTAAAGTTGAAGATGCAGCAAATAATTTAAAATCAGAATCAATGGATGCATTAGCTGTTGAATGCGATGTTAAAGATGAAATATCAATTGATAATGCTATGAAAAAAGTAAATGCAAAATTTGGATCAATTAATGTGCTAATCAATAATGCACAAGAGGTGCCTTTAGGAAACATATTAGATATATCAGATGATGATTTTAATAACGGATGGAAATCTGGACCATTAGCAACATTCAGAATAATGAAAAAATTTTATGATCAACTTAAAAATGGTGGTCATATCATCAATCTTGCAAGTTCATCAGCGTTAAGATCTGATTTAAATGGTTATGGTGCTTATGCTGCTGTTAAGGAAGCGATCAGATCATTGTCTCGTGCTGCTGCAGTTGAATGGGGTAAAGATAATATAAGGGTTAACTGTATTATGCCTTTAGCCAGATCACCAGGCATGGATTGGTGGATTAAAGAAAGACCAGATGAATCATCCGAATTTATTAAATCTATTCCATTACAAAGAGTAGGAGATTGTGAGAAAGATATAGGTGATGCTGTATCTAACTTACTAAGTGATGGAATGAAATATATTACTGGTTCAACTATTATGCTGGATGGTGGACAGAGTTATTTAAGATGAGGTAATAAAAGTGGATGAAAATATTAAAAAGTTATTAGATATAGAAGAGATTAAAAATTTAAAACATAGATATTTTAGAGCAATAGATATGGCTGATTTCCATCTGTTGGAGGATATTTTTT
Organism: uncultured Gammaproteobacteria bacterium; assembly: GCA_964342675.1. Classification (GTDB taxonomy): domain Bacteria; phylum Pseudomonadota; class Gammaproteobacteria; order Magnimaribacterales; family D2472; genus MED-G82. The sequence goes on from CAYFFR010000011.1 coordinate 8,239, forward strand.
CAAATGATATAAGTGTAGATTATCGTGGTGGGTCTTATAGATGGCAAGCATCTGGAAAAGAAGAAATCATATTAAATCTTAGATACTCATTTCACAACAAAGCTTGTGGTATGCATAATGGCCATCATCCAGAAATAGATATATTAGACTCTAATCAAGCGACTGGAAAATGGTATCTTCATGATGTCTTTTACAACTTTAATGAGAATATAGTCACAATGGGATCGGCTTTATATGATGATAAATATAAAAAGATTGATGGTGAATGGAGAATAGTATTCTCAGAATATGATCGTATATGGGAAGAGGTATCGCCCATAAATCCAGAAACTAAATTTACTAAGATATTACTATCTGAAAAAGGGGATAAAATAAAAAAATGAGTATTAAAGATAAAGTTTATAACGCAATAAATAATTATGCCGAAGCCTATAGAAATGATGATAAAGAACTATTCTTAAGTTTATGGCATGAAGAAGCAATTTTTGAAGATCCTGTTGGATCAGAACCTTGTAAGGGAATTGAAGCTATTTCTGCTTTTTGGGATTTTGCACATCCAGAGGGGCAATCCATTCATCCAAATGATGTAAAGATAACTGTATGTGCAAACGAAGGTATTCTTCAAGCTACAATGCAAGTAAGAAATAAATCTAATAATACAGGAATGGATATACAGGTGGTGGATCATTTTATAGTTAATGATAATGGAAAAATATTAAGCGGTAGAGCTTTTTGGGATGAATCAAATATGACAATACCAGATAACCTTGAATCCTTTGATGTCAATTTAGATGAATTTAAAGATCGAGGCTAATTAAAAATCAATGAAATTAAGTGTCAATCTTAATAAGATTGCATTATTAAGAAATTCAAGAGGATCGAATCAACCAAATTTACTTGATTATGCATCTGATGCTATTGACCTTGGTGTTGATGGTTTAACACTACATCCAAGACCAGATTTAAGACATGCAACCCCAGATGATATTTTTGATATTAGCTCGTTATGTAAAAAATATAAAGTAGAGTTTAATTTAGAGGGAAATCCTTTTTCTAAAAGATCAGATAACTATCCAGGTTTCATAGATCTTGTATCTAAATCACTCCCACATCAAGTAACTCTTGTACCAGATAATTCATCTCAATTAACATCAGATCATGGATGGAAACCCAAAGATATCAATCGTGAATTTAGTAACATGCTAGTTAATATTCCAAAAAAAACTAGATATATTAGTGTTTTTGTAGATATTGATTTTTATGATTTTAAATGTTTCAGTACATCTCCCATAAATGCAATAGAGATATATACAGGACCATTTGCTGATGCTATTAAAAACAATAATATAAATAAGGTTGATGAATTAAAAAACTCAATTCTTAGGCTTGCAGAAATAGCAAAAAATAATAATTTTAAGATTAACGCTGGCCATGATATAAATTTAAATAACCTACATTTTTTAAAAGATTGCGGTCTAATTGATGAGGTTTCAATTGGACATGCTATTATTACGGACTCATTAAGATATGGTTATAAAGAGACTATTAAGAAATATTTAGAGGTAGTTAGATCTTAGATATGAATATAGAAGAAAAAATTAAAGAACAAATTAAAAATCATTCAATACTTATATATATGAAAGGATCACCTTATGAACCACAATGCGGATTTTCAGCTAAAACTGTTCAAGCTCTTATAGAGTGTGGTGCTGAATTCTCATATGTTGATATTTTATCAAATCCTGATATTAGACAATCATTACCCAATGTTTCTGATTGGCCAACATTTCCTCAATTATTTGTAAATGGCGAATTAATTGGCGGTTGTGATATCGTTACACAGATGCATGCCGATAATCAGCTTAAACCTCTAATTGATAAATCAAATAATAAATCAGGTTAACTGAAATCTTTTAACATTGCTTTTAATTCAAGAGAGTGTTGTTCTTCAGCACCAATCATAGTTCTTGAATATTCCTCTAAATATACAGATCGGTTCTCAACTTTATCAAGTAATTTTTTGTAAAGGTTTAATGCATATAACTCATGATCTAATGCTTCATCTAAAATATCTTTAATTGTATGCCTATTAGTTTCTTCTATTTTTGCAATTTTTTGACTAGGGTGTCCATCCAATCCAACTATCATCTCGCCAGCTTGTTGCGCATGTAATAATGATTCTTTAGCTTGATCTTTGAGAAATGTAACAATTGGTATTCTATAAGGTCCACTAATCATAAGAGAGGAGTGTGTATACCTAACCACACCAGCTAATTCATACTCCATAATTTCATTTAGAATTCCACAAACTTCATTAGTATTTATTTTTTTCATTTATAAATTCCTATATTTAATATCATACTATAAATATATTTATTAATTATGTAAATAACTGATATAAGGTTATATTTTAATGATAATCATTATTATTATGACTTTTATTATCATTTATGAGATTATTGAATAATGTTAATAATAAGAGGTGATGATTACCAATCTTGGATATATAAATCTGATAATGAAATTATCGTGGTTGATCCATGGTTGACTGAAAAACAAAAATTTCCTGGAGCAAGTTGGTTATTAAGTAGATATCAATCAAAACCACATTATTTAGTTAAGCATAATCTCATTAAAAAAGTTACTCATATAATTATTACAGCTCATTTCTCTGATCATTTAGATTTAGATTCAATCAAAATGTTCCCTAAAGACATACAAATATATACAACTCATCATGCTAGTAAAATTATTAAAAAAGCTGGATTTAAAAATTGTATTATTGTAAAGCCTGGCGATGAGTATAAATTTAATAATTTTTCATTAAAAATTAATGTAGCCGGAAAACCATACCATACTTCAACATTTTCATATTACTTAAAAACAAATAAAACAACTATATTCCATGAACCGCATACCATAGATGATAACTTCAGACCTACTGATAAAATTGATGTTTTAATATCTACGATTGATTCCGTGAAGGTTTTAGGTCTCGTTGAAGTATCTATGGATATAAAGAAAACCTCTAAGATTCTTCATAAAAATGAAATCAATTACATGATCCCAACTGGAATCCATCCTAATAAAACAAAAGGATTTATAAGGTTGCTTTTATCTATCAAAGAATCTATCTCTACAGAAAAACTTATTCTTCCAATATTATGCAAGCATCAATATGATACATTCACAATATAGCTTATAAATCATTAAAGATTTTACAAAAAACCTTAGCAGTAACTTCTGCATCATATGCTGCTGAATGTGCAAGGTCATTATCGTAGTTAATATCTAAACTATTACATATCCTTGATAATACAGTTTGACCTGTGATTAAAGCACCTAATGTCACTGTATCCAATATTGAAAAGGGATGGAATGGAAATTTTTTTATAGCATTTCTTTTAAAAGCTTCTAAGAGAAAAGAGTGATCAAAGTGTGCATTATGTCCTACTAAAATAGCTCTTGAGCATTCGTAACTACTTCTGTGTAAATTTATAATCTTTGTAATTTTAGTTAATGCATCTTTTTCATTTATTGCATTCCTTAAAGGATGATTTAAATCAATCTTTGTTATCTCTAATGATTCACTATCAATCTCAAGATTGGGATATGGTTCAATATGATACCTAGTTAGGCCACCTAAATTAAATTTATCGTTTTGATAATCAACTAACTGAATGGCTATCTCTAAAATAGGATTATTTTTATAATCTAGACCACCAGTTTCTAAATCAACAATTACTGGTAAATATTTTCTTATTCTATTTTTTAACATATAAATACCTTCTTACAATTATAATAATTATTACAAATTATCTTATATGAAAATTTTTGATATTACAGATATTGAGTTTAATGGAGTTAAGGTAGATTCATTAAAGGAATTTCAACACGAAAAGATCCTTGTCTGTGAAGATAAAAAGTGTAATTTTTTATCAATTATTGCAATTCACTCAACTGAAACTGGTCCTGCAATTGGTGGATGCAGATATAAAGAATATGACTCTTATGAAGAGGGCTTAAAAGATGTATTGCTTTTATCACAATCAATGACCCTAAAGAATAATATTGTGAACGTACCATTTGGTGGCGGCAAGGCTATAATTTTTAAAAACAAAACAAATATAGAATTTAATTCCAAATTAAAAATTTTTGCTAAATTTTTAAATTATCTTAATGGGAAATATTTATCAGCCGAAGATATTGGAGTAACCTTAAAAGATATTCACTATATTTCAAAATATACTGATTTCGTATTAGATAATGTTGACCCTGGACCATATACTGCAAAAGGAATTTTCTATTCAATCAAACATATAGCTAATGATTTTTTAAATAAAGACCTATCATCTACATCAATCTTAGTCCAAGGCGCAGGAAGTGTTGGATTAAATTTATCTAAGTATTTGTTAGAGCATAATTCAAAAGTTTTTATTATTGATCATGATAAAAATAAAGAGGATAAAGCTATCAGGCTTGGTTGTATAAAGGCTAAAAATATTTTTATTAAGAATGTTGACGTACTTTCTCCTTGTGCAACTGGTAGATTATTGAATGCTGAATCAATACCTAGATTAAAATGCAAAGCTATTGTTGGGGGTGCAAATAATCAACTATCTAATAATGCAGATGCTGATCTATTACTAAAACAGGAAATACTTTATATACCTGATTTTTTAATAAATTCAGGAGGGGTTCTCGGGTTAACGAAAGATCTTCTTTCAAAAAATGATGATGTAATAGAGCAAGATCTTATGAACATTGGTAAATTGGTAAGCAAAGTTATAATTGAAGCAAATGATTTATCTGTTCACCCACTTCAATATGTAGAACAGAATTTACTTAATTAGATCTTAATCAATCACCCCTAATTTTTTTTGAAGTTTTGTGTTTGAAGTTGTGTATCCAAATGGGACTCTTTCACCAGGAAATAGTCTTCTATAAGCCTCTTGTACTGCTAACGTCGTTTCATGAAAACCACATAAGATTAAATCTAATTTACCCGGATAATCATTGATATCACCTACCGCAAAAATACCGTTTTTTGATGTTTGAAAGTTTTTTGTATTAACAGAAATTTTCTTTTCATTAAGATCTAATTTCCAATCTAAAATAGGACCTAATTTTTTATTTAATCCAAATAAGAACAATAATTCATCTGTATTAATTTCAGTTAGTTCCTTTGTATCAAAATTCTTTAAAATGACACCTTGAACAGTATCGGTACCGATAATTGAATCAATCACATATGGTGTCAATAATTTGATCTTTCCATCTTTAGCAAGCTTCCTCATTTCTGTTTCAGTATGATGAGCTCCTCTAAATACATCTCTTCTATGAACTAATGTTATAGATTTAGCAGTTTTAGATAGTTCAACTGACCAATCTAATGCCGAATCTCCTCCACCAAAGATAATGACATCTTTATTTTTATATATATCGACTGACTTAACAGAATATGAAACACCTTTATTAATATATTGATCTGGATTGTCTATATTCGGTGGTCTTCTTGGCTCAAATGATCCAGCTCCAGCTGCTATAAATATATTTTTTGAAGTAAAACTATTGCCTGATGTTGTTTTAATTTCCCATGTAGAAATTCCATTAATATCATTTAACTCAGTAACTTCTTCGACTCTATCATTTAAGTCTATAGAATAATTAAATGGTTCTATCTGTTTAAGAAGCGAATCAACATGTTCTTGAGCACTTTGAGCAGGAACGCCAGGAATATCATAAATTGGTTTATCTGGATAAAGTTCAGCACATTGACCTCCAACCTTATCTAGATTATCAATAAGGTGACAATTTAGGCCCAAAAGACCTGCTTCAAATACTGTAAATAGTCCTACTGGACCAGCTCCAATAATAAGAATGTCTATATCTTTATTCATCTAATTTTATCGCCAGGTTGCGCTCCTGTTTCTGGTGATACAAGATATATATCGCCTGTATCATTAGATGCAGCTAGAATCATGCCTTCAGAAATACCAAATTTCATTTTTCTTGGCATTAAATTCGATACTAAAACAACATACTTACCATTTAAATCATCTGGATCATATTTAGATTTAATACCAGCAAAGACAGTTCTTTTACCAAGATCACCCACATCTAGCTTTATTTCAATTAATTTATCTGCTTCTTCGATATGATTTGCTTCTATAATTTGTGCAACTCTTAAATCAATTTTTAAGAAATCATCAATTGTTATTAACTTGTCTCGTTCTTCCATTTTGGTTAATTTAAATCATTAATATTAATTGTATCTAGTCTATCTAATATTGGAACATAATTATTAATTTTGGTATCACCTAAGTCTTTACCTAGAATAGTAAAATCAGGATCTTCAATATTAAATTGATTCAATGCCTTATTAGATAAATTAGGCATAACTGGATTTATTAATATACATAAATCTTTGTAGAGATTAATTATAGTAGACGATACCTCTATGGCCTCTAAATTATCTAATGTCCATGGTTTTTTATGATTTATATATGAGTTTATATCATCAGCTATGGATAGGATGCTATTTATTGCTTTTGAATATTCATTAGCATTATATGATTGAATTATAAAATCATATTTTAATAACTGTTCATGATAAAAATCTTTATCTATTTTATTAGATATATTGTAGTCATTTTTCCTTATAAAAGGCTCTAGCCTACTTCCTATATTAAATAATTTACCAACTAGATTTGAATTAATTTTTTGAACATAATCATCAAAATCTAAGTCAATATCTTCAATTTTTGAATTCAATTTAGATGCAAAATAATATCTTAGAAGATCTGTATTTTGGTTTTTTGAAAAATTTTTGGCTGTTATAAAGGTGCCTTTAGATTTAGACATTTTTTCTGAATTAATTGAAAGAAATCCATGAGCATGAATTCGATTAGGTATTTTATAGTCAGAATAATACAGTACAGCTGGCCAAAAAAGACCATGAAAATATATTATATCTTTACCTATAAAGTGATGAATTTCATATTGAGAATCTTTTGACCATAAATCAAGATAATTAACTCCATTCTGATCAGCCCAGTTTTTTGTTGATGCTATGTATCCAACAGGTGCATCCAGCCAGACGTAGAAGTACTTATCTTTCTGATCAGGTATTTCAAATCCAAAATAAGGTTTATCTCTCGAAATATTCCAATCCTTTAGCTCACCCTTTAACCATTCATTAAGTTTACTTTTTACAGATGGTTGTAAACTTGCTTTATTAATAAAATTTTTTAATATCTGCTTAAATTTACTAAGTTTAAAAAATACTTGATCAGTCTTTTTTAGTATAGGTGTTGTTGATGATAATATGGATTTAGGATTTATAACTGATTCAGTAGGATATGTTGATCCGCATTTCTCACATGCATCTCCATATTGATTCTCAGCTTTACACTTAGGACAAGTTCCGATTATGTACCTATCAGCTAAGAACATACTTTCAGTTTCATCAAAAAATTGTTCAATTTCTTTTGTATACACGAGATTATTTTTACAAAGACATTCGTAAATATTATTAACTATATCTTTATTCTCTTTAGAGTGAGTTGTGTGATAGTTTGTGTAATCAATACTAAACTTCATAAAATCTTCGATATGTTCTTTTTGTATTTTCTTAGTAAATTTTTCTGGGTCTTCATTACATTCAGCTGCTTTAATCATAATTGGCGCACCATGAGCGTCATCTGCACAAAAATATAAAATATTATGCCCTTGTAATTTTTTCGCTCTTACGAAAATATCTGTTTGAACATGCTCTAGCATGTGACCTAAATGGATAGGCCCATTTGCATAGGGAAGAGCTGTTGTTACTAAGATGTCTTTTTGTTTATTTTTGGCCACTATCAAATCAGTAAATCAGTTATTATATGAGAAAACAAGTTATTTATGGCTGTCAAGAAAATTATTGCTATAGCTTCTGCAAAAGGTGGTGTAGGTAAATCATCTGTCTGTTCACATATTGCTTTTCATATGGCAAAAGATCATAAGGTTGGAATTCTTGATGCAGATATCTATGGCCCTAACCAGCATTTAATTTTTAACTTAGAAAATCATAAACCATCAATAAAAGATAAAGATGGCTCTAAATTATTTGAGCCATGTATATCAAACAATATCAAGATTAATGGTATGGGATTTATTTTAGACTCAGAAAAAGCTGCAATCTGGAGAGGACCAATGCTGAGTGGAGCTATTAAACAATTGATGGATGTCACCATCTGGGGATCATTAGATTATTTATTTATTGATATGCCGCCAGGTACTGGAGATGCTTATTTAACTGTCTCTTCTGAACTTAAACCAGATGCAGCCATCCTCATTACAACAAATAGCACTCTTTCTATAAGTGACACACTAAAATCAAAAATAACATTTGATAAATTAAAAATCCCAATACCAGGTTTTATTGTTAATATGGAAAGAGAAATAAAAAATAGCGAATATTTATTAGACCCACAATATATGAGCCAATTATTGAATTTAAATTATATTGATTCTATTCCTGATACAGATATTATTAGGTATTTCCAATTTCAAAAATCAAAGAAACTTTTAGAAAATATAAATAAATTTATTAAGAATGAAATATAAAAAAATATTTATTTTAATTTTATCTTTAAAACCTCTATTAGCATTTAGCAATGATCCTTTTGAGGAAATAAATAGAGGAATTTATAGCTTTAATGATTCAGTGGATCAGAACTTTGCTAAACCGATTGCAGAATTTTATGATGAAACTATACCACTACCTATACAAATAGGAGTCTCAAATTTTTTTAATAATTTGGAAGAAATAGATAATTCATTGAACCAATTATTGCAAGGCAAACCTGGTAAAGCATTGAATGATTTCTCAAGATTTTGTATAAACACAACAATAGGTTTAGTTGGATTATTTGATGTTGCATCAAAGATGGGCCTTGAAAGACATGATGAAGACTTTGGCCAGACATTAGGTACATGGGGAGTCCCATCAGGACCTTATTTAGTAATTCCTTTTTATGGACCAAGTAGTCCCAGAGATTTAGTAGGAGCACCTATATCATCAGTTTTAACAGGAACTCTTTCTATTGAAAGAGATGATGCAAGACTTGGCTTGACAGCATTAGATGCTCTTGAAACTAGAGCGAGATTATTAGATGTAGAATCATTAATTGTTGGAGATAAATATATTTTTATTAGAGACTCATATTTACAGGTTACAGAGTTTGAAGTTGAAGATGGTGAGCTAACAGAAGATGATTTTGTAGATGATATGGAAGATTTTTTATTAGAGGATGAAGATCTATAAAAATTTACTTAATTTATGACTTGCCTCTTTTAAATCCCCCAACATCATTAAGTCATTAATCGTTTGTCTATATTCTTTAGCACCACTTTTACCTTTATTTAATCCATAGATATGTTTCAAGGCTCTTTTAATAACACTTTTATCTTTATTAACTTGAATATATTTTAAATATAGATCTAGGATTTCTTTTGAGGTTCTTTTTTTAGAATGAAATCCAAAAAATTTATTATCTACTTCTTGTAAGATTAAAGGATTATCATAAGCTTCTCTACCTAACATGACCCCATCTACTTTATTTAAATGGGTTTCTGCATCTTTTAGTGTTCTAATGCCACCGTTAATAATAATTTCAAGATCTTTAAAGTCTTTTTTTAGTTGGTATACAAAATTATATTTTAACTTTGGTATTGATCTATTTTGTCTAGGGGAAAGTCCATTTAATATTGCATTTCTTGCATGAACAATAATCGTCTTAATGCCTGTATCTTTTATATATTCGATAAATGAATAAAGAAATTCATAATTCTCATTATTACCAATACCAGTTCTGCACTTAATTGTAATAGGTGTTTTAACAGTATTTGTCATTACTTCAAGGCAATCAGCAACTAACTCTTTATTTAACATTAAGCTAGCTCCAAATTCACCCTTAATGACTCTATCTGATGGACATCCAAGGTTTAAATTAATTTCGTCATATCCGTAATCCTCAGCAATTTTAGAACATTCTTTTAGGTGATTGATGTTTGATCCCCCAAGCTGTAAAGCAACAGGAGATTCTATTTCATGATTAAATTTAAGTTTTTTATAACACTGACCATGAATAATAGAGTTAGCAGTAACCATTTCAGTGTATAAAAAAGCTTTCGATGTCATGAGCCTCATTAAATATCTATCGTATGTATCAGTACATTGCATCATTGGTGCTACGCAAAACCTATGAGCAGAAACTGTCATTTTTAAAGTATATAAATGACCGATAACAAACCAACAGTAGAGAGAACAATAGTATAAGGCAAAGCCATCAATACCATTCTTAGGTATGATAGATTGATTAAAGGTGCAACCGAAGATGTTAATAAGAATAAGAAGGCTGCTTGACCATTTGGGGTTGCAACACTTGGAATATTAGTTCCAGTATTAATAGCAACTGCTAGTCTTTCAAAATGTTCTCTAGTTATTGGATTTTCGGGATGATTTAATGCTTGTTCAATTTCATTAATGTAAACAGTTGCAACAAAAACATTATCACTTATCATTGAAAGCAATCCATTGGCAATAAAAAATAAAGGTATTTGTAAATCTTTACTTTGAGTAAATACATAATCTATAACTGGTTTAAATAACTCTTGATCATGTATAACTCCAACTATTGCAAAGAATATTACCAATAGTGCTGTAAAAGGTAATGCTTCGGTAAAAGCTGGTCCTAAGTCATGTTCTTCTGTGATTCCTTTGAATGCAGTTAATAAGACTATTACACCCAAACCTATTAATCCAACTTCAGCTAAATGAAATGCTAAAGCAATAATTAGTAATAATGCTACTATGATTTCAATAATTAAAGATGTCTTGATTGCTGGAGTACTCTTTTTTAATTCGTGATTATTGTATTCAATAAAGATTTGTTTTATTTCAAGAGGAAGATGGTTACCAAAACCAGCTATTTTAAATTTTTCAATAAAGAAACAGGTTATTAGTCCAGCAATAAATACAGGCACAGTTACTGGAGCCATAACAAATAAGAAATCCATAAATTCCCACCCAACTCTTTCAGCTATTAGTAGGTTCTGTGGTTCTCCTACAATAGTACATACTCCACCTAGGGCGGTTCCAACTACTCCATGCATTACTAAATCTCTTAAAAAGGCTTTAAATTTTTCAATCTCATTAACCCCTAATTCATTAAGTTGACTATTATCAAGATGATCATGAGATCGATCATCAAAGTTCTTATTTGATGTTGCAAGATGGAATAACCTATAAAAGCCAATTGTGACGGCAATTAATACTGCTGTTACAGTTAATGCATCTAAAAAGGCTGATAGAAATGCTGCTACAAAACAAAATAATAATGAGATCTTTGTTTTTGAATGAACTTTTAAAAGTAATTTTGTAAAAATAGTCAGCATTAAGTTTTTCATAAAGTAGATACCAGCAACCATAAAGACCAATAACAAAATAACCTCAATGTTATTTTCTACTTCATGCATTAATTGTTTTGGAGTGGTTAAATTTAATATTATTGCTTCAATTGCTATCAGGCCGCCAGGTTGAAGAGGATAGCATTTGAGAGCTAAAGCTAAGGTAAAAATAAATTGAATTAGAATGATCCAACCAACTATAAATGTCCCATTAAATCCAAGATAATTTAAAGTTACTAAGGTAATAGGGTTACTGATTAAAAAGAAAATTATGGCCTTCTTATACCAACTAGGAGAATTACCTAAAAAGAGACTATATATATTTCTTATCAATGACATAATTACACATTATGGACTTTATACGTGAAAAACACGATAGCATAGAAACTGAATCTCAAATTATATTATTTTATAAAGAAAAGCTCTTTTATAACAAACTTAATAAATCATTTACTCACAATTATAAGGACTTAGACATATTTATTGAGAACAGAAATTTAATAGGAATATATGCCAATAATGAAAATTCTATATATGTTTCAGAGATTACAGATTATGAAATTGCTAACCAATTAAAATTATTAAATGACTCTGATTTTATAGATTTAAGATATATTTTAGGGTTACTTGACTCAAATGAATTTTCAGTAATTAGTAGAGGAAAAAAGATATTATTTTGGCAATCAAATAATAGATTTTGTGGATCTTGTGGCCAACCAACTCTATACAGCAATGAAGAAGGAGCATTCTTTTGTAATTGTAATAAACAATTCATATATCCCGCCATTGCACCTTGTATCATCACCTTAATACATAGAGATAATGAAATCCTTTTAGGAAGGAACTCATTATTTCCAGAAGGCATGTATAGTACTTTAGCTGGATTTATTGAAGCTGGTGAAAATTGTGAAGAGGCTCTAATAAGAGAGGTAAATGAAGAGGTGGGTATAAAAGTTCACAATATTAGATATTTTGGAAGTCAGAGCTGGCCTTTTCCTAGCCAATTAATGTTAGGTTTCATCACAGAATATCAATCCGGGGATATTTCACTTAACGATCAAGAATTAGAAGACGCAAAATGGTTCGATATAAATGACTTACCTAACATACCACCTATAGAATCGATTTCAGGTCAACTTATTCACTCTTATATCGAGGATCATTAAGCGCTCTTGTTGGTTTAGAAGTATTTTTTGACTCGTTTGTATCGTTCTTAGAGTCTTTAATTTTATTTTCTTTTTTTGGTTTAGTAACTTTATTCTTTTGTATATTTTTTTTATTTGAAACCCTTTTTTCATTTTTAGGTTTATTTCTAGTAGTTTTTTTTGATTTTTGATATCTTCCTTTGTTTTTATTATTCCGTGGTTTGAAATTTTTTGATTTATTTTTATGTGAATAGCTACTTTTTGATTTTGGTCTATGTCTTTTCTTAGGCGGACTTGTATTATTCTTTGATGAACTAAAAATCTTTGATAAAGCTCCAAGAATACCATTAGAACCACCTTTAGGTTTTTTGGGAGGAGGGGTAGCTTCAACTAAAGGTCTATTATGATTGTGTCTGTTATCATTATTCTTCCATGTTAAATCTGGTTCAGGACTATCAGGTATCATTTCGTATGATGATTTCTTTTTTACTTCACTTTCTTTCACTCTAACAACTTTATAATATGGTCGTGATTTATAAGGATCAGCAACAACGATTACACTTACATTAAATAAATTTTCTATAGTAGAAATATCACCTCTTTTTTCATTTAATAAATAGCTTGCTACATCAGCTGGAACATATGCGTGGACTTCAGCTGTATTATCTTTAGCTGCATCTTCTCCAACTATTCTTAAGATTGACTGACCCAATGATCTTGTGCCTCTAACTAGAACATGTTCTATATCATAAGTTTCATTTAATGATGGTTTTAATCTTTGTCTTGATAATTCAAGTAAACCAAATCTAGATATATCACCTATTTGTATTCTTGCTCTATCACCATCAACTGATTTTCTCATTGCATTAGCAACTTTTGATTGATTACCCGAGTCTTGCATATCAATAAAATCAATCACAATTAACCCACCTAAATCTCTTAATCTCAGTTGTCTTGCTATTTCACGCGATGCTTCTAAGTTTGTTTCTAGGGCAGTTTCTTCAATATCTTTTCCTTTTGTAGATCTAGATGAATTGACATCTATAGTTACCATTGCTTCTGTTGGGTCAATAACTATTGATCCACCAGATGGTAATTTAATTTCTCTTTGGAATGCAGACTCAATTTGTGATTCGATTTGATACCTATTAAATAAAGGTATTTCTTCTTCATATAATTTCACTTTATCTGAGTGGTCTGGTATCACTGCATTAGCAAAATTAATAGCCTCATCAAATATATTTTTATCATCAATCAGAATTTCCCCGATATCTTCTCTAAAGTAATCTCTAAAAACTTTAAGAATTAATTTATCATCTTTATAAATTAGGGCAGGGCATTCAGATGAACCTATATTTTTTTTAATATCTGACCATAAGGACAATAAATAATCTAAATCCCATTGAAGTTCTGCTGGTGATCTACCAAGACCAGCAGTTCTTACAATAATACTCATATTTTCAGGAATCTTTAAAGACTTGATAGAGTTTTTTATTTGATCTCTTTCATCACCTGAAATCCTCCTAGATACTCCACCTGCTTTACTTGAATTTGGTATCAGAACAAGAAACCTTCCTGCTAATGATATTTGTGTTGATAAAGCAGCACCTTTTGTTCCTCTTTCTTCTTTTAATACTTGAACAATTATTTCATCATTTTCTTTTAGAGTGCATACTCTTTTATCACCATCACTTCTAAAATAATCATCTATTAATTCTTTTAATGGTAAAAAACCATGCTTTTCTGATCCAAAATTTACAAATGCTGCATCTAAACTTGTCTCAACTCGGGATACCTTGGCCTTAAACACACTTCCTTTTAAAAGCGTTTTATTATCAAATTCACTATCAAGATCATATAATTTTGCTCCTTCTACAAGAGCAACCCGCATTTCATCAGCTAATGACTTATTAATTAGTATTCTTTTCATATTTTCTCCAAATATAGAGAAGGAGGGTAATTTACCCTATAAAATTAAAGAGTCTTATCGGGATACCTGCTCTTTAACCTGGCTCCTTTGTTTTGGGAGCCTAAAAACTTAAAATTGTTATTATTTTACTTCTCTTAATTTAATTCTATTAAGTAGTTTTTTGTTCTATATTAGATCATATAACAAAATGATCTCTTATCGTCCCTCATATATATTCTTTCAGATATTTTACACCATATGACATCAAATCTCCTAAAAGTCGACAAAAGTAACGAAGGAAGAAGGATAGATAACTACCTTTTTTATATATTAAAGACAGTACCTAAGACCAAAGTCTATAACATGATCCGTAGAGGTGAAATTAGAGTTAATTCTAGAAGAATAAAGGCATCTACAAGAATTAATATTAATGATGAGATTAGATTACCACCATATATAAATATAAATAATGATGAAAATATTATTAAGATCCATAAAAAATATATTGAAATTTTTGAATCTTGTATTATTGCGGAACATAAAGATTTTTTAGTTATCAATAAACCATACGGAATATCAGTTCATAAAGGATCTAAAACTAATTATGGATTAATTGATATTGCTAGGAATTTTTATGAAGATAATTCTATTGATCTATGTCATAGACTAGATAAAGAAACTTCAGGCTGTATTATCCTTTCAAGGAATAAAAGATTTTTATCTTTTATAAATAAATTATTCATAACAGGCCAAGTGCATAAAAGTTATATAGGTGTCATAGCAGGACGATTAGACAAACCTATCTATATAAACAATAGATTAAAAACTCATCATCTCAGAGGCAATAAATTATCAATTGAGTCTAAAAAGGGCAAGTATGCTAAGAGTCTTTTTAAACCCATTTCTTATTATAAAAATTTAACATTGGTTGAGATAGAGATCTTTACTGGCAAACTTCATCAGATAAGAAGTCATAGCAGTCAGATGAACATGCCAATTCTTAATGACAAGAAATATGGTAATTATGATCAACATAACAATCCATTAACAAATCTAAATAGATTGGCACTTCACTCACATACAATTGAATTTGTAGATCAAGATAAAAATAAGTTATCTTTTCAAGCTAAACTTGATTTAGAATTCAACAAGGCAATAGAGATTTTTAAATAATATATTCCTACTCATAGATATCAATATCTGTTAGGATACGCTTTTTATAAGTTATGGCAGTACAAAAAAGTAAAAAGACTCGTTCCAGAAGGGGCATGAGAAGATCTCATGATGCTTTAAATCAAGCAATGTTATCAATTGACCCTGTTTCTGGAGAAAAACATTTACGTCATCAAATGACACAAGATGGATTCTATAAAGGTAAATTAATAAAAGACTTAAGAAAAAAAGTCAAAACTGCTGAAGACTCTGAAGAATCTGAATAATTATTAAATTTTAAATATGTCTCATAGCACATTCCTTGTTTTTCCTGGACAAGGATCTCAACATTCATATATGTTGAGTAAATCAAATTTATTAGATTTAGCTAGCTCTAATACATTTCATGAACCCATTGAATTATTGGATGATTTGCTCGGATGTAGTTTTATGAATTTAGTTGAATCTGAAGATACTGCAATAAATGACACTGCCAACACCCAACCCATTTTATTATTTATAAGCTATTTACATTTATATAAATTATTAGATAACTTGGATCTTGATATATCTTTTTTAGCAGGACATTCATTAGGCGAATATACAGCCTTAGTATGTTCTAAATCCATATCTCTTATTGATGGTCTTAAGATAGTCGCTAAAAGAGGCTCTCTGATGAAAAATACCTTAAATGGTTCAATGTCAGCCATATTAGGTCTTGATCCAGATATCATCATAGAAGTTTGCAAAGAAATATCTAACAATAAAGTTCAAGCAGCAAATCTTAATAGCCCAATACAAACAGTCATTTCTGGTGATATATCATATTTAGAAGAAATTGAAAAAATATTAAAAGAAAAAGGTGCAAGGAAGGTTATTAGGTTAAATGTTAGTGTAGCGGCACACAGTTCTTTAATGAGAGATGCATCAGAAGAATTTAAGAAACATTTAAATGGCTATGATTTTAAGCAACCTAATCATAAGATTCTTCATAATGTTGATGCAAGTTCTTGTAATTCAATCAGTGATTTGAAATCTAAGCTAGTTAAACAACTTTATATGCCAGTACAATGGGTCAATATTATGAAACATGTGAATAAGAATATGGATTTGATAGAAGTTGGTCCTGGAAAAGTTTTATCAGGTTTAGCCAAGGCTAATAATGTTAATAGCTATTTCTCAACAAGCTCTAATACGTTTTACGATAATATAGATAGATGGCAAAATTAAGAACTGCATTTATAACTGGTGTATCTAAAGGCATAGGACTGGCTTTAGCAAAGAAATTTTCATCTAACGGATATTTCATAATTGGCTCATCTAGATCTAAATTTAATATAAATAAAGCTATAGATTCAGATAAATCTATGCATTTAATTTTGGACGTAAATGATAGAGATAAAATTACTGAATCTATCAAAATGATTAAAGCAAAAAATATCAGTATTGATTGTTTAATTAATAATGCAGGTATAACTTCAGATCAAATCTTTTTAAGGATGAGTAATGATGATTGGGATAATGTTATTGGAACGAACTTAACTGGCGTTTTTAATATTACAAAACATATATCAAAAATTATGGTTAAAGAAAAATTTGGAAGAATTATTAATATTTCTAGCGTATCAGGTCTTATGGGTAATCCTGGACAGGTTAATTATTCGTCCTCTAAAGCTGCTTTAAATGGATTTACTAAGTCTTTAGCTAAGGAGTTAGCTACTCGTAATATAACTGTCAATACAATTTGCCCTGGATTTATAGACACTGATATGACTCAGATCCTTACAGAAGAACAAAAAACTGAAGCGCTTAATAAGATTCCACTAGGCAGATTTGGTTCAGATGAAGAAATTGCTAATCTTGCTTTATTTTTAGCATCTGATAATTCGTCGTATATTACTGGCCAAATTATTAATGTAGACGGCGGAATGTATATGAATTAATGATTCATTCACTCAATTTACTAATTTCTTTATAATTAAGGTAGAATAGACGACACATTTCTGGAGGTAATTCAGTGAGCGTAGAGGATAAAGTTAAGAAAATTGTTTGCGAACAACTCGGTGTAAATGAGGATGAAGTTTCAAGCTCATCATCTTTTGTAGACGATCTTGGTGCGGATTCTTTAGATACCGTAGAATTAGTAATGGCGCTAGAAGAAGAGTTCGACCTTGAAATTGCAGATGAAGAAGCTGAAAAAATTCAAACAGTTCAAGAAGCAGTAGATTATATAAATTCAAATAGCTAAACATCCTAATGTCACTACAAAAAAGAGTTGTAGTAACTGGTTTAGGTCAACTTTCACCACTAGGTAATGATTACCGGACTGCTTGGAAAAATTGTGTTAGTGGTAAGAACGGGATCACTTCAGCTGAATTTGATATTAAAGATTGTCCGGTACAGGTAGCGGGCAGATTATTTGATTTCAATGTTGAAAATTATCTTCCCACTAAATTATCTAGACGGATTGACCCTTTTATACAATACGGCATTGTAGCTGCAAATGAATCCATTAAAGATTCAGGTTTTCTAGAATCTAATTATAACGAAACTCGTGTCGGTGTATCCTTTGGCTCAGGAATAGGCGGGATCCATTCCATTGAAAAGAATCATGACATTTTAAACAATCAAGGCTTGAAAAGAGTTTCTCCTTTTTTTGTTCCTGGATCTATTATTAATATGATTTCAGGTCTAGTCTCAATTGAACATAACTTTAGGGGTCCCAATACTTCAATTGTTACAGCATGTTCATCCGGTAACCATTCAATAGGCATTGGAGCAAGAACGATAGCATATGGTGATGCTGATATTATGGTTGTAGGTGGTGCTGAAATGGCCTCAACACCTTTAGGAATATCGGGATTTATTTCTTCAAGGGCATTATCTACAAACTCTGATCCATCGTGTGCTTCTAGACCGTTTGATAAAGATAGAGATGGTTTTGTTTTAGCTGATGGCGCAGGCTCTATTGTTTTAGAAGATTATGAACATGCAAATAAAAGAAATGCAAATATTTATGCAGAAATCATTGGTTTTGGAATGAGCTCTGATGCTTATCATATGACGGCACCTCCAGAAGATGGTAGAGGTGCAAATTTAGCAATGAGCAATGCATTAAATGATGCAAATATAGAACCCGACTCTGTTGATTATATAAATGCACATGGCACATCAACACCATTAGGTGATATATCTGAAACTAAAGCAATAAAAGATGTATTCCCAAATCCACCTATTATTTCATCAACTAAATCCATGACTGGTCATACATTAGGAGCAGCCGGTGCAATCGAATCAATTTTTACAATTTTATCAATACAAAATAATGTTATTCCACCAACTATTAATCTTGAGAATCAAGATGATGCATGTGATCTTGATTATAATTGTGTTAATTCAAGAGACTTTGAGGTTAATATTGGAATGAATAATTCATTTGGTTTTGGGGGAACAAATTCTTCACTTGTATTTAAAAAAATATAAAAAAATATTTTTATCTTTTTTTATAAGTATATTTATATTAATCACTCTCTTAGGTGAGATTCATTCTGTATCGTCAGAAAAAATAAATTATATAAAGGATCCATCTAATATTTATAAGGTTTCAGCTGGGACTAATTTAAATTCTGTCATCACAGACCTTCAACAAGATTGGTACAAAAGGATTCTATTAAAATTTTATATTAAAATTTATTCTATTTCTGTTATTAAGAGCGGTGATTATGATATTCAAGATTTAACCTATAAAAGTTTCATTAATAACCTTCAACAAGGAAACGTTATCCAAAGAAAATTTTCTATTATTGAAGGAATGAATAAATATGATATTTTAAAATTAATTGATAATCTTAATATAGATAATAATTGTATAAATCTTGAGTGTTTAAATAAGGATCTCAACTTTATAGAGGGGACATTGTTCCCAGATACATACTTTTACACGTCTTCAGATTCATTAGCAAATATTTTGCAACTGTCTCAAGCTAAGATGCTTAATATATTAGAAGAGTTGTGGGAACAAAAAACACCATCAAACCCTCTTAAAACAAAATATGAAGCTCTTATTTTAGCATCTATCATTGAAAAAGAAGCGGGCAATAATAGTGAAAAAAATACTATCGCAGGAGTTTTTCATAACCGACTAAAACAGGGGATGCGACTAGAAGCAGATCCAACAATTATCTATGGTCTTTTACCTAATTTTGATGGAGATATTAAGAAAAAAGATATTTTAGATAGCAATAATTTATATAATACTTATCGTATTAATGGCTTACCCCCAACACCTATTGCCATTCCAAGTTTGAGCTCACTAAAATCTGCGATTCTAGCACCAGAAAATAATTACTTATTCTTTGTTGCATCAGGAAATGGTGACCATTATTTTTCAGTTACATATAATGAACACTTAGAGGCAGTTAAAAGATATCAACTTAAAGATAAATGAAAATCATAACTTTTGAAGGTATTGAGGGTGTAGGTAAATCTACCCAAATTGATTTATTAGCTAATTGGCTAACAGATCAAAATCATACTGTTGAAATTTATAGAGAGCCTGGCTCAACAAAAGAGGGCGAGATGATAAGGTCTATTTTACTGGATCCTAATATTCAGCTGGACGATATATCAGAATTATTAATGATGTTTGCCGCTAGATCTGAATTAGTCAACCAAATCTTATCTTCATCTAATGCAAGCTACATTTTATTGGATCGTTATTTTCATGCATCAATTGCTTATCAGGGTAGTGGACGCGGAATACCATTTGATATCATCAATCAATTAATTACTATTGTTAGATGCCCCAAACCACACTTAACTTTTTTATTAGATTTAGAGGTAGAAAAGGGCTTTGCTAGAAAACAATCAGATTCCATGGACAGAATTGAATTATCGGGATTAGATTTCTTTAATAAAGTTAGAACGGGATATTTAGAATTAAGCAAGGAGTATAGCTATATGAAAGTCATAGATGCAGATCAAAATATCAATCAAATACACGATGAAATAATTAACTATATTAATGAATAATGCTGTAGATATTGATCACTTACCTTGGTTAGAAAATCTTACTAAGCAGATCAAACAATCATCATTACCGAATATTTTAATCATTGAAGGTTCTAGTGGTTTAGGAAAATACATTTTTTCTAAAAAACTCATCCAATCTAAATTTTGTAGTACCGCAGATGGATGTAACAATTGTTCAGGATGCCATCTAATCAATGCTGACACTCATCCAGATTTTTTAAATTTTAATTTGTCCAAGGATGAGCCTATTACAGTTGAATATATTTCAAGAAGATCTAATCCATCTAAATATAAAGGAACGCCGTTAATAGATTTTATGAATTTTACTGCAACATCATCTAATCATAGAATTGCACTTATCAATCATGCTCAATCTATGAATAAGCATGCTCAGAATGCTTTACTAAAGACTCTTGAAGACTTTAATACAAATAATCATATTATTTTAATCTCTGATTCTAGAAACTCTTTATTACCAACTATTTATAGCAGAGCGCAAAGTATGTTAATTAAGTCTCCAACACAAATTGAAATTAAAGAATGGTTAGAGTCTATAGGATACTTTGATATTAATATTACAAAATTTCCAACGTACATGTCACCATTAGAAATAAAGGAATTAATTGATGATGATACATCTGACGAGTTTATAAATTTTTATGAATCGCTTACAAAGTTAATTAATCACAAGGGATCATATGATGATGTATATTCAGTAATTAATAAAATTAAAATTCAATTTAATGATAAGTTATCGTATCTTGTAGAGTTCCTTAAATCCCAATTAGCTAAACAATTAGATTTTGAGCCAAATTCACAATCTGATCTTAAATTAAATACATCTAAAACTACTGAATTATCTGATTTAATTGAAGAGATCATTGATCATCAAACACAACTCAAAGTTATTCCTTCATTAAATGAACAGATAGGTATGAACTACTTTTTTTCTAAATTGTATAACACCTATCATTAAGTAATAGTTGAGCCGCCGTCAACTACAATAGTTTGTCCATTGATATATGCACCTGCGTCTGAAGCCAGCATAACTGCAACTGCGCCAATTTCATCAGGATCACCTATGCGTCTCATGGGATTGGTTGAAGTTACCATTTTTAAAATATCAGGATTTTCCCACAAAGCTTTTGCAAAATCAGTTTTAATTAAGCCAGGTGCAATACTATTTGCCCTTATATTATGCTGTCCAAACTCCACTGCTATATTTCTGATCAGGGCCATATCTGCAGCTTTAGTCATTGAATAGGTACCTATGATCCCATTACCTCTTAACCCACCGACACTAGATATAACTATAATTACACCATCCTTCCTCTCAATCATTTCTGGTAAAACATGGTTAATTAATAAATGATTTGATTTAATATTATTATTTAAAATTTTATCAAAAGCTTCCTCTGGTATATCTAATGAACTGCCCATATATGGATTGGTTGCAGCATTACAAACCAATACATCAATCTTACCGATAGTTTCTCTTGTTTCATTAACTAATAATTCAAGTTGCTTTGAATCACCAATGTTTCCTTGAATTGGAAAAGCAACCTCCTTACCAATCATTTGATTAATTTCATTTGCAACTTCTATACATGCATCAATTTTTCTACTAGAAATAATTACTTTGCCTCCGGCAAGAGCACACTGTGTTGCAATAGATTTACCTATACCTTTAGAGGAACCTGTGATCAAAATTGATTTATTTTTTAATTCAAATAGCTTCATTTACTTATATAATCCTTATATGTTTGAGAAGGTCGAAATTTATTCTAAATCAAATTGTATCTTTTGTGATAAAGCAAAGCACTATTTTGAATCCAATAATATAAACTATACTGAATATAATGCTGAAGACCCTAAAATATTTTCAGAATTAATGGAAAGAAATCCTGCTGCCAGAACTATGCCCCAAATTTTTATTAATGAATTACTTATTGGTGGCTATACTGATTTAGAAACATGGCTTAAAGACCATAATAAGGAATAACAAATGGACCAATTTAACAAATTTTTAGAACTCCTTGATAGTAATTTAAGTGGATCATGGTGGTTTCCAGCTTTATTAATAGGTACAGGCATATTTTTTACAATCTATTTAAAATTTCCACAGTTTAGATATTTCAGGCATGGATGGAGGATCGTCACGGGAAAATATGTTAGCAAAGATACAGAAGGAGAAACCACACCTTTTCAGGCACTTACAACCGCCATGTCTGGTGCTGTTGGAACAGGAAATATTGGCGGTGTAGCATTAGCAATTTGGACAGGTGGTCCAGCAGCAATTTTCTGGATGTGGATTACAGCTATTTTTGGGATGACAACCAAATGTGTTGAAGTTACTTTAGCTCATAAATATCGAACAAAACTTTCAGATGGTTCCATATCTGGTGGACCCATGTATTACATTGAGAATGGCTTAAATATGAAATGGGTCGCAATATTATTTTCATTATTAATGATGATAACTGCTATAGGTTCAGGGAATATGCCACAAATTAATAATATTGCATTGGTTATGAATACTGAATTTTCAATTCCTAAATTATTCACAGGATTATTTTTAGGTACTCTGCTTTATATAATCATTGTCGGTGGAATTCAAAGAATTGCATCTGTAGCTAGCAAAATTATACCGATCATGGGAATAATATATTTTGGTGGCGCATTAATAGTTCTGGTTGAAAATTATGAAAATATAATTCCTTCATTTAATGCAATTTTTTCACAGGTCTTTACTGGTTCTGCTGCAGTTGGTGGATTTTTAGGAGCTACTTTTGCAATGAGCCTAAAGTATGGCGTTGCAAGAGGATTATATTCAAATGAAGCGGGACAAGGCTCTTCACCAATAGCACATGCTTCAGCAAAAACTGAGAAATCATTAGATCAGGGTATAGTCTCAATTTTGGAACCCTTTATTGATACCATCGTTGTTTGCAGTATTACAGCTCTGGTTATTTTATCGAGCGGAGTCTGGACGCAAAAATTTGATACAACATTTGCCGAGACTGATATGGTAATACTTGAAGGGATTTATAGTGATGAAAGGAATGTTGATGGCAATTATGTATATCCAGAACACATTGATGAGTTGACAAGGTATGTTCAATTTATGGATTCTAATGTCAATGAATTCTCTGGTTCAATAGATGTACAAGATGGGAAGTTGATCGCTGATAATATTACAGTACTTCATTCTAGATCCATTGCCGAAGATATAATCATTACTTCAAAACATACCGATAATCTTGATACAGATTTATATTCAGGAACTATAACTGTAGAAAATGGCAAGATAAATGAACAAGTTATTATCGAAGGTAAGTCACTGGTGAGTTCTGCTGAATTAACAGCCAAAGCATTCTCACAGGGCATTCTTGGAAGTTTTGGGGGACAATTAGTTGCTATAGCTCTTCTATTATTTGCTTTTTCTACTGCAATAGCCTGGTGTTATTATGGTGATAGATCTACTGCATACATATTTGGTGAGAAGGGTGTTATTTGGTATAGAAATTTTTATGTTCTCTGTTTCATATTGGCTGCTGTTATAGATACCACTGTTGTATGGAACATAGCCTATGTTGTTGTCGCGCTTGTTAGCATTCCTAATTTAATTGCCTTATTTGTTTTAAGAAAAGAAATGCATAAAGAGGTCAGTGACTACAAAATTAAACCCATTGAATAATAAGTATATTTTTTTAGGCTTGGGAACAATGGGCTTTCATATGTCTTCTCATTTATCTAAATATTTAAATGGACAATTATTTATCTACAACAGGTCAATAAAAAAATCACATAAATGGATTAAACAGAATAAAGGTAATTTAGTTTCTAACTTGGATGATATTGATTTTAAATTCCATGGCGCATTTATATGTGCAAAAGACGATAAAGCAGTTCTTGATCTAGTTATAAAAAATAATTTAATAAATCATCTAGATAGCAAGTCATTTATTGTTGATCATTCAACCACTTCTTTAGATCTTATTAAATCCATCAAAGAAAATCTGCAATTTAAAAAACAACAAATTGATTTTTTTGATGCTCCAGTATCAGGTGGTGAAATTGGTGCTATTAATGGAACTTTATCAGTTATGGTAGGTGGTAATAAAAGTAAATTTAAATCCCCGAAAGAACTTATTCAATCATATGCTTCTAATATTTCGTTTATAGGTAAGAATGGTCATGGCCAAATAGCTAAAATGATTAATCAAATTACAATAGCTGGCGTGATAGATGGACTATCCGAAGGTATTATTTTGGGTAAAAAATCTGAAGTGAATATGAATAAGGTTTTAGAGGCTATTTCTAATGGAGCAGCACAATCATGGCAAATGGATAATCGAGCTAAAACGATGTTAAAAGATAAATATGATTTTGGTTTTGCCATTGATTTAATGATAAAAGACTTAAAAATCGCACTCAATCATGCAAAAGATAAAAAACTAAATTTAAAAACCACTAAATCTGTATTAAAAGAATATATTAATTTATCTAAAAATGGCTCAGGTGACCTAGATACATCTGCATTAATTAAAAAAATGCATTAATCTATTAAATTTAGAATAAAATTGTGCT
The DNA here is from genome assembly GCA_964342675.1 of uncultured Gammaproteobacteria bacterium. GTDB lineage: Bacteria > Pseudomonadota > Gammaproteobacteria > Magnimaribacterales > D2472 > MED-G82. Next base: position 33,520 of record CAYFFR010000011.1, read on the forward strand.
CTAAAGCAATTTCTTCAAATTCATTTAACCTGCCACTTTTACCACCATGACCACCTATTAAGTTCATTTTTAATAATATTGGATTATCCGATTGATTGTAATCACGTAACTTAGGTACGTATTTAGCTGGTTCAAAATATTGCACTTGAGAATCGTAAAGGCTTGAGGTAACTAATAGTGATGGATAATTTAATTCTTTTATATTGTCATATGGTGAATAAAGCTTAATGTATTCATAGTCATTCTTATTAGCAGGATTTCCCCATTCATCATACTCAAATGTTGTAAGAGGAATGGATGGATCAGACATGGTTGTAATAACATCCACAAAAGGCACACCAGATAAAACCCCTTTATATAACTCTGGTTCATCATTGATGATTGCTCCCATTAATAGACCGCCAGCACTACCTCCCTGTGCAAAAATATTATTTGGATCTCCTATTCCCATATCAATAATTGATTTAACCGCATCATTAAAATCATTAAAAGTGTTTATCTTATTTAACATCCTCCCATCTTCATACCAATGTCTTCCCATCTCGCTACCACCTCTGATATTAATAATGGCGAAAATAATTCCTCTATCTAATAATGGAATTATTGAAGACCTGAAAGATGATTCGGTATTAATTCCATATGAGCCATAGCCATAAAATAGGATAGGGGACTTAAGGTCAGTCCCATCTTTATATATTAGAGATACAGGTATATCTTTATTATCTCTTGATTTAATAAATCGTCTTTCAGTTATAAAATCATCATCATTGTGACCCAGTATTTCTTTTTTCCAAACTAACTTCTGATTATGCTTGTCTATTGAATATTCATAGATAGACGATGGGTTTGTAAGACTTGAGTACACGTAGTGAAATTTATTTTGATCAAGGTTTAAATATTCATTTGATAAAAGACTTACAAAATACGTTGGCTCAGGTATTTGAATAGATTTTGATGATCGGTCAGAAAGTGAAAATATTTCTATTTTAGGTAAACCATTAAAACGTGTTTCTAGAACCAAAGATTTTTTTGTTATTAAAAAATTTGAAATTAATCGATCTTTATCATGATCTATTAGGGTATCCCAATTATTGATGTCATCTATGTTATCTTGAGAGGTTTTAAATATCTTAAAATTTGGAGATCTATAATTTGAACGAATATAGAAATCTTTATTGAAATGGTCCACGTAATAAAGATGGTCATCCCTTCTAGGTAAAAATATGTTGGCCTCTATAATAGATGCATTAATATTAATCAATCTATACTCATTAGAGTTAGTTTTTTCAATATTAATTAACAAGTATTCATTGCTGGTTGACTTAGATAAAGTCATATTGAACTCTATATCATTTTCTTCATATATAAGAATATCTTGATCTTGAGAAGTACCTAGCTCATGAAGGTAAACTTTATTAGAGATTAAAGTAATCGGATCTTTTTTTAGATAAATAACTTTCTTAGAGTCATTAGTCCAATACACATTCCCGTTAGTCATTTCTAACTTATCTTCAAGATTTGTATTGGTATCTATATTCAGAAATTTAACAATATATTTTCTTCTGCCAGTATTATCTTCACTAAATGCAATTATCTTGTTATCAGCAGATGGTGAAACTGAACCAATTGCATAATATTTTTGTTTTTGAAATTTAATATTCGGATCAAGTATTTTTGATTCAACCCCTTTATATTTTCGGTAATAAACAGGTAATTGTTGGCTTGTAAATTTTTTTTCATAATAACTGTAACCTTTTTTAATTATAGGAAAAGAAATTTCTTCTGGAGGAACCTGTGATAAGAGCTCAGATACTATCGTCTCACGATAATCATGTGGTTGACTTTTTAACCAATGATCTAAATAGATATTCTCAGATTCTAAATATTCAATAATATCAGTAGACGATCTTGTGTCATCTCTTAACCAATAATAATTATCAATTCTTGTATCACCATGGGCTGTCAATTCATGAGGAATTTTTTTTGGAGTTGGTGGTTTTATATCCATAAACGTTGTTCCTTGTGCATAGTTAATTATTAAAAGGAATATTAAGAATTTTTTTAACATAGATATAAGATTTTACAATATAAATAAAAAAGCCTGCATAGGCAGGCTTTTTATAAGAATGTATTGATGGATTAGTTATCCTTTGATCCTGAGAACCATAAAGGCACTAAAGCTATCAGTAATCCTGCTATCAGATAGGCCATCCCAATCATATTTGGATTTGTAATAAAGGCTTCTTGATTATAGCCTTCGATAAAAGTTTGAGCTAACTGACTTTTTTCAGGTAGTGCTTCTAATGCTTTAGCTTGGACTACAAAAATATTTTCAGCTGTTGCTAAAACACGCCACCCAAAGAGAAATCCACATACTGCAAATACACTGATAATAAGTTTACCTACCACATTAACTCCTTTTTCTACAGCGACACTTGCAAATCTAGCAGCAATCCAAACACCTATAACAATTGCTAAAACAAAAGTAGCATTTGCACCTCTTGCTGTTTGAAAAATTTCCCACATTTGTAATTCTGCTTCCATGTTAAACCTCCTATGTAAACAAAAATGTATTTAATACTTACATCATTTAACTTAAAAGTAAAATAATTTTTATAAATATTGAAAACAATTATGTAGCAGATTATGTTAATTTGTACATATGAATAAGAGCACTCAGTCAGTGATTATTTTGTTGTCCTTTATGGCCATTATCATTTCGATTAATAACTTTATTATTCAAGCCGATGATGATCATGATTTAGTAATTATCAATGGTCTAATCATCGATGGTAGTGGTGCATCTTCATATAATGCTGATGTTGCAATAAATAATGATCGAATAGTAAAAATAGGAGATATTTCATCAAACAGAGCCAAAATTGTAATTGATGCATCGGGTTTAATAATTACTCCTGGTTTTATTGATCCGCATACGCATGCAGTTAGAGGTATATATGATGTACCGACGGCTGATAGTTCCATTATGCAAGGTGTTACTACATTAACTGATGGGAATGATGGAACATCGCCATATCCGATAAATGAACATTACCAAAAGATTATAGATACAAAAATTAGTGTTAATTGGTCTGTATTTGTAGGACAAGGAACAATTAGAAGACAGGTAATGGGCTTAGAGAATAGAAGTCCAACAGAAGAAGAGCTTAAAAAAATGAAATTGATGGTAGCTGAATCGATGGAACAAGGTGCTTTAGGTTTATCTACAGGGCTATTTTATGTACCAGGAAATTTTAGTACCACCGAAGAAATTATTGAGTTAGCCAAAATAGCTTCAGAATATGGTGGTATTTACATTTCACACATGAGAGAGGAGGCTGCAGATACACTCAAGTCAATAGATGAAACAATCAATATTGGAATAGAGGCAAATATTCCTGTCCAAATTACTCATCATAAAATCATCGGTAAGGATAATTGGGGCATGTCTGATAAATCATTATCACTAATCGATGATGCAATAGAGCAGGGCGTCAAGGTATCTCTAGATCAATATCCTTATACTGCATCACAAACATCCATTAAGGCATTAATCCCTCAGTGGGCACAAGAGGGTGGAAATAAGGAATTAATAAAGAGAATTGATGATCCAGCAATAAGACCAATTTTAATTCAAGGCATTGTAGATAAGATTCTTTATGATCGAGGTGGTGGAAGTTCTAAAAATGTATTTATATCTAAAAACACCTGGGATACATCTATGGAAGGTAAAAATTTAAGCACTTTAACTATTGAAAGAGGCATGGATCCAACACCTGAAAATGCAGCAGAAGTTGTGTTTGAAATTATTAAGGGTGGTGGCGCTACTGCTGTTTATCATGCAATAAGCTCTAAAGATGTAGATAAGATTATGCAACATCCAATGACCTCAATAGGATCAGATGGACCTTTAACAGTTTTTAATGTCGGTGCACCACATCCAAGAACCTATGGAACTTTTGCAAGAGTTCTAGGATATTATGTACGGGAAAGAAATATATTATCTTTAGAAGAGGCAATACGAAAAATGACATCACTAACAGCGGCATCTTTAAATATTCAAGATAGAGGTTTGATAAGAGAGGGCTATTATGCTGACATCGCTATCTTCGATAAAGATAAAATTATAGATAAGGCAACATTTGAAAACCCACATCAATATGCAGAAGGTATGGAGTATGTTTTGGTTAACGGCGTTGTGGTACTAGATAAAGGTACACATACAAATAAAAAACCTGGGCGCATTCTATATGGACCTGGTTATAAGGATTAATTAATATGAGTAATGAGTATATTATCCTAACCGTACAAATTATTGCTGCATTAGGTGTGGTAGTTTCGGTTATTTATTTAGGCGTTCAAATACATCAACAAAACCAAATAACAAAAGCACAATTTGGACATTCTTTAACACAACGTCAATACGATAGATTCTTTAATACCACTAAGGATGGTGAATTTTCAACTTTCCTAGCAAAGGACTGGAATGCAGATGACCTAACCAATACAGAGAAATGGCGGATTAATCACTTTGTAATGATGTGTCTAGTAGATCTATTTGATGTATACGATAAAGTTGAACAGGGGTTCGTAGATAAATCACACTTAACTTCACGTATTAATGCCCTAAGACTTGGCGTCATGAAATCAGATGCTGGAAGAGGCGTATGGAATTATATGAAAAAAAATAGATCCGATAAGTTTAATGAGTGGTTTGAATATGAAGTCTATGAAAGAGAGCTTGAGGTAGACGACGAAGCTGCAGAGCGAACCAAAGGCTTAAATATTATTAGGTAGTTATTTGATCTAACCAATGATTTATATAGCTTTCTTATTTTTATTATCCGTTATTTTATTTTTTAATAACCCCGCAATATCACTATTGATAGGGATTATTTTTTCTTTTTTATTTAAACCAACAAACGAATTCATTACACATAAGTTAAAAACAATACCCTTACAGATAGGAATTGTCATACTTGGTTTAACTATAAACCTTAGCTTATTAAGTAACATTTCCTTATCGTATCTACCTTGGATATCAGTATTTGTAGTCTCTACTTTTCTCGTTGGTGTTTTGCTTGGTAAGTTATTTGGAATAGATAAAAAAATAACTTATTTAATCTCTGCTGGTTCTGCAATATGTGGTGCTTCAGCAATGATTGTTATTGCTCCTATTATTCAGGCAAAACCAAAAGGCTTATTGATGTGTTTAACTATAATTTTTTTATTAAATGCTTTAGCAATTTTTATATTTCCCAATGTAGCTCAATACCTAGAATTATCACATAAACAATTCGGAATATTTTCAGCATTATCTATTCACGATACGGGTTCGGTGATAGGAGCATCTATTTTATACAGTGATGAATCTGCACAAATAGCAGCAACACTTAAATTAGGTAGAACAGTTTGGATCATTCCTTTATTAATTTTATTAAATTTTATGTATAAAGATTCAAAGTCATCAGTTATCACAAAATTTCCAATATTCATTATTTTTTTTATTACAGCGGTTTTTATAAACTCAATATTTAATTTTGGTGATCAACAAATTGATTTATTTAAATACATAAGCTTATTAATGATAAATGTAGGCTTATTTTGTATTGGAACACAGGCAATTGATTTAAATTTATTAAATATTAAAGTAGGTCGAGTTTTATTGATGTCAATTTTGCTTTGGATTATGGTAATTGTAGGGTCCTGGTTTTTCATTAGCTATTTATGATTAAAAACTTCTTATTGTTATCTTTTATATTTGTTTCAACCTATGTTTATTTAGAAGAGGTAAAACCAGGGGTATTAAGAACACCTGATGAACGTTTTAATGATTTAAAAGACTATCAATTTGAACCAAAATATATAACCATCGATGGACTTCGTGTTCACTATCTGGATGAAGGACCAAGCAATGGAAAGCCAATATTTTTACTTCATGGTTTACCAACATGGAGTTACCTATTTCGTACTATGATTCCAGTATTTACAGATGCTGGACATAGAGTCATAGTTCCTGATCTAGTTGGTTTTGGAAAATCAGATAAATTTATTTCAAAACATGATTATAGTTACGAATTCCATATCAATGTCATGAAAAATCTTGTTGAAGAACTAGATCTCAATAATGCAACTTTTTTTGGTCAGGACTGGGGCGGCATGATTGGTTTAAGGGTAGTTGCAGAAATGCCTGAGAGATTTGATAGCGTAGTTGTTTCAAATACTGGAATGATTGCAAGATCTGGTTTAGCTGCAACATTAACAGAATATTTTCTTAAATTTATGA
>CAYFFR010000012.1:0-37728 GCA_964342675.1 uncultured Gammaproteobacteria bacterium
CAACACCTGCGCCAACACCTGCGCCAACACCAGCGCCAACACCTGCGCCAACACCTGCGCCAACACCAGCGCCAACACCTGCGCCAACACCTGCGCCAACACCAGCGCCAACACCTGCGCCAACACCAGCGCCTACAGAAGTTTACACATATGATGTTGTTACAGATATAACTGAAACTCAAACTACAGAAAGTGGAACAACTACTAAAGTTGGAACTGCTACTGCTACAAGAATTTCAGCTACAGCAACAACAACATCTTCTGCTACATCTACTTCTACTTATACATCACCATCATCTCTTGACGTAGATGGAGACAGTACAACAGGTTATCCAGCAGACTTGGATGACTTTACAACTGAAACTCAAACAGATACTTATACTATCGTGGTTTCAGCAGAAGAAGAGTACTACCCCGTTGTTGTGGTACCGAATGTTGTTGAGGTTCAAGTACCAGCAACTACCACTGTTACAGCGACAGCTACAAGGGAAGCTCAGTAATAGTAGAAAACCTATTCTTAAAAAAGGGAGCATTAAGCTCCCTTTTTTTTATCTAGAATTTATAAAAATAATTGATATGAATCTTTGACAATGAAGGATGCGTTCTTTGAGTTGTATGAATAGGTAAGCCTTTGTGCATTTGAACTAAAATTTTTTCATTCCATCTAATCAAAGGAACCTTAAAGTTATAGACTAAAGATTCTACCTCTATCTCTTTATCAAGATATCGTACAGACCTCTGACGAGATTCATTTAAAGAAAGTTCTGTATCAGTTTTAAAGAGTGATGGATTGGTTAGCTGTATTTGATATGTATTATCATCCTCAAAAATAGATATATCAGAAGTTAAGCCTTCTGTTTTAATAACAATACCATTCTTAGTATAAATGCTAACATTGTCACTAGATCTCCATTCATAGACCCCATCTCTTATGAAAGCTAATACAAGTTTAGAAGATGGTCCTCGTCCAAATTTAGCTACAGCAAATGAATAAGTGTTGTTATCAAAGTCTTCTTGGGTAACATTATCGCCAGCAAAACCAAAAGTGTATCCTTTAATAAGCGTGTAGCTTTCAGATGCGGTAAATGGAATAGAAGTACAACTTACAAGAATAAAGCAGATCAATATATTGAATACAATCTTAATCATAAAAATCTCTCCAATCTCTCATTATTGAATTAAAGCTCGCCTGATCAGTAATTCCAAAAAGATCATTACCATGGGTTAGATATGCACCTCCATCTCTTGTTACAGGTCTAAGAGCAAAAGTCGTATATCCTTTTTGTCGTTTTCCGATAATGCTTTCTAAAGGAATATGAAAATAGAATCCCTTATCAAAGCTTCCTTCACCAAACTCTTCTCTACTGATATCAGTTAAAGTAAAAAATATGCCTGTTCTCATACCTGATGCAAATCTTCTAGAAAAATCGAAACCGATACCAGAATCTTTTGCTAAAAATTTCCCACCTTTTATTGTTACTAAGATTTTAGAAGGTTCATGCATGTAATATAAATTGAGATGACCTGTTACTGTTTCATAATCAATAAATTTGAATCTTTGGTCATAATCTCTTTGTTTTACCCACCAAGCTTCAACACCTATTGCTGCAGAGCCATAAAATGGTCGATATAATAATTCTCCACCTATGCCCCCAAACATAGGTTCAAATAAACCTAAAGAAATTTTCGAGTATAAATCCCTTTGGGGGTTGAAGAAAATATTTGCCTGTAACCGATCTAATGCAAATGCCTCGCTTTGTTTTAAGTATTTGACTACATCAGAACGAACATGCGGAATGACACTATCAGATGCTAACTTCAATTTATCATAATTATTCACTAGCCCTATTGAGGCATCAGCCTGTAAATTGAAATTTCGTTGAATAATAAGTTCTGATTGAAGTTTTATCCTTGCATCACCGAAATAAAACCCATCTGGACCTCCTAGCTGACTCCTTAAATGTGGCTCAATACGATAATGATAGAATGGAAGAATAACAGGTGGCCTAAATCTATACTTATCTTTATTTCTTATAGCTGGCTGAACATTAGAAGCATTTATATGAATCCCTTCTATTGGCAAAGGTTTGTATCTTCTATATTGATCCCGTGAAATTGTAATTTCACTCATAGCAAGATCAGCATTAATATTCGTGAGCTTAAAGGATTCTATGTATTCTGGTGAAATTTTATCAAGAATTGAGACGATCCTTCCAGTGGCTCTAACATAACTAAAGTGTCGATTCTGAGCATAAGATAATTCAAGAGTCTTATTCTCAATATCAATGTTAGCCTCGTTTAAGCTAAAAGCTGATGATTGCATATTAGTAAGGGCGCTTATATAAAATTGCCATGGATCTCGTGTATTTTCTCTTTTAATTACAGGAGCATCTTCAACTTCTTGAGGGGGATCATATATTTTGGTAAATGAATCTGCATCTACAAAGCTTGCTTTGTATGAAAAACCAAAATTTAATGTATTTCCTCTTATATAACCAAGCTTTACACTTAAATTCTTACTAACAGGATACTCATACCCTATGTTGTACTTCTTCTCTTGAATTATTGGAGGAAATCCCTCTTTTGAGTAGTCTATTCCATCATATTCTATTTTTAATCTTGCTCCATTTTGATAAGGAAGATAAATTTCAACGCCACCAAAGATGCCCATTGGGCCACTAAAATATGAACCAGTGGTAAACTCACCTCCTTTAGTTCCCTCAACTTGAGATCTTGTCTTAAAGCTATCATCAAGACTGATTAATGGGTTTCTGATGTTTCTTGCTGATAATGTGCCCCAACCTATTCCAAATGTTAGATCAAAATTATTAATTCTTTTAGAAGACACAAGGTATTCAGAAGCAAAAATACCGGTCCCAGCTAAGTCTCTAAACCCAACTGCTACTGCAGGTAAATAATCAGTCTCTTGCAGAAGTCGTAACTTGATATCAAAACTTTTGTCTTTATAAGTTTGATTTCCACTAAAAGCAAAACTCTCACTATATAACTTGTTATTAACGTCGGTATACTGATAAGAAGCTTCAAACCAATTAAAAGGATAAGCAATGATACTGCCCCTCATATATGGTTGCATTCTATTCCATGAGAACGCTAACGAGCCCTCCTCTAGAAATCTTGCATTAGGAGAAGTAAGTAAGCCCAGTGCGCCATAGTTGGAGAATGATGGGTCAGTATGTGGATAAACATAGTCATAATATGCGGCATGTAAGTTAATAACTAATGGAAAAATGAATATCCAATAAAATTTCATAATCTTTAAATAAGATCTATATATCCAAGTACATTTAATGCTATGTTGCCAGCTAACAATTAATCATTAATTGAATTTAATGATGCTAGGCTCAATGCAAGTGAGCTAAATATTGGAGCAATAGCAGAAGCATAATTTAATCCATCTAGCTTGCCTATTTCTCTAGGTACATAAATCACAGTTCCAGGTGTAATGGATAATTTAGATTGTGTTAAGCCAAATAAACCTCCTGACCACAAATATGAGTCGCCATTAGGAGAGATCACCACTATTCTTTCGCTATCTGCATACAAACCAACGCCGCCAGACTTCTTAATATAATCTTTAGCAGAGTTTTTGGGATTATATAATCTTGCACCAGGTGTAATTACTTCACCAAGAACATAGATTTCCTGAGTGAAAGCTGGAATAAAAATCTTATCATTGTGAGCTAATGTAGTATCCAAAGATGGAGATCTTTTTAACTTATTTATATCAAACTCTGCGGTAATTCTGCCTACTGGTTCAGTATTCTTAAACTCACTTAATATAAGAGGTAAGTTTGAACCACCAGAAACAATTTCTTTTGCATTCGCAGAGGTAGCAATAAACTTAATCATGTCTTGATAAATTCTCTCATTAATAGATTTCTCGACCGCTTTTGCTGATTCTCTTATTAAAATACCTCCATATTCATAAGCATTTCTTTTATAACCTCCAGCTCGCGTTAATAATGCCGATAAAGTTTCGCCTTCTTCGATAGTATATAAGCCTGGATTTACAACTTCTCCAGATAATTCAACCGTTTGAATTGGGCTACTAAAAGGGCTATAGCTAGTAACTTTGACATCATCACCATTGGTAAGTTGGAAATTTGAATTGTTTGGATACTCAGCCTGGAAAACACGTTTAGAGCTATTAGCAGATCTCTCTATGCGAATAATATTCGATGCTCCAGGAATCAAACCTCCAGCCAATCTAATTAGTGTTCCTAAATTATCTTGGTCGCTTAATTCATAAACCGCTGGATTAGCTACGCCACCTGAGACGCTTACCTCAGATCCTTTAGGATTGACTACTATAGAATCGCCACTTCTTAAGCTATAACCAAAGCTTAAATTACCATTTATCAAAACGTCATAAAGATCGATATTTCTTATAACCTTATTGTCCCTTTTATGAGATATAGCTCTAAATGAACCTCTTGCATCAATGCCTCCAGCAGCATTTAACAGTGATAACACATTAGATGCGCCGCTTAATGTATAAACTCCAGGATTTCTTACATTCCCAACTATAAGAACATTGATATCTCTAATATGAGCTAAAGTAGTAAAAGATTCTGTTCCAAGTAAAGTCTCAGTAACACGAGCACGAACTAATTCGTCGACTCTTTCTAATTGAAGTCCAGCTACAACTATCCTGCCAACTTCTGGAAGAGTAATCGTGCCATCAGCTCTTACTACAAGACTTAGAGCTTCACTGTCTTTACCGATCAACTGAACATTTAGAGTATCACCATAATCAACTACATAATCATCACTAACATTGGGCTCATTAATGGGCATAAAAGTTGATTGAAAAGAGTTAAAGAAATCAACTCCAAATCTTGATAATCCTGAAGGTGAAGCTCCTTCTTTTTCCATAAGCTCCTCTTCAATTGCCCTTAGGTCTAGTTTAATCTGTTGTAAGTTAGCTGTTAGAGTCTTAATTGAAGTCCTTGGAGCAGTAAAAATCTGATCCTCTTTCTGAGCATTTTCTCCCATCTCCTTAATAAAATCATTTCGTATGTCAGTTGGTAAGCTTTTTAAGAACTCTTCGTCTAATTGCTCTTGTGCATTAACATAAAAAGAAGAAAGTAAAAGTAAATAAAAATATGTCTTTTTCATAAGCTATCAGTTGTAAAAGGCTAATTATATAGGTTTTTTCTAATAAGATAAGAAATTTAGGTCTCTAGAAAATACTTTTTCGATCACATTGCTGAGCTCATCAGAAAATCTATTGGCAATAATGATTTCAGATACTTCCTTAAATTTGTCTAGGTCCTTAATAATCTTGCAGCCCCTGAATGTCTCTTCTTGCAGTAAAGGATCATAAATGTAAATCTCTTTACCATTCTCAATAAGCTTATCAATAACATCAAGAATAGCAGCTTCCCTATAATTATCAGAACCTTCTTTCATATTGACTCTATAAATACCAATATCTTTTTCTTTAAGCTCTCTAAGGTAATTTGCAATAAATTCCTTTCTACCGTCGTTGGACTCTATAGTAGCCTGTATAAGCTTATGAGGCGTCTGGCCAAAACTCTTGCTTAACTGTTTTGTATCTTTAGGTAGGCAATAACCTCCATACCCAAAAGACGGGTTATTATAAAATGATCCTATCCTTTTATCAGCGCTTACAGCCTCAATGATGCTCTGAGTAGAAAGTTGGTTGTCTATACAAAAATTATCTAGTTCATTAAAGAAGGCTACTCTCATTGCTAAATAAGAATTTGAAAAAAGTTTAACGGCTTCAGCTTCAGAAGAGTGCATATTATAGATAGGAGCATCATTTTCAGTAATCTGATTTAAAAAATCTTCATACGTCTGATGATCAATTTGATGGTCAGGTTTTCCAATGACTATCCTTCGTGGGTTCAAATTATCTTTAATAGCACTACCTTCTCTTAAAAATTCAGGTGAAAAAATAATATTTAAAGTTTTGAACCGATCATTTTGAGTTTTTGTATAACCTATTGGAATAGTCGATTTAATAACAATTAATGGTTGAATCTTGGATTGATGAATATTATCGATAGTTGCATCTATAGCAGACGTATCAAAGCTTTCATTTTTTTCATCATAGTCAGTATTCACACATATAAGGACTATAGCTGTGCCTTCTAATGCTTCTAACAGACTAGAGTAGGCTTTAATATTAGATAAATTTTTATCTGCATAATCCTCATTAAGATTTAAGGCTCCAATATTAATTGCATCAATCTTGCTATCATCTATATCAAATAGAGCTACCTTGGTGTACTTAGACGCAAGGAGTGCTAATGACATGCCAACATAACCAGCACCAATAATAGTTACCTTATTAATCATCTTTTTAGATCTCTTATTTCTTAGCAATCAGACAGAAACATTCTTAAAAATATCTTCTAATTTTCTAAATAATTTAATTCTATCAAAATTATTAGAAGCATACTTAATTCCAGCTGCTCCCATGTCTTTTCTAGAAGTTTCTTCTAAGCTCGATAGTTTTAAAGCTATCCTTGATAATCCTTCATAATCTCCAGCACTACAGGTAAAGCCAGCACCAGCAGAATCAATTACTTCACGACCATCACCATCTAACATACCCAAAATTGGAATGCCTGTTTTTAAATAAGTTTGTATTTTGGCAGGAATTGTCATACTAAAAGCCTCTGATGATCTAAGACTTACTAATAATGCATCAGCATGCTTAAAAAATGAATTCATACGGCTGAATGGAAACCTTCCCAACACTAATACTGACTGTTGTAATTTATTTATGTTGACTTGTTCTTTCAACCAATTTAGTTTTCTACCATCTCCAACAAAAATCCATCTGATTGAGTTATGATCTTTTAATAATTTAATAGCTCTTAATAAGTTAGGTATATCTTGTGCTTCAGCAATATTCCCAGCAAATAAAATATTAAATTTATCTTTCTGAGCAGTAATTTCTGTAGCAGGTCTTTCATTAGTATCTAATTGAATATCTTCTGACCAACTTGGAAAAAAAATCACTCTATCCTGATCAGGAACATATTTTTTAATTGTTGTAACAAAGCTTTTTGATTGGCCTAAAACTAAAGCACAGTTCTTATAAATATATCTTGCTATACTTTGAAAGAAGGCTATCAGAAATCTAGATCTTATTACATCAAGAGCCACGAGAGTTTCAGGCCATAAATCAAGAGTCCAAAATACAACAGGTGATTTTTTAAACTTAGAAATTATAATTGCAGGAATGCCAACCGTAATTGGAGAAGGCTCATATACAAATATTACATCATAGGTTTTTTTTCTTAATTTAAATAATCCAATAATACTGGCAGAAAAAATAAAGCTTATATAATTTAAGACAAGCTTAAATTTATTATTTCCTCGTAAAATTATAGGCACCCTTAGGATATTAGCGCCATTAAACTTATTAAATCGATCTGGTTGTGCTTTATAGTCTTTAAAGAGGTGTCCTTCTGGGTAATTGGGTAAGCCAGTCAATATAGTGACCTCATGCCCTTGATCAGTAAAATATGCTATGCAATCATTGATCCTAAAGTCTTCAGGCCAAAAATATTGGGTTACTATGAGTATCTTCAAGTGATTCTAATATTGTTTCCAGACAACCCGATTGACATAATCTGTATAACTTAATATTAATTTACAGACTTTCTCCGAAACGTTATCTACATCATAGTCGGCCACAATTTTATGCTTTGATTTATTTTCTTGATAAAGATTAACAGCCTGAAGGACTCTATCTTCAGATAAACCAGTCATGATAGTCGCGCTTTCTTCCATAGCTTCTGGTCTCTCATGAGCTTCTCGAAAATTAATAGCAGGAAATCCTAAAATTGATGATTCTTCATTAATTGTGCCACTATCAGATAGCACTACTTTTGCTGATAACTGAAGATTAATATAGTCAGTAAAGCCTAGTGGTTTTAAAAAGCTAATTTTACTTGAAAATTTAAATTTTGTTCCTTCGATCTTATTTTTTGTGCGTGGATGTGTTGATACTATCACTGGGAGTTCATATTCTTCAGCTAATTTATTTAAAATCTTAGAAATTTTTTTAAATTGATTTGGGATCTCTACATTTTCTTGTCTATGGCAACTGACAAGAAAAAACTTACCTTTCTTCAGATCTAACGTCTTTAATATTGTAGATTTCTTTATTTTTTCCATATTATCGTGCAAAACTTCTTTCATAGGGCTACCCACTTTGATAACTAGATCCGGGGGTAAGCCCTCATTAATCAGATAGTCCCTAGCTATCGTGCTATAAGTAAGATTTATATCTGCTACATGATCAACTAACCTTCTATTAATCTCTTCAGGAACTCTCATATCAAAACATCGATTCCCTGCCTCCATATGAAAAGTTGGAATACGTTTGTATTTTGCAGCTAATATTGATAAGCAACTATTTGTATCCCCTAATACTAACACTGCATTAGGTTTTATATCATCGAGCGTCTTTTCAACTTCTCTTAGAACGTTTGCTATAGTGCTAAGAGCTGACTTATCTGCACATCCAAGATACTTAAAAGGTGCTTTTAGTCCAAGGTCTTGAAAGAAGACTTCGTTGAGCTCATAGTCATAATTTTGACCAGTATGAATCAGATAATGATCATGGTGCTTATCTAACTTCTTAATAGTAGAGGACAATCTAATAATTTCTGGTCTTGTACCAACTATAGTAACAACTTTAAATTTATTCATCTTCATTTATATCAAATTGATACGTGTCTGGGTTATTCTCATCAAATATTTCATTTGCATATGCCATTATAATCAATAATTCATCACCGACATTTTTTATGTTATGTGCTAAGCCAGGTATTGTTTCTATAACCTTTGAGTCTTTAGCTTCTAAAACTATATCGAAAGTGTCTTTAGTAATAATATTTTTAAAAGTAAATTGAGCTTTTCCAGTAAGAACTAAAAACTTTTCTACCTTTGTATGATGATAATGCCCTCCTCGTGTTGCGCCAATCTTGATTGTAAAAAAAGATACTTGCCCAAATGAGGATGATTTAATAAATTCAGTAAAAACCCCTCTTTCATCTTCATGCCTATCAATAGAATAAGTGTAATTATCCTTAGGCAAATATGTCAGATATGTTGAATATAGAGCCTTATATAAGCCTTCTGAAATTAAATCAATCTTCTTTAGTGATCTGTTCTCTTCAAAAGAAGATATTGTTGTAGCTAAATCGTTAACAGAAACTTTATAAGTATTATCCATGTTAATGACATGAAATTTATTTTCCATGTTTATTATTTCATCTATATTTAGTGAGTTACTAATAAATGCATCAACCAGATCATCTATATATATAAGTTCTATAGGCTCATCTCTTTTATGAACGTCAAGGGTTATGCCTCTTGATGCATTATGGCAGAACGTTGCAACTACGGAGTTATAATTTGGCCGAGCCCATTTTCCAAACACTCCTGGTAAACGATAAATAAAAGTTGTATTTCCATGCTCTTTACTTAATGCCTCTAGCGCATGCTCAGCAAGCTTCTTGGATTTACCATAATCTGAATTATTTGTAATCTGAAGAGATGAAGCAAAGATGACTGGTGATTGAACTTTATTTTTTGAAATTAACTTGCAGATTTTATTAGTTAAATCTAGGTTATTTTTTTTAAAATCTTCAGTTTGGTCAGATCGATTTTCACCTGCTAAATGAAAAATTAAATCAGCCTGTACAATTTTTTTTTCTAAATCTTTCTCTGATTCATCTCTAACTGTGCCAAAAATCTTAAAGCCCTCTATTGCTTCAAGTCTTACATGCAAGTTCTTTGCAATAAAACCTTCGATTCCTGTAATTAAGATATTCAATTCTAAAAGACTTCTTCTTGAAGATTGCCTTCTATGGCTTTATTAATAAAATCTAATCCCAACAACATCTCAATCATCTCTTCCTTAGATAATCTCTTGGTATTATGAGAATTATAATCATCATGCTGAGAAATATCAGGCTGACCTTGATCATAAAATTTTTCATAGTTTAGATCTCTTAAATCAGGTGGTACTAGAAAATAATTATCTAGATCAGATGAGGAATAATATTCTTCTCTGCTTAATAAAGTTTCAAATAATTTTTCGCCATGCCTGGTACCAATAATCTCAGTGGTAGGATTATATTTTTTAAAAATTTCTTGAAGTGCATCAACCAATACCTGGATTGTTGCTGCAGGTGATTTTTGAACTAAAATATCACCAGAGTTTCCTTTTTCAAAAGCAAAAAGAACTAAGTCAACTGCATCCTCCAATGACATCATAAAGCGCGTCATACTCGGATCCGTTATAGTAATAGGATTGTTATTAAGAATCTGGCTGACAAACAATGGTATGACTGACCCACGGGATGCCATCACATTTCCATATCTCGTAACACATATATTTGTATCGGTGCTTTCTCTTGAGCTAGCAATTGCAACTTTTTCCATCATTGCCTTAGAGATCCCCATCGAGTTAATTGGATAAACTGCTTTATCTGTGCTCAAGCAAATGACCTTTTGAATTTGATGGTCAATTGATGCCCTGATCACATTATCTGTACCAATCACATTAGTTTTAACTGCCTCTAGCGGATGAAACTCACAGCTTGGTACTTGCTTTAAGGCTGCAGCATGAAAGACATAATCGACACCCATCATTGCTCTTTGAACTGAATCATAATCTCTAACATCTGCAATATAAAATTTAAGCTTCTTAGAGTTATAAATTTTACGCATATCATCTTGTTTCTTTTCATCTCTACTAAGAATCCTAATTTCCTTAAGAGGAGACTCTAGAAATTTTGATAAGACTGCATTGCCAAAAGACCCAGTGCCACCAGTTATCATTAAAACTTTGTCTTTAAACGTTTTCATATGCCAATTTTATCAGTTTGAAGTACTTAAGAGTAAATATTTGTTCTACGTGCTATTAAATCTTTTATTTGTTTCGTTCAAACATTGCATTGTTTCTCTTGCGCACCTCTTCCAAGTGAAATCATTAGATCTCATCAGGCTATCTTGAGTCTTTTGCTTAACTAAGTCTCTATCTACAATTATTCTTTCTAAAGATTCAGCTATCGAATTAGAATCTTCGGGATTAAAATAAAAAGCACAATCACCTAGAACTTCTGGCATTGGGCCTCTATCAGAACAAGCAATAGGTTTGGCGGATGCCATGCCTTCAAGTACGGTTATAGGAAGATTTTCACAACTTGAAGCAAAAAGAAAAATATCAGATATAGCAATTAAATCAGGCAATCTATTTCTTGCAATAAAAGACAAAGTCTTAACAAATTTAGCCTCAGGATCAACTGTTTTTAAAACTCTATTGAACTTTCTCATAGCTTTCCCAGAGCCACCACCTACAAAAGTTATCTGGATATCGTAACCATGCGTTCTAAGAGTCTTGACTGCCTCAAGGACACTCCACTGATGCTTATATGGAGATATCTCTGAAATATATATAATATTGATCCTTTGATTTGGTTCAATACTCTTAATGCTTTCTATATGACCAATTCTAAAGAAATCAGGGACACCATGAGGAATTACATAAACATGCGAAAGTGCACCAGTTTTCTTTTGAATCATGTTTGCTGCATAATTGGTTAAAAAGATAGATGAATCGCTTCTTTGAAGAGAGCTTACATATAGAAAGAAGAGTATTTTTAGCCTTAGCCTTGCTACTGAAAAGCCAAATCTTTTAGTCTCGCCCGGTTCAAAAGGCAGCATATCTTGACTCAAAGTAACATTCGGATGGAATTTTGATATCGAGCTAGCTGTTGTATTGAATAGAATATTGCATCCTGTCCGTTTAAGCTCCTTAGATAAAATAAATTTTTGCCAAAATAATTTAAATGTAATATTTTTTTCTAAGTAATGTGGGTTATGCTTTATGAGCCACTTATCATTTGGTAATTCATTTAAAAATTCCTTATGAGACCATATATGTACCTCTTGAAATCTATCTTTATTCGGAGATATATTTTCTAAAAATCCAACAAGATGGGCTAATGTACCTCCGGATCTATTACGAGATGCATCAATACCAATAATCATGATGCTTGGTTTATATGTTTGTCTCTTAAGCTAGATGCCCACATGCCAATAATAAAGGCAAATATAAATGCTCCATGACCTAACTTAAATGTCTCATGAAATAGACCAAAGACTAGTATCCCCCAAAATCCAACATACATGCCCAAATCTTTGCTTCTTAAAAAACCTGATAATTTAATCAATAAATATCCATATAGAATCAAGCCTATAAAGCCTGTTCTAAATAAGATATCATTGTATTGGCCATGAGCAGAACCTATTCCTTCAGGAAGAATATACCAAATGCCTAAATAACCGGATCCAAATAAGGGACTACCAGATACATAATTCAGAATCTCTCTTATAAGATATATCCGATAACCTTCGGATGAATATGTATTGGACAGATTGATGCCATCCCCGCTAAGGAGCTCATCTAACTTATCACCAAAAAACTCAAATGGCACAGATAAGTATTCATAATATCCTGTAAAAAATACTATTAAGAATAGAATTGTAGTGTATATAAAAATAGAAATGATTAGTCTTAGATTAAATATTTTTGTCGAACGCACAAAATGGAAGAATAAAAAGAAAAGGCTTCCAGCAAAAGCTACTACTGAAGATCTTGAAAAGGTTAAGAATATACCAGTAAATAAAAGAATAAGAATAGGGATCTTGACTAGGTTTAAAAAACGACTCTGTGTTTTTAAAAATAATGTGACCCAAAATGCAAAAACAAACATAAAACCAAATCTCTGATTGCCAACTTGATCTTTCGCTGCATAACCTAATTCATCTGCATCAAACGACCTGTATTCTAGAAAATTATCTAAAGCTAAATATGTTGTAAATAGAATAAGTCCGATTTTAAAGGCAAGAATCATCTGTGCATTGATTCTCATAAAAGCAAAGCTAAAGGCAGTCATAAATAAAAGAAAACTAATAAACTTTCTATGTAGTATGTCCCAATGATTAGGTTGAAAAATTACTGATAATATAAAGATAGAAATAAAACACATCATTAGCATATTCAGATCTTTATTTGGTAAATATATCTTTAAATCTTTAAGCAGATAAATAATTGGTACTAAAATAAAAAAATAGTTAGCAGAAATACCTCCAGAAGCTGTCACAAGTGTGAAAGGTCCAAAGCACAAATAAAAGACTATAGCTAAAGCAAACAATCTAAGGTGTTCTGCAGAAATAGAAATAATGCTATTAAATTGATATTTCATTTTAGTCATCTCTTCAATAATTTACCTAGAAAAGCTAGGATGAAGATAATCATAGACTTAAATGTTATCTTGTCTATATTCTTAGAAAATAAAATATTATTTGTGAATATTTTTAGGGAATCATCATATCTAGATGCCTTATATAAGGCCACTGCATGTTGATATTCTAACCAGCGTGGGAAATGCCGATTTGAGAAAATTCTTTCTTTTATAGCTATCGAGTTATCTATTGATCTTATTGGGCTTGAGGTGTTACCTTCACCTAACCAGTAACTTCCAAGCACTTTATTGATAAAGAAGAATTTATCTGATTGTTTTGCTGATCTAATCCAAAAATCAAAATCCTCCCATGTAACAACCTGGCTATCTTCTGAAATAGGCCCAACCTTTAAAATGAGCTCTTTTGAGACAAAAACACTCGAATTAGGTATTAAGTTCCCTTTAAACAATAGATTTTCTAGAGGTGATAATTTTGGATCTAATGAAAGTCCGATTGTTCTTCTTATTCTAAATCTATCACTAATGATCTTCATCTTATGGTAAATAAATTCAGCATTATAATTATTAGCTATTCGTATACAGTCTTCTAATTTATTTTGGTACCACGAATCATCAGAATCGAGGAATGCTATCCATCTACCTTGAGATATTTCTATACCAAGATTTCTAGATTTTGAAATTATTCCTTCATTTTGAATTTTTTTATATATGACCCGGGTATCGTCAAAGCTAGAAACTACTTCATATGTATTATCAGTAGAAAAATTATCAACCACTATTAATTCAATATTTTGATAAGTTTGCGATAAAACAGATTGAATAGCTTTACCAATCAGGCTGCCACTTTGGAAAGTTGGCATAATTACTGAAACTAAATCCTGGTTCATCCTATTTAAATCGTTATGTAATACTGGTTATCGATGTCAATATATTATCCATCTCTTTAATAAAATTCTTTTCGTTAGGCTGATAAAGAAAATCCTTATAATTTGAGGTATAAGTTAAATGCTTTCTTGTGATCCCATTATCTTTGTCTAAATAAACAATATCTGGGGTGAAACCCAATACCTTAGAGCATCGTGATGCTATGACTGTGGCTACTTGGTCTATTGAATGAGTAATTCCTGATCCTATATTGATGATGTGAGAAGGAATCTCACTTTTGTTAAGTAGTAAAAATGGTTCTAACATCAATAAAAAATCATTGACTGGTAAAAAATCTCTAAAAGCATTCCGATCTTTAATTGTAATCTTCTTGTTTGTCACTGCTTCTTTACACATTTGATTTACAACCAAGACCCAAGCATTGGGTGAAGCAGTTGATGGAAATCCAAAGCAATTAGAGATTCTTAATATATAAGCATCTATAAGATTATTTTGTAGTGCATTTAAAATCTCAGTCTCTCCAGCAAGATTTGATAAAGCGTATGGGTGATCGTTTTCAAGATCAGTAGACTCTGAGATTCTTCCAATCAATGGGCTTCTATAAACATGAGCTGTAGAAAGATAAATTATTCTTTTTACCTTGTGTTTTCTAGCTGAATCTAATAAAGAAGAAGTAGAGTGTTTGCTAAATCTAATAGCTTCTTCAGGTGCTTCTCCTGAGGATATAGAATTGAAGCCTGCAGTATGTATAATTATTTCAACATCTTTACAAGCATTATCTATTGACCTTTGATCATCCCAATCAATATTGATACTACTTATATTATCTTTATCGTCGTTAATCTTGTGACAGTTCCTTGAGGCGCTTCTTACTTTAAAATCTTTATTAGAGAAGTACCTAGCTATACGTCCGGCCAAGAAACCAGAGCCTCCTGTAATTAAAAATTGCATTACTAGTCTATAACCAAGGAGGGCCTTGGTCCCATAATTGATTTAAGTTCTCTAAATCTCTCTTGGTATCCATGCACTTCCAGAATCCATTATGCTTATAAGCCATTAATTGGTTGTCATTGGCAAGTGACTCAAGAGGTTCTCTCTCAAACATAGTCTGATCGCCTTGAATAAGATCAAATACCTCCGGCTCAATTACAAAAAAACCTCCATTTATCCAACCCTGATCAAGCTGTGGCTTTTCTTTAAAGCTCTTTACTGAATTATCTTCTAATTCTAGTTCTCCAAACCTTGCCTGTGGTCTTACTGCTGTAACCGTTGCTAATTTTCCATGCTTCTTATGGAACGTGATTAATTCAGAAATATTTATATCAGCAACACCATCACCGTATGTTACTAAACAGGGTTCATTTCCTATGTATTCTCTAAGCCTTTTAATTCTTCCACCTGTCATTGTATCGAGGCCTGTATCAACAAGAGTAATATTCCAATCTTCACTTTGAACCTGATGAAGTTGTATATCTGCTGAAGAAAGATTAACTGTAAAATCCGAATTCAAAATAGAGTATTTAAAAAAATAGTCTTTAATAACTTCACTTTTATAACCAAGAGCATAGTAAAAGTCTTTTAAGTCATATTTTGAGTATATTTTCATTATGTGCCATAAGATAGGTTTGCCTCCAATAATTGCCATAGGCTTTGGAATAGTGTCGGTGTACTCAGAAAGTCTAGTTCCAAAACCTCCTGCTAATATAATTGTCTTCATGCTTTTCCCCAATCAAAAGTAAAATTATCTATATCTGCTCTCTCAACCTCTGTATCGTTATGCTGAATATTTGAAATATTTAAAATTAAATTAATATTCTCTCCTAGTCCCTTGAAGCCAAACCATACACCAGGAGGAACGGTTAAACACATGTAATTTTTCTCACCTATCTTTTCAATAGAAAAAATATCTTGTGAGTCTTTAAAAACAAACATAACTTCACCAACCGGCACTATTAAATTCATTGTCATTTCTCTATGTTTTTTCCAAGCTTTAATTTTGTTATATCCAATCATTGAAAAATAAGCTTCACCAAAACCCTTAAAATTATTATCAGATGACCTCAAAACCCTTAATATATTTCCATCAGGATGATTAATAGTCTTAGGTTTAGATTTAATAATTTCTTTAGCCATTGGCCCAGTCCAATTGTATTTCTTTGGCCTTATCAACATAGGTTATAATTTGATTTTTAGTCACAGAAAACATATCTAAACTGTTCGCATAGTAATTTTTATACCATTCTGCTGTTAATTGAATAGTATCCTCAAATCCCATAACTGCATGCCAATTTAATAAAGATCTTGCTTTATCACAGTTTAGCTTTAAAAGGTTTGATTCATAAGGTTGTTTGTCTTGTTTTTGGACATCCCATTGAACATCTTTCCAAAATTGAGACATAGTGCTAACGACATCTAAAACACTTTGATCTTCATTAGTATCAGGCCCAAAGTTGAAAGATTCGCCGCTTAAGGTATTGTCATGATATAAGCCTGTGGCTAATCTTAAATAACCGCTAAGTGGTTCTAAAACGTGCTGCCAGGGTCTAGTAGATTCAGGGTTCCTTAAAGTCACTTTTTTTGATTTGGACCATGCTCTTATACAATCAGGTATGATCCTATCTTCAGACCAATCACCTCCTCCAATAACATTTCCAGCTCTAGCTGATGCAATCCTTATCCCGTTATCTCTAGAAAAAAATGATCTCATATAAGATTGAATAGCAATTTCGGCAGATCCTTTAGAAGCGGAGTATGGATCTGGTCCTCCTAACCGATCATCTTCTCTATAACCCCATAGCCATTCAACATTGTCATAACATTTATCACTAGTAATGATTACTGCACAACATTCATGTGTTAATTGTCTTAACGCCTCTAACACGTTTACTGTACCAATAACATTAGTTGACCAAGTATCAATAGTGCTGTCATATGATCTTCTAACTAGAGCTTGTGCGGCTAAATGAAAAACAAAATCAGGTTTTGTTTGAGTAAATATCTTATTTAATTCATCAAAATTTCTAATATCTAATCTATTATCACTGATCCCTTGACCTAAATTAGCAACTTCATAATGAGAAATATTACCACTATCAGGCAAGGCAACACCAACTACTTGTGCTCCGATGAACTTCAACCAAGCTACCAACCAAGATCCTTTAAATCCAGTATGACCAGTAACCAAGACTGTTTTATTCTTAAAAATATTTAACATACTTTATCTTTACTTTATTCTTAATAAATCTAACCATCTTGGATAAGATTTATCTAAATTAAATATATTGTTCAATTCTTCTGTGTGAATTATAGATGAAGTATCTCTTTCACTGTTAATTTCTTGTAAAAAGTCATCTGAATCATAGATAAATACAGAGTTATCAATATTACGGAGTGGGCTCATATTTAGTTGACCCGGCTCTACATAAACAATAACTTTCTTATTCATTAAATATGCTTCTAACGGTGTGGTTGTAACACTGCTAGTAATAATTACATCAGATCCTAATAATAGCTCCTGAATGGATGCATCCGACTTTATAAGCCAATTAGGCGGTTTAACCTTATTATCTCCTAATGCTGGGTGTGGTTTATATGTTACTTTAATCTCTTGATTTATGAGCTCTTTAGTAGTATTTACAATTTCTAATAATTTTTCAGTATTTAGATTTATATAACAACCAACTATAAGAATTGCTAATTTATCTTTGTCCCTTGTTAATAATTTTTGAGCTGATAGCTCCATTAGATGTTCGTATCTTAAAGATTCTACTTGCTCAATCTTATGATTATTAAATCCTTCATTCAATATTTGATGAAACTGAAGCTTTCCATTTACTGCATAAATAGATGGACATAAATGTTGATTTTGATCGTGTAGAGACTCTAGATATGAATATCTAAGATCCCAGAATCTGATCGATGTATGTAAAAAGCCTATTGTGAGTTTATGATCAAATAATGTACTAAAATAATTCAAAGGCTTATCCCAGGGAAGATTCTCATGCAAATACACTAATTCATCTTGAGGCCCTAATTCATTTAATAATCTCTTCATTAAATAGAAATTTATAATATTGTTTAAAGCTCTATAGGAAGTAAATGTTTGTTTAAACTCAGTAGTAACAGTGCCAAAATATGGGTATTTTTGCAAAAAGATAAGGTATGCTTCTTTAGAAGTTCGTCTTATTCTTAACCATGTCCTGAATGCATTAAATATTAATTTAATACTTATGAATGACTCTAAGAAGACATGATTCTGGTAATTTTCATTATTATTATTTAGGTTATTAATAATATTCCTTAAAGATTTTATGTTCGGTTCATTTCCAACATGAATATGTAACCAATTTGAATCAATACCCCTATCATATAAAGCTTTGGGTAAAGCTCCCCAATAATTAGATAAAAATAAATTATTTGATTTAAGCAACGAATCATCAAAGTTTGAAAAATAAGATACAAATGTTTTTTTTGCCTTGCTGTTAATAAATGCTTTCTGGCCTAAACCTTTAAAAGCACTCTTTAAAGCAAGGTATTTCAATAACCACAAGATAGATCTTAAGAAATCTGGGAGAAAAAATCTTGAAATACTGATATGGTTAAGATGGTATTGATAATTCATGCCTCTATGTTCTAAAGCAATTCCATATTCATCTGCAATCTTCTTTATTCCTTGAAATAAATTTCTATCTTTTGAATACAAAATGATGGAAGTACATCCTCTCTTTGAAACCCAATCATCAAAGGCTATCAATTTAATAACATTTACAAAATTTAAAGATTTACTAAAATTCGATAACTCAACAAACTCTGACATCCACCAGTAGCTAAATTCATCTTCTATTGTAATGAGATCTCTAAAATGATCATTAAAGACCTTAAACCTTCCTAGATTCTCAGCCCATTCTACAAATTTTCTTTTAATGAATGTATCGTTTTCTTCAATGTACTCATTTATAGAAAACATGCCATCATCTGTTCTCTTAGATGAATTCCATAAACAAATTGTTGTTCCCGTCAACGATTTAGAAGCTCGTCTATCAGTTTGTATGGGTAATTCTTGAGAATCCCAAATTTCACAAGTTGACATGCTAATTATTTAGACCAAATCTGATTAAAAACTTTTGAATCTTCTTTTTTATTATCAACTAGATTCTCGTTGGGCTCAAACTCAGATAAGTGAGTTGATTTTAAATGAAACCCAGCTTTGGTTAGAATCCTCTGCACATTATTTGCTTGATCTTCAAATCTCTCATTGACCTCTATCAATATGCTTGAAATTTTAGCCAATGTCTCTCTTCCTCCTTTTAATATGATATGTTCTAGGCCGTCAACATCAATTTTTATATATTTTGGTGTTGGTAAGCCCATCTTATTGATAAGATCATCAATACTCATTCCATATAATTGTGTTTCAAACACAGAATGTAGTTCAGCTCCATCCCATCCAAAATTTTCTCCAAATGTAGATAAGGCTCCGCCCCATTTAGTTGAACTTAGGTTTAGGGTATTTGCTTCTGATGATAAAGATAAGGGAAATGGCATAATGCAAATCTTATGATTTAGTTTATTTGCAAATATATTTCTAGCTAATAACTCAAGATTAAAAACAGATGGTTCAAAAGAATAAACTTTTAAATTTCTTTTTTTTGCACCATAAATTGAAAAAATTCCAACATTAGCACCAATATCCCAAAATATGCTTTCCTCTTCCATTTGATCAATCCAATCGATAGTCTCTGGTTCTTTAGTTCTAAAGGTTTGTGCTCTCCAATCAGAGATATAATTTGGAGCAACAAATTTAATTGGAACATTGTTTATCTCTTCAGTTCTGATCCTTCTCATTAGAGTTTCAATAATACTGTCTAGAATAAACAGCCTCATTCTATACAAATGACTCTTCATTGAGTTTTGAGGTTTAAAGATAATCAATTGCCTATTTAGGCTTTTGATTATTCTTTTTAAAATTTCTCTCATGAAAAAAATCTATGCAAATATTCAAGACACTAAGTTTATGATACTTCGTAAGTATCAGTGCCAATAATTGAATCAATAACAGTTGTTATCCAAATCATATGGATGCATTCAACTATATTATATGCGTGGCTATCTACCCAAAAGTTAACTTTCCCCAGTGATCTAAGTCTATTATCTTTATCCCGTCCTGAGAATGTGATTACATCTAAGCCTAATTCATTTGCTGTATTACCTGCAACAATGGTATTTTCTGACTCGCCACTTACACTGGTTAAAACAATTAGATCAGACTCTCTGGCATAGATCTTAATTGCTTCAGAAATCCAATTCTCATAACCATAATCATTAGACAAGCATGTAATTAAATTCGCTTCATTGAATGTAATAGCTCTAATTTTTGCTTGCTTAGAGAAGTCAACCGCTCCATGAGCAGATATTGATGCGCTAGCACCATTGCCCGCAAATATAATCTGTGCATCATTTTCTCTGACCTTCTCAGCCAAGACCTTAAATTCCTCTAATTGAGCCTCAAGAACATCACTAACTATTAAATCTTGATACTTATCAAAGTAGGTCTTATAAAAACTATTTTTAAACATTTGTGCGAATTGTATATCTATTTCTCTAAAAAATCCTTGATGTCATAGGTTTCTCGCCATTTTGGGTCAGCAAAATAAATTGCATTAACTAACTTCATTGTCTCTAGTGCATCCTGAGAATTGCCATTCACAATTCTTTTATTGTTAATAATTGAATCAATAAAAGTTTTTACCTCTAAATCCCATGAAGGATCATGATTATATTGAATTGTATGCTCTTTGGGGTCTCCTCCATCATTATCAGGATCTGCTTCGATAATTGATA
Source organism: uncultured Gammaproteobacteria bacterium (assembly GCA_964342675.1). GTDB lineage: Bacteria > Pseudomonadota > Gammaproteobacteria > Magnimaribacterales > D2472 > MED-G82. Next base: position 21,009 of record CAYFFR010000012.1, read on the forward strand.
AGGTCTCAGCGCCATAGCTTTTAGTCCCTGATAATATACCACCAAGAATTAAAGACCCTCTCTCAAGATTAATTTCTAAATTAAATCTATGCCTCCATTGAGTTGCAGATGAATGAAGCATGCCAACAATATCATTTTTAGTTTTCATTAAAGCATAAGCATTATCTTCTACATCATGTTTCCAGAAATTATTAGAAACAAAGCTATGGACAGAAATAAAATTACCAGCAAATAGCCTCATCAAATCAACCATATGTATTCCTTGATCTAATAAGACGCCTCCTCCAGCAATTGAGCGTTTAGTCCTCCAATCAGGTTGGTTGAAGGTAATCAATTTTGATTTCCCATAAGTACCCTTTAAATTAATTACTTTACCCAATTTTTTTGATTGGATGATCTTTTGAGCTTCTACAACCGAATCATGGTATCTATGATTAAAACCATACATTAATTTAATCTTTGGTTTAGACTTCTCTATCTTAATAACTTGCTGAATATCCTCAACGAACCTCCCAGGTGGTTTTTCACAGAATGTGTGTATGCCCAACTTAATAGAAGCAGCTGTAACCTTGGGAGCAATATCATTTGGCATGCAAACAAATACTATATCAAGCTCTTCTTTAAGAAGCTGGCTATAATCATGTAAAACTTTTACATTACCTGACAGATCATTCATTTGATCATTGTTCTGATCGCATACTGCAATAACTTCTGCATATGGGTTGATATCAATACATGCTTTACGCCTTTTCCCAACGATTCCAAAACCTGCTATGCCTACTTTAAGTTTATCCATTTACCCATTACCCATATTACTTAAAAAGATTTTCCAATCTTCAATTGGGTTGCGGGAGATTGTAAGACATATTTCCTGAAAAAGCTCTCTAGCTTCAACTACATTTTGAGATGTCCACCACACATTAATATCCTGAGCTATATCATTGATGTGCAGAGCGGCGCTCTCTGGATCAGTATGGGCAATCTTAGCATTTTTCAATACTTCCATTAATGTCTGATATTTAGGATCAATATCCCAATACTCAGGATTAAATATCAAAATAGTTGGGACGCTTGAAAACATACCTTCAGAAAATACTGTTTGTGGATATGGAGATATTAATAACTTTGAATTATTCAAAATTGATCGCATGTTTGTATATGGAGAAATAATTTTCTGACCAAACTCTTTCTTATATCCATGCTCGAGTCCCCAACTTCCTAAATATTTAGGTTTTACTCTAAAGTCTTTGAGTATTTTAGGTTTAAGTTTAGAAATAAATTCAATGTTACGATTATAAACATCTAGAACCAATGGTCCTACAGGTGCAGCAACTGCTCTATAGCCATAACGAACTGACTCAAAGTCAACAAGAGTAATATTATCTGTATTCTTAAAACCTCTTTTTCTTATAAAGCCAATCTTATTTGGGGGTAGCCTATGATGATTCTTGTGAGTTTCTTGACCCCAACAAATAAACTTATCTGAAATCTTTTCAGGATGATTCATAAGATTGGAAGTTAAAGGAAAAGCGCCGCCATGCTCTGAAATAATTAATGTTGCATGCTGCTCAACTTGATGCGCGGTCCAAATTTTGAATAATTCATTATACCAATGAGCATTTGCAGTCAGAATATTTTGTGAATTAGTGATGCCTCTTTGTGCCTGCTCTAAATAAGAGAATCCTTCTAAATAAGCTATCGGTATATCTTGCATAATGAATCTGAACAAGAACTTTTCAAAATCATTCTGTGGTTTGACCTTGATATCGGACCATGCAGATCTATCGAAAAGACTTGCTTTAGGGTATTGAATATCTGATCTAAAGGCTCCATTAAATAAAGGTAAAGTCTTTAATCTCAATAAAAGTCTAATAGAAAACTTCTTCGGAAAATAAGTATGGAAAAAAGTAAATTTTCTTTTATATTTAAATAGATTGAGAGCTTTCTGAATCAAATGATCAAATAAAACTATAGTCTGATACATTAAGTTTTTGAGTCCTGATTTTTTTTTAGATTGTATGTGATTAATAAGGCCTAGGCCCAAAATAATTTTTTGCCTATCAAGCAAATTAAAAGACAGGTCATTTTGGGGCACTATGAACTTTAATATCCTTGAAAAAATTAAATGGTTCCATTCATCTGAATCAAGAAATGATCTAAAAATTTCAAAATCTTTAGGAGGAACTTCAAGATCAGGTGCAAGAGAAGTATGAAAAGTTTGTTTTAGTTTTTCTGATGATAATCTCATTGCCTCCCATCTTTCCCAAATTACAGGTATATATGTGATGAGCCAAGGACCTAACAGTATCCTCCAGAACCTATTAGAATATTCTGCAGTATGATATTGATTTAAATGCACTGAAAGGCCAGAAAGGGTGCGCTCTACTAGACTGTATAAATACTCATAGTCCCTATGAAATTTCTTTCTATTAGACCAATGATAAGGAATCACTTCATATCTAACATCTGCGAATTTGTTATCACTAAGCGTTTTGCACCATTCACCTGATAGATAAATATTCTCATAAAGTGAATGTTGTGAATCAAGAGGTGTTAATACTAGATAAGGATCTTTCCTCTTTATAGATGCGGATGAATTATCCTTTGAGTTGTTTTGTTCCAAATCTATTAAATCACTCGTTTATTGACATAAATTACGTCAACCCAATCTGTTCTTCCATTCATGGGATTCTTAGCAATATGGCTTATATCGTACAGTCTCAAGTCTGCAGGATGTAAGTATCTTTCAATATCAGAAAATGACAAGCTCCTTTCATAATAATCATAAAACATTAGCTCAGTGAGCACTATATCGACATTCTTTAAAAAATCTCCAGCTCCTTTTAGAATTTCAGGCTCATAGCCTTGAGTATCAATTTTCATAAGACTGATATGATTATTAAGAGAAACTTTACTAACATAGCTATCTAGTCTCATTAATCTTACTTCTCTAGAATGATTAATTGTTTCTGAATGTTGTTTAATTTTATTTTTATCATTTTGAATGGTGCTAATGTCTATAGAATCTTTGCTCTTAAGATTAATTTTATTAAATCCTGAAATACCAGAATTTAAATCATGTGTAAAAAACTCTTTTGCATCAGTATCAGAATCACCTAACGCAAACTTATTAACCACAATAGAGTCATTCTCATGCTCTGACTGTATCGTATGAAGGTCTTCCCAGCATTCTTTTTGCGGTTCAAAACAATGAATAATAGAGTCAGGCCACCATTTTTTAAACTCTATAAGAGAGCTACCATTATTAGCTCCAATGTCAAATATGATTGGGTTGTTTTGGTTAATGAGTCTCTTAAGAACCTTTTCTCTATTAAACTGCTTGAGGTATTCAGCTGTACGCTCTTCATTTTTACCAAAGTTTTTAGTCATTTACTTTAAAAGAATCCTCGTATGTTGAATGAAAAAATTCATTCCATAATCCTAGTTGGTTTGATTGAATTGTAATACACATTTTATTGAAATGCTGTCTTGCCATTATGACCTCATTAGAATTCCACCAATCATAAGTATTATCATAAATACTTTTAATGTGATCTGCTGCTATAGAATAATTAGTATGAAGAATCTTTGCATCTTTTAATTCCTTAAGAAGATCTTTATATATCGGTTGAGTTTCCCATATCCGATCAACATAAACTAAGACAGTTGGAACTCCAGAGAACATTGATTCAGAAAAAGCTGTTTGAGGATATGTACAAATAATTAAACGGGAATTTTTAAAAGTCTTTCTAATTTTTTCATTTTTAGGGATTAGGCAATCTTTACCAAATTTATCTTCATACATTAGCGCTGTTTCACAGTCACCACTATATTTTGGTCTAAACTTTAATCTTATAGATGATCTGAGCAATTTATTAGCTAGATGCTCAGTATGCTTAAATGACTCAAGGACTGAAGGCCCTTGAGAGGCTGACATACATCTGTATGTATATCTTAAAGAGTCATTATCAATAATCGTGACTTGGCCGTTTGTTTTAACTTTTCTAACTTTATAACTTAATTTGTTTGGAGGTAGTGTAACTTGGTCGTTCATCCAACTACTCCCCCAAATTACTCTTATATCAGCAATCTTTTCTTGATAATCAAACACGCTGAATAAAGGATAAATTGCCCCACCATGACTAGATATGATCAGCTTTGCACCCAATTCACAATTTGCTGCTGACCAAACTTTAAAAAGCTCATTTCCAAAATGTGCATTCGCTGTGAAAATAAGATTAGCAAAAGGTATTTGACTGGAAATTCTTCTAATTTTATTGAAAGATTCAATATGTGCAATTGGGATATCATTTAGAATTCTTTTAAAAAGGAATTCTTCGAAAGTATTTTGAGGGTTAAAATATTTATCTACTGCTTGGATCTTGGATCTATCAGACTCTTTAGAATATCTGATCTTCTGATTTAAATAAATATTTAAAGTAGAAAGATATTTATTCTTTATTCTTAAGCTTAAGAAAAAGAATCTAGTAAAGTAACTATGAAAAATAACTAACTTTTTTCTGGATTTCATAAAAAAATTTAAAAGTCTTATGATTAAGATCCTGATATTCTCTAAAAAACTGGTTCTGCTAGAAAATTGTGAATTGATTTCTTCATCATTTTCTAAGTCAATATGAGGAATATCATAAAACATTAAGATTGAAGAAAATAATGTTTCATTCCAGTTATCTGATCCAAAAAACTTTATTGAATCTTCATAATCTTTGGGGATACTTTTGAAAGGTCGAGAATACTTATAATAATAAAAATCTTTATGGTTATTTACAAGCACTCTTACAGTCTCCCATCTATCCCAGACCACAGCTATATACGTTAAAAGCCATGGGCCAACAATTTTTTGCCAGTATTGAGAACTAAAATCAATGTGGTGATAAGAATTTAGAAGATCTGTTAGAAAATCTATAGATCTATCATAAAGGCTTGATAAGTAATCATGATCTTGATGAACCTTATTTCTATCTCTCCAATGATAATTTACAGTTTGATGATTTAAAGAACTCCAGATCTTTCTTCGTGAATATCTCTTACACCACTCACCTAAAAAAATATGATTTTCGTTAGGGTCTCCCCACGTTTGCTCTATAGCAGTTGTAACTAATATTGATTGTTGATCTTTTTTATTCAATTTGTATAGTACTTACGATTGGTAAGGTTTGATGGTTGGTTCAGTTTCTAAATAGTTATATATATCTTCGATAAAGAAAGAGCTTGCGGTTTCGTAAAAGTCTCTCATAGAAAATGACCATAAATCTATTCCTGATTGGTGTTTTGCATGAAATAATTTTCCTTCATTAGATAATTTATGAAAATAATGTTCATTGAGTTTTTCTTTTTTTTGAATATTTGCTTCCTTATACATCACAGACATATAAAAAGGCTCTTTAACAACTCGATTGCCTCTAATAACAGGATGAATAAATTCTTTAGTATATCGATAAGGGACTCCAAAAGTAGTTTCTATATGGTGAATAAGCGTTACAGCTTTGGATGGGTGGAGTCCTATATTAATTTGTTTTACATCCATATCTAAGAAGTGGCTCCAAGGTGACATGATTCCATATGAATGCCTTGATACGTGATTGAGAATGCTCGAATTTTTTCCATTACCACAAATTGACCAAAAAGGATGTAGGCTTCTATTCGAATCAGTCTTAAGTCTTAAAAATTCTGCTAAAGGACCCATCTCATATGATGGAGTTTTATTAACATCAAAGGCTATATCAGTATTACATAAATTCATTGAGGCTGCAGGAGAAAAAATAGTTCCTTCATCTGATAAAACTCTTATTAATGACTCATAAAGAGAGGCTAAGATTTCATCTCTGTGGAGTCTAGTTCTAGCTAGCTTGCTAACATTACCAGTTATATAAACCTGGTCAGCTCTTGATATCTGAAGTTGAAGAAAGCTATCTGATAGCTCTTCTAGAAGTTGATTCTTATTCATTATCTAAAAAATTCTTTGCAGCATTATATTGGTGTGGTGGAATAAATCTATCATTGGATTGTCCAAAGGATCTTTTATTGGCTCTCCCTTCTTCATAATCATGGATAATTTTATTTGCCTCATTCGTTAATGCTTCTTTTGAAGTGGGGTATTCTATGAAATTAATCTTGGTATTTCTATTTTTTGGGTTTGATAAAGATAGTTCAGCATTCAAAGTGCAAAAGTAAATTTTATCTAATGTATATTTATCTTGCATGAAGTGAACCATATTCCAAAATAGTTCATGGTTTGAAGGAAAGGGAAATGGTGTATGCACATATGATTTCTTGAGCTGAGAAGCCTTAATAATTAATGCATCTATCATATTCCAATATGCAGAATGGTTTGGATCCAGAAAGGGCCACTGGCCTATATCTAACGCAAAATCAAAATGACCATAATGAAATAGATTCACTAAATCAGTGTTTAGAATGGCGTCTATATTATCAAAACCTTGTTTGGTCTCAATCATAGGCACTAGCTCAAGCTTAGTGTCTACAATCTTATCCACTAATATTAAATCTGATAAATCTTCTGTTTTTGGAATAAATAAGCCTTCTAAAGGGAAGTCTTTATTTAATAGACTATTTATAAGCTCTAGATCAGATTGAAAGTATGGTGTATGCCTACCATTAATTCTAATATATAACTTTGTTTTGATATTCCTATCGAATCTATCGCTGTTGACATATTCAATCAGTTTATCTCTAGCTTGTGATTTTATTATCTGAGTATTTTTTAATGAGAATGGATCTTGAGCGCTATCTTCTAGGTCTAAAATACATATAACATTGTTCTTTGATAGCTTGTGGACCATTCGAAATGTAGCGCGTGTATGTGTGAGTGGTAAATATTGGATAAGTTGCGCTGCCATGATCTGTAAGACTTTAGTATTTAGGTTCTATATCTATAATCTTTTCCTTTATAAGATTATCAAGTAGATCATATAGCTCCCATATGGGTACACCAACCAATTCAGCGATCTCTATCATGTCTTTTTTTCCATCACAATAAGAAATGAAATCCATTAAAATCTGGACTGCTTGCTGGGAATCTAATGTGGATGTTTCTGGATATAAACCTCTTTTGCTTAACATTGGTTCGCCTAATACTTTGACATTTGGATAACAGTTCTTCTCAATACTCTCTAAAGCTTTATAGATTGCGTTATAGCCTCCCTCTAAACCCTCTTGAGATATAAAATCTAAATTATCATCTGATGAATGATATTCTGGGTATTCGCCATATTTTGATCTCATGATTGATGCCACAGGCAAATCTATACCAGGAGCACAATACTGTCTCTCGTCGCTACCTCTTTGTATCCAAGAATATTTCTTATAATCTTTATCTATATTTCTGAGAGTATGTTTAGCTACTCGATCAGATTCTGTATTTCCTTCTCTGGATGGTAAAAATGAATAGCATCGATTGTCACCTATACAAGTAACATTGAAACCCGCAATCATATTTCTTTTCATTTCAGTATGATGCTGACTTAAATAAGCTATTGATCCTATAGTTTCAGGAACAAAAATAATCCTATAAGAATAGTTAAGATCTAAAGACAGTAAAGATTTGATTAACATAGTTGTCACCACTGGACCAGATAACTCATTGTTGGCCATTGATGGATGACATATATATGTTGATAAAAAGATTTCTTTATCGCTTTTGCCTGGAAGGAAGGCTTCTCCATAATACATACATCCCTTCTCTAAGGATGAATCTATAAAAGCATGATAATGTAGAGATGGATCGAGAGTATTTCTTTGATTTTCTGATAAACAAAAACCCCAATTTCTAGAGTAGTATGAAGTAACATAAGGAATAGCATCTGGCCTATCAGGCAAACTAAATAAGTGTTTTTCTAGATCTTTAAATGGTAATTTTTTATCAATAGGTGTTGAATAGCCCATGACATGTAGATTATTAGAAGTAAAATTTATAATATCTTTTCCATGTTCATCTTTAATCCAGGCTTCATTTATATTCCATTCATCAGGAACTTCCCAGTCAAAAACTTGTTGTCCTGAGGGTATCTTTTTAATGTTAATTTTCGGGGCAATATCTTGCAAATATTTTAAAGTTTCTAAGTTTCCTTTGCCAGTTAAGCTTCTACAAATCGGGAATAAATCTTTAGCCCAACCATACATTTCAGCACCAAGTTCTTTTTTTGTCATGGTATAAAGTCCTCTTCTTGAACCGGAGAGTGTTTTTCAATACCTCGTATTAACTTTTTACCAATAATTTCTTTAAATAGTTTTGGATGCATGCCATTCCCTGGCCTAACACTTTTTATACAATCTGCAGATACAATATCTCCTTCCTGCAAATCTTTTACATAATATAAAGATCTTCTAAACTGAATGTTTGGAATTTCTGATGATTTTTTTTCATAATTAACTTTTCCTAATGCCTCCCATGCGCTCTTTGTTTTTATACAGAGATCTCTAAGCTGGTCTGGCTCTAACGAGAAACTACTATCTGGACCTCCATCACTTCTTTTTAGAGTAAAATGTTTTTCTATCAATGATGAGCCGAGGCTGATACTAGCTATGGCAGTAGTATTCTCTACTGTATGATCAGAAAGACCAGTTACAACATTTAACTTGCTTTGAATATCTTTAAGTGTCAGCAGATTATAATCTTCATGAGGAGCAGGATAGCCACTTACACAATGCAATACTGCTATGTCAGTGCATCCTCCACTTCTAGCAGTTTCAACAGCCTCAGTGATTTCATTCAAGTTTGCCATACCAGTTGAAATAATTATTGGCTTACCAGTGCTAGCTACATACTCTATTAATGGTAAGTCTGTTGCCTCAAACGATGCGATTTTATATGCAGGTGCACCTAAAGACTCTAAAAGGTCTACTGCAGAATGATCAAATGGAGAACTAAAAATAGTAATACCCAATTCATTTGCAAAATTAAATAAGTCTTGATGCCAATCCCATGGTAAATGTGCTTCCTCATAGAGCTCAAAAAGAGACTTACCATCCCATAAACCACCTTTTATCATAAATTCTGGTTTTCTTGAATTTAAAGTAATGGTATCAGGTTTATATGTTTGAATTTTTATTGCATCAGCACCAGATTCTTTTGCTGACTTGATTAAGTCCATTGCTCTTTTTTTACTACCATTATGATTAGCAGACATTTCAGCAATAATATAAGGAGGATTTCCAGTTGAAATCTCTTTATTATTTATTGTAATTTTAACTTCTTCCATTCTTGCTTCTTTAAACCATAATTGAACTGATCATAATATTTTTCATCTCTAAAATAATGCTTTATAAGAATATCTTCTTCTTGAAAGCCTAGTTTGAGGTGGAACTTTTTAGATGACTCATTAAAACCTAGGACTTGACCACATATCTTATAAGCATGACCTTTATTAAATATATAATCCAAAGCCTCATATCCTAACCTCATACCTGTACCTGGCTTAGCATGTGGTGCGACATAAAACCCCCAATTATAAACATTATTAATGGTAGTTTTTTTAAAATTTACCATTCCAACATCATTCCCATTCTCGTTATATATAAAAGCTATTATATGTTTAGGAACAATTTGTTCATTAAACCATTTTTCATGCTCTTTTGCGGTTATAACTGAATTATCATACATATATGATCGGATGCTCTCATGATTCCGCCAAAGCAGTAACTTATCTAAATCTTTTTCTGTAATCTCTCTAAGCATTATCTATGATTTAAATATCTTCTTATATACTCTTTCAATACCCTTTCCATCAACAATATTAAAGCATTGATTGGTCATTTTTATTAGATCGTTCTTATTATTGATAGAGTCTATAATATCCGTGAATGAATAATCCATAGAAGGGTAGCTATTTAATATATTGCAACAACCCATCTTTTCTAAGGCTATTGATCCAGGAACCTGATTTTCAGATAAACAAAGGATTGCCGATGGAAGACCTAGACAACATCTCTCTAAAGCATTAACTCCTCCAGCACCAACACAGAAATCAGCTTGTAAGATTAAGTCTGGCATCTGATTAGTGTTTATGTGTAAGTCTATTTTGGTAGTAATTTTTTTAGCTAATAAATAAATATCTTCATGATTATTTATACTTGATCCTAAGGCTAAAGTAAGATGAAAATTGCTATTAATCTTAGCATTATGAAAAGATTCTAATATATTTTTAATTATCGGTGTTTGATTTGAAGAACCAAAAGAAATAAGAATATCTTTTATCTCATTTGAATTCCTTTTACCTATAGCTTGATTACGTAATTCTCCATACCTACTATGTAACAAAGCATACTTTGGTCCTATCAATAACTGAGCATCATTTAAATTAATGTTAGCATAATCTGCATTTAGTCTTCCTGCATTATGATCAATAATATAATCAACGCTATGATTTCTATTTGCTAAATCATCGATTGCTATTATTTTTAATGTTTGAGTACGACAGCACTCTTCCCACCTTTCATCAATCCCGTAATGATCAACAAATAAGTATTGACAGCTGTTATTAGCAAGTATTTCGTTTGTATATTCTGCATCTTCAGAATAGCTTGATCCCAACCAACTCATATATAGATCATCTATATGATTAATCTGATTAATATCACCAGCATCAATTTCAATCAGTGCAAAATCATTTCCCTCTATTAAGTGATTGTAATTTCCATTATGTTTTTTGGATATGAAGATACAGTCATGTCCTTGTAATCTCAAAAATTTTGCTATATTGAGGCATCTCATTAAATGACCAGCCCCAATCTTGATTGAGGAGTCAACTCTAAAGGCAATTTTTTCTAATTTACTCAAAAAAATAATACGTTTATTAGTTTTTACACTATAACTTGTTTTAACAATTTAATAACTGTATTTTGATCATCCTCAGACATTGAGGGGTGAATAGGTATACTAAGTGCTTCTTTAAAATAATTTTCAGCTTCAGGACAATACCCCTTCTTAAAGCCAAGATCTTGATAAACTGGTTGTCTGTAAACTGGGATGTAATGAAGATTAACCATGATTCCTAAATCAATAAGCTCATCATGGATTTGTCTTTGAGTCTTAGAAATTTTATCTAACATTAAACGAATAATATATAAATGGAAACTTGAATAAGAATTAGGAGAGGTTGAGGGAAGTTTAATAGGAATATCAATTAATGTTTCATCATATTTTTTTGCAATCTTATGCCTTTTGCTAATAAAGCTCTTCAATTTCTTAAGTTGATTGATCCCTAAGGCAGCTGCTATATCAGTCATTCTATAGTTGTACCCCATTGTGATTTGCTGATAGTTCCATAGCTCATCTTTAGGCATACTTATCATATCTTGTTGGGTGCTAGATATACCATGACTCCTATGCATCTTTAAAAGCCTATCTAATTCTGCATTATTAGTTAAAGCCATGCCTCCTTCTCCAGTAGTAATAATTTTTACTGGGTGGAAACTAAAAATTGTAATATCACTATAATCACAGCACCCAACATGCCTGTTTTTATATTGAGCACCAATACTATGCGAAGCATCTTCAACAGTCTTAAAGTGATATATTTTGCTTAACTCATTTATTCTTTCCATATCAGGGGATTGTCCAGCTAAATGAACTGGTATTATGATTTTAGGAAGAGCATTATTATTTTTAGCTTCAATAAGCTTTGCTTCTAAAAGATTAACGTCTATATTGTATGTATCTTTATCAATATCAATAAAATCAACCTTTGCACCACAATATAATGCTGCATTAGAAGTAGCAACAAAAGTATTTGGTGATGTCCAGACCCGATCACCTTCTTTTAAACCCAGTGCCATACAGGCAATGTGAAGAGCAGATGTGGCGCTATTTGTAGCAGTTGCATAGTCAACACCAACATAATTTGCAACAGCATTCTCAAACTCAGGCACCTTAGGTCCTTGAGTAAGCCAATCAGATTTAAGGACTTCTATTACGCTCTTGATATCCTCATCATCTATGGTTTGTCTACCATATTTTATAATTTTCATAAAAGCTGATGTTTAGATGTTATTTTATGCGGAAACTGTCCGACTTGATGCGCTCTCTCCATTTCTATAAGATTTATTTCTTCTAAAATCTCAAAATTTTCTTTATATTTTATGGGTTTGCTTGAAATATTCCTATAATTCTCTGTTTTAAGCCATTTTGAATCTGCATCAATGGTGATTAATTTTAATTCTATTTTGTCCTTCGTTGCCTCAAGCAGCTCTTGATACGGGTTAGAGTAATCTTTCTTGACGATCTTCTTGTCTTCAGAATAAAAATGACCATATCCCCTAGGAGTTTGTAAATAATCACAGCCAACTAACTTAGCTTTTGCAAACCCCATATATATGGCCATGCCAATAGCAGCGTATAATCCACCAGCCATAAAACTAAAACACCCTGTAGCATCAATGAAAGTAGGATCAGGAATTTTCTTACCAAAATGATGTAAAAAATACGTATTCTTAGTTGGTGCCCCTAAATAATTCGTCACACTTGTAAATAAATTTATATTTTTAAATCTCTTAATATTTTTTCTAAATAGATTCCCGATTATATTTTCAGCAAATTTTTGATCATATGGATTCTTAAAGTATTTATAAAATAAAAAAGATTCTGGTAAAACATATGCACAAGTCTTTAAGTTTTTGAAGTCTTTATGTAAAACCATCAAATTAATACTGATTGAATGCAAATCTTGGAAATCGTTTAGATGAATATATTTAATTGATGCGCCATTACCGAAAATATAACAAGTCTTATCTTTATACAGGTTAAGAAATTTGTAGTTCTTCTTTAAAAGAGTTTTATATATTGGATCAAGTATCATTATATTAATTAGGATCAACTAAAGATTTAATTATCTTTATTGCTTAAAGAATTTTTATCTAATAAATCTTTATAGTCTCCTATATTAGTTATTCTTCCATCTTTTATTTCATAGATTTGATCACACTCTTTGAGTGTTGATATTCTATGTGCAACTAAGATCATGGTTAGGTCATCACTTAAATTGTAGATTGTGTTCATCACCTCATTTTCGGTTTGTTCATCTAAAGAGCTTGTTGCCTCATCAAAAATTACCAATCCAGCTTTTTTATACAAAGCACGAGCAATGCCAATTCTTTGTCTCTGCCCACCACTTAACTTAATTCCGCGCTCTCCAACAATTAGATTGAGGCCATCCTGTCTTTCATCTAGAAATTTTGAAATTAAAGATTGGTCAGCTACTTTCTGTACAAGATTATAATCAATCTTATCTTCCTCTAATCCAAAAGCTATATTTTCAGCAATAGTCGCATCTGCAAGAAATATATTTTGTGGAACATGGGAAACCAAAGCATGCAATCTTTGAACGTTGTTAGGATTCACTTCCTCATTATCAATAGTTATTGAGCCATTTGTTGGTATAAGAAGTCCCATTAAAATATCTAAGAAAGTGCTTTTGCCAGCGCCAGTCTCGCCAACCAAACCTATTTTAGTGCCTTTCTTGATTTCAATATCTATAGAATCAAGTACTAACTTGTGATTATTTTTATATTGAAAAGAGATATTTTTTAACTTTATTGAAGTATGAAAATTTAGCGGTTCATGCTCACCAACTTTAACAATATGTTCAGGCATTTCTTGTTTTAGTAAATCTAAGACATCAATAAGTGACTCTCTACTACCAACCACTACTGACCAATTACCATAAATCTGTTGCATTAAAGGCAAAAGTCTCTGTGCACCTAGGGCTAATACTCCAATTAATGGAAGTGCTCTACTAATGCCGCCTTCAGATCTGAATATCACCACAATAAAAATAGCAATTAGTATCATGCCCAGCGACTCCATTGCATACCTTGGGGCCTGGTTCATAAAGCGATTACTTCCACCAGAACGCATTAACTTAACAATTGAAGTACTATAGATTTTTTTATATACCCATTGGGTTCCATCCAACAATACATCCCTGATTGCTCCAAGACCTTCTTGCAATGACTTCACAACTCTCGTTTGCTGATTGGCTATCACAATGCTATTTTTATTTAGCCTGCTGTTGGTGTAAAAAGCGGTGATGCCATAAGCAAAAGCAAAAATTGCTGCTGATAATAATGCTACAGTAGGATCAATCAATACCAGTGTAGTCATAATTGAAATAAATAAGAATAATGAAGTTATAACAGTGACTATTGAAATTAAGACATTAGTTGCAGCATTTACCTTCTGAGTAATGCCACTTATGATTTCGCTACTACTTCGTGCAATATGAATATCATATGGCTGATATAAGGTTTTCTCATATACATTGATGCTTAATTCAGCACCAGTTGAATTGGATAACAAAATACTGGTTCTAAGAAGAATCAAGCGCATAATACCAGCAACTAATGCTGCGGTAGCAAAAGCTATAGCCAAGGGAATAATAATATCTTGGCTATCAGTGAAGCCAAATGACTTTAGTATTGACCCCACTATCTGTATTTCAAAAACACTATCTGGATCAGTTATCACTGCTATAAATGGGAATATAGCACTCAAACTTATGACTTCTGTGAAAGATGTAATGATGGTGAGTAAAAGCAAAAAGAAAAACTGGCGTTTTCTTTTCTTTTCAAGAAAAGTCCAAAGTTCAAATAATAATTTAAACATGATTAATGTTATGTTACCGAATTATTTTGGTAAAACTTATAAGAGCTTTCACACATCTCTTTCAAGCCTCTATTAGCATGCCAATGAAGCTGCTTATTAGCTCTGTTTGGTGAAGCCACACTCTCACTTATATCGCCTGGTCGCCTAGATAAAACCTTAATTGGGATGTGTATGTTATTAGTTTTTTCAAAAATCTTAACTAACTCTAACACACTGCATCCTTTCCCAGTGCCAAGATTAAAAATAGAGCAGTTTTGATTAATATTAGATAAGGTAAACTCTAAGGCTGATATATGTGCTTCCGATAAATCAGTAATATGGATATAGTCTCTTATACCAGTTCCGTCATTAGTCTCATAATCATCACCATAAATCCCTATATGATCTTTTTGTCCTAAAGCAACTAAATTAATTATCGGCATAATATTATTTGGTTCTTTATTAATAAACTCTCCTAACAAACCAGACTTATGTGCTCCTACAGGATTAAAGTATCGGAGTATGCAAGCACGAAAATCCTGATTGGAATTACAGCAATCCTGAATAATGGATTCAACTTCCATCTTATATTGACCATACGGATTAATTGGGTTTAAGGGATGGCTTTCATCAATTGGTAATGTTTGCGGAGCTCCATATACAGTCGCACTACTACTAAAAACTAAATTAAATATTTTTAATTCTTCCATAGATTGGATTAAATTCTTAGATCCTACAACATTGTTTTCATAATATGAGTCGGGATCGGCTACAGATTCGGAAACAGATTTGAGTCCTGCAAGATGAATTACGGCATCTACATTAAAAATGCTCAATGCATTATGTATTGATCCTTTATCTCTTAAATCACCCTCAATAAATTCTACGTTTGCTCCATAAACCTCTTTGATGGTATCTAAATAATCTATACTTGAATTAGATAAATTATCAAAAATTACTGGGGTATATTCTGAGTTTAGGAAAGAAGAAACTATATTTGATCCAATATAACCAAGTCCACCGGTTAATAAAACATTCATGTCATTTATTTTTATCTATCGCGATTTACGAATAACAAAACCATCCACAAGGCAATAAATAATTGACAACAATAGCCCAAAGAAAGTTCCAAATATACATATCAATGATCTTCTTGGTCTAGATTTTTTTTCAGGGATATATGGTGTATCCAATTGGTATAAAAGATAATCCTGCCTAACGTTTGCTAACATCTGTGTTTCAAGTTGTGACTGTATCAATCTATTAATTGATAATCTGACATCAGCATACTTATTCACTTCAAGTTGTTCATTCAAGAACTCGATTGCTCTCATAGCTTGAGCTATATCTCTATTTCTTTCTAAATTATTTAGTTCATTAATTATTAAATCAGTTAAATAATATGCAAACTCTGGAGATTTGTGCTCGACTGAGATTGTAAGAAGGCCAGTATCAAAATCTAAAAATATATCCACAAGTGATGTAAAGGACTTATGGGCATCTAAAAAAGACATTACAGCTTGATTTCCATTATCATCAGTTGCTTGCCATCCTGACTCTACATCAAATAAGTTAGAATCATAAATAATGTCCTTAGTTTCTTTGTTGTATGCTTTGGTTGCAATGACTCCCTCTAAGACTCCATCAAAATTCATAATATGTCGAAAAAAATCTCTTGATAGAATAGTTTGCTTAGCAATCATAGCTTTGTCAGAAATACTTACCTTACTAATATTTATGCCTGCTAAGGCTGCTAGGCCACTATAAGCTGAACCGGAGCCTGCACTAATTGTATTAGTTCCACCTGAAAGCTCTAAAATACTACTGGACTTAAAATAGTTAGGCAATGATAAAGAATATATCACTGAAAGAATTGCAAATACCCCTGTTATTACTACCACAATACTTTTTCTTTCCCAGACGGTCATAAAGATTTGACTTAGGTCTAGTTCTATAGATTTAGAGGTATTATTCATTTTATCTTCGTTTTCTATACTCATAGTACGTGATTATAAAGTAAAAAATGCATGAGTTTAGCAAATTTTAACTGGTGCCCAGGGCCGGACTTGAACCGGCACGAAGTTGCCTTCGAGGGATTTTAAG
>CAYFFR010000013.1:0-36775 GCA_964342675.1 uncultured Gammaproteobacteria bacterium
AAGGGTGTTTTAGAGGTTGCTGGGCTTCCAGGTAAGCTGGCAGATTGCCAAGAGAAAGACCCAAAAAAATCTGAAGTTTATTTGGTTGAGGGTGACTCTGCAGGTGGCTCTGCTAAGCAGGGCAGAAACAGGCAAAACCAAGCAATACTACCTCTAAAGGGCAAAATATTAAATGTTGAAAAAGCTAGAATAGATAAAGTTTTATCATCAGCAGAAATTGGAACAATTATAACCGCGCTTGGATGCGGGATTGGTAGGGATGATTTTAATATAGATACCCTAAGGTACCATAGCATTATTATCATGACTGATGCTGATGTAGATGGGTCGCATATAAGGACTCTTTTATTGACCTTTTTATATAGGCAAATGTTTGATGTGATTAAAAGGGGGCACGTCTTCATTGCCATGCCGCCACTATATAAAATTTCTAAGGGTAAAAAAGAGCTTTATGCGTCCAATGAAAAGGAAAAAGAAGACTTCTTGAAAGAGCTTTCAAAGACTGGTAAGAAAGGCATTGACGTTCAAAGGTATAAGGGTCTTGGTGAAATGAACCCAGATCAGCTATGGAAAACAACCATGGACCCAGAAAACAGAAGAATGATGCAGGTTACCATAAATGATGCAAAAGAAGCAGATGACGCATTTGAGGTTTTAATGGGAGACCATGTAGAGCCCAGAAGAGAGTTTATAGATAAGAATGCCCTGTCTGTAGCTAATTTAGATATATAATCACATATCATTATAGGTTTCTGCAAACCAACTATAAGTTTTATAAGTTAAGTCTTTAGAGGTTGAGCCTTTTATCTGCTTTCCAATCTTAATTTTAATAGTGCCTGGTAGTTTTAAAAATGATTTATTTACCCAAAAACGACCAGAATTATGACATATTGGCACAACAGGAGCCCCTGACTCAATAGATAGCTTAGAGAAGCTAGAGCTAAACTTTTGTATGCCAGCATCTGGATTGCCCCTAGTGCCCTCAGGAAAGATAATAACTGAGAAATTATTTTGTAGTTTTTCAGCCCCTTTCTTTAAAACCCTCTTTAAACTTTTTAATTTTCTACTTCTATTAAGGGTTATAGGCCTTAATGCTGCTAAACCCCAGCCAAAAAAAGGTATTAATAAAAGCTCTCTCTTGATGATGCTAGTACTTGGTATTTTGAGTGTTTGAAGAAATAATGACTCCCATATACCTTGGTGATTTGAAACCAATATACAGCCATTATCTGGTATATTCTCTCTGCCTTCTACCACCCACCTAATTCCACAAACCATTTTTAGGACATGCATCATTGACAATATCCAGAATGAGCTAATTTTTTGTATGGTTTTAGTATTAATAATTGGATAGAGAGCAATAACAACCAGAGACACAACAATTAAAGAAGTATAAAATACAAGGTAGAATATAAATGACCTCATGTATATAAACATATGTCTACTTAATTAAACAAATGTTCATTAATTCCATCTATACCCACTACTTTTTGCTCCATAGTGTCTCGATCTCTAATGGTTACTGTTGACTTTTCAATAGAGTCATAGTCTATTGTGATGCATCGAGGAGTGCCTATTTCATCGTGTCTCCTGTAACTTTTTCCTATATTTCCTGTATTCTCAAGCACAACCCTCCCTTTTAAGCGCTCTTGTAGCAAACTTTTAACTTCAACAGCTAAATCAACCAGTTGAGCATCATTCTTTTTTAAAGGAATAACCGCAGCTTTAATTGGAGATAAGTGATTTTTTAGCCTAAGAACCGTTCTTGTTTTGCCATCACCTAAATCCTCTACAGCATAGGCCTCATTAAGAATAGCAAGGAAAGCTCTATCTACTCCCGCAGAAGGCTCTATTACATATGGAACAAACCACTCTTTAGACTCAATATCCTGAATAGCTAGCTTTGAGTTTGATTCTTTATTTTGTAGTGTTTTAGATTGAATTTTTAAAGTATTTTGATTTTTGCTATGTGATCCAAGATCAAAATCAGTTCTATTGGCTATGCCCTCTAACTCTTCAATGCCGTGTGGAAATCTATACATAATGTCGAGAGTGCTTTTAGAGTAATGAGATAGATCTTCCTCAGGAACATCATAAATTTCTAAGCTATCTTTTGATACTCCTTGTTCTTCCCACCAAGCAAGTCTATTTTCTAACCAATACTTATGCCACTTTTCATCTTCACCTGGCTTAACAAAAAACTCTAACTCCATTTGCTCAAACTCTCTTATTCTAAAAATAAAATTCCTAGGTGTTATTTCATTTCTAAATGCCTTTCCAATTTGTGCTACACCAAAAGGTAAATGCTTGTTGGTTGAATCAAGAATATTTTTAAAATTAGCAAAAATTTGTTGAGCTGTCTCAGGCCTTAAATAAGCAAAGTTTTTACCATCATCAACCGGCCCAATTTGTGTCTTAAACATTAAATTAAATGGTCGAGGATCAGTTAGCGATTTAGATCCACAAAGTGGGCACTTACTATCATTTATATGATCATTTCTAAAGCGACCTTTGCATTCCTTACAATCAACCAATGGGTCTGTAAACGTGCTTTCATGTCCCGAGTATTTTAATACTTTGGGATTGGTTAATATTGATGCATCTAAGCCCTCAACATCATCTCTTTTATATATCATCGAATCCCACCAAGACGCCTTTATATTGTTCTTTAACTCAACCCCTATTGGCCCATAATCATATGTTCCTTGAAGACCGCCATATATTTCACTTGATTGAAAAATAAAACCCCTTCTCTTGCATAGGGAGACCAATTCATCCATTGATTTTGCTGTCATAAGAATTACCTGAAAATTAAATTATATACTTTAATAAACATTCTATAATTGGGTATGCGAATATTATTGCACCTTATTACCCCCTTTAAACTAAAACATGCCAAAACAATAATCGAGATATTATGGAAACCAGTTATTCAACATATCTTTAAATTAACATCTGCTTATAAAGTAACCCTTAAGAATTTAAAAACCTCATTCACTGAAACTAAACATAGCGATCTTGTTAAGCTTTCATCACAAAGCATGATGATAAGCCTAGTTGCTTTTTATGAGACCATATATTCATGGAGCAGAAGTCCTAAAAAGGTTTCAAGCAATATTTTAAAAGTAAAGAATAGATTTTTGATTAAACATAGGCCCAACAACAAAGGGACAATCCTTTTTTCATTTCATAATAGGAGCATTGATATGCTTCTTACTTGGATAATTAACCAGGAACCATGCACCAGCATGTATACAAAGCTTAAGAACGGCTTGTTAAACAAGCATGTAGAAGTTATTAGGTCTTTCAATGGGTCTAAACCTGTAATAGCTAACATATCGGGCGTTAAAAAGATGCTTCTTGCATTAAATAGGGGTGAGATTGTGAATATAGCATCGGACCAGGTAGCTAAAGATGGCATGGGCGTTGAATCAAAATTCTTTAATACAAAATGTTACTCAACATCAATAGTCTCTTCTTTAGCAAGAAAGGTAATCACAGAACCTATCCTCATATATATTACGTTTGAAAAAAACATTGGCTATACAATAAAAATGAAGCAATCCCACCCAATGATATCTTCTAGGTCAGGACCAGATACCATGCATCAAATGTTTGAAGAAGAGATTATTAAGCACCCGGCAGAATATGCATGGGAATATAAGAAGTTTAGAAAAATTAAAGAAAATAAGGATCTATATAAATTCTAACGTCTCCAAAAAGCAGGCGTGATCAGGACAAGAAGGGTAAGGATTTCTAACCTACCCAAAATCATTGAAAAACTAAGAATAAGTTTTGTTGAAGATGGCAATAATGCATAATTTTCAGAAACACCTCCAAGACCAGGGCCCAAGTTGTTTATTGTTGCTCCAACAGCAGAAAAAGCTGTTTCAAAATCTAAACCAGTTAATAAAACAAGAATAAGCAAGAATAAAAAAGTAATCACATATATTGCTAAAAACCCCCATACTTTATTTGAGACTTCATCAGGCACAACCTTGTTCCCCATTTTAGTAATAACGACCGCATTTGGATGAATTGTTTTCATTATTACCTTTTTTGCTTGATTTAGAACAATCAACACCCTCCACGACTTAATACCGCCACCCACTGACATAGAGCAGGCACCAATAAAGGCACCGATTAAAAGAAGGAATGGTATGTACCCTGGCCAAGCATGGAAAGAATCTGTTTTAAATCCTGATGTTGTAAGGATAGATACAGACTGGAAAATAATCGGCCTAATCTTATCTGCACCAAAGCTAGGGTAGACAAGAATGCATATCAAACACAACAATACAACTATAAAAATAGAAGACATAAAAAACCTGAGCTCATGATCATAAAAATACTTCAAATATTTTTTTCTGTAGAAAACATCGTAATGAAGAGCAAAAGAAATTGCCGATAACAACATAAAGAATATACATACAGCCTCTATCCCAAAACTGTTAAAGAATCCAATGCTTTCGTCATGGGTAGAGAAACCACCAATAGATACTGTGCTCAATGCATGAGATATAGCATCAAAAAGAGTCATTCCAGCCAAGTAATAAGAAATAAAACATAATACTGTCAGCGATAAATATATTACCCACAATGCTTTTGCACTTTCTTTAATTCTTGGAGTAAGTTTTTCAGACGAGCTTGATCCAGGGGACTCCATTTTAAAAAGCTGCCCACCACCAATCCCTAGAGTAGGCATAATTGCAACCACCAGTATTATTAGCCCCATTCCTCCAACCCATTGAAGCAGTTGTCTATAGAGCAACATAGATTTAGGCAATGATTCAAGGTTAGATAGAACAGATGCACCTGTCGTAGTAATTCCGGAGCTTGATTCAAAGAATGCATCTATTGGATGCATCCCAAACCCTAAAAAAGGTATTGCACCCAGTAGCGTCAGAACAACCCAAAAAAGAGCTGTGATTATAAAACCATCTACGACCTTAAGCTCTAAACCACTATTTCTATTAGTAATCCAAACAAATAAACCCAATAGACTTATAGCAATAAAGTAGTAAAGAAATTTAAAAGAAAAACCCTCATTAAAAAGAACACCTATTACAAATGGAGGTAAAAAAATAAAACTGAAAGCAGTTATCAGCAGACCAAAAAGATTTAATATAGGTTTAGTATTCAAGTCTATTTTGTCTCAAAGAGCTTTTCTATTTGTTCTTTATCAGTTTTTCCGTTAATGAAAAGGATCAAGTGATCATTTTTTTCAACGGTTAGATTGTCATCAGGGGTCATTATTATATTGTTCCTTACGATAGCACCTAGAACTGTATTTTCTGGCAAAGGAAGATCTAAATAAGATTCTCCGAATAAATCTTTTGTACATTTATTTTCATGGATTACGCCCTCCAAAGCCTCTACACCTGACATCATTTTAAGCAATACCTCTTGTGGCAAGTCTGCCGATGAAAGATGTTGCAGAACCATTGAAACAGTTAGGCGCTGAGGAGACACAGCAAGATCAACAAAACTCTTAGGAAGAATATTAATGTAAGAATATCTATTTAGAGTTATTAGTGTCTTTTTAGCTCCAAGTTTTTTAGCAAGAAAGGCAGACATTATATTTGTTTCATCATCATTAGTTAGCGCACAAAACACATCAATATTTTCAATATTTTCACTTTTAAGGAGCTCTTCATCAGAGCCATTGCCATGCAAAACGATTGATTTATCAAGCTCTTTAGATAAGCTCTCACACTTAGCGTGCGACACCTCTATTAGCTTAACTTTATAGCTTTTTTCTAAATGCAGGGCTAGAGCCAAACCTATTCTTCCACCACCAATAATCATAATTCTTGATGATGAGCTGTCTTGTTCACGCATCTCACTAACAATTTTGTCAATATTTTTCTCTGAGGACAGGAAATAAACTTCATCGTTTTCTTTTATTACAGTAGAGCCCTCGGGGATGAGCGCTTTTCCCTTTCTGAAGATTGTGGGTATAAACATATTGGTATTAGGAATATCGCTTTTGATGCTTTTTAGCTCCCTGTTTACAAGACGGCCATCCTTTTTTGCTTTTACAGATACTAATTTAACTAAGCCATTAGCAAAAGACTCTATTTGTTCTGCTCCAGGATGATTTATTAAATCAATAATATGCTGTGTTACCTCCAACTCTGGGCTGATAGCAATATCAATCGCATTTTTACCAAAGGAATTAAGCGAGTTAATATAAGAAGAGTCAGAGAGTCTACAGATTGTCTTTTTTACTCCAAATAAGGACTTTGAAAGCTGACATGCTATTAGGTTAACCTCATCATCATTGGTGACGGCTAGCAAAATTGAGCTTTCGTTAACACCAGCCCTTTTTAATGTTTTTGGATGTGACCCATGACCACAAGTTATTGCAAGATCATAATCTTCTTGAAGACCTTTAAGCTTTTCGTTATCAAGATCCACTACACACACATCATAGCTTTGTGACGAAAGACTTTTAGCTATACTTCGACCAACTCGTCCAGCACCCAAAATTAATATGTTCATAGGCGTAAATTAAACCTGTTTTATGCTAATGAAAAGCTATTTGAAAAAATTCCTATATGAATTGTATATGTCATTTGACCCAATAATATTCTTGCCCTGTATTTGTATGTGAGTAATTACTATCATTCCATCACTTGTTTTTACGCACAAACCAAACTTATATACACATAGAGAGTGAGCTTGATTATTAGCTATTTTACTCTCTTCTTTGCTTAGTTCTTTTAAGCCTTTAATTTTAATAATTTTATTATTAAAGTGAAAAAATACGGTTGGCCACTCTTGAAATGCTCTAAACTTATTAATGAGTTCCTGATTGGTTAGCTGGTCGAATATAACCAAACCCGACTCTTTAGATATCTTATTTGTATATGTTGCTAAAGCTTCATCTTGCGAAACTGGCACAAGCTTTTTATTCATAATATTTTTTAATGTTGGATATAAGTATTGAATGGTTGTTTTAGTGAGCGCAGATTCAAGCATTTCTTTATTATATGATTCTATTATGTCAACCTCATGGGAAGAAAATACAGGCCCTTCATCTAAGCCCTCTGTCATTTTCATCATTGATATGCCAGTTACTTTTTTATTTTCAAGAAGGGCGGCGTGGACCGGAGAAGCACCCCTAAACTCAGGCAATAATGAGAAATGGACATTAATGGGACATATCTTAGGATGATCTAGTAACCACTTAGGAATTATTTTTCCATAAGCTACAACAACTAGAAAATCACACTTAGAGGCTTTTAGGATACCGTTCAAAGAGCCGCGATCAAGATTTTCTGGTTTAACTGTTTGAATTCCATGCTTTCTGGAGCATAAAGCCACTGGAGACTCTTTCATTAGCCTCCCTCTGCCTGACTTCTTGTCTGGCTGTGTTATAACTAATTTAATATTTACATCATCATTAGAGCATAAACTCTCAAGAATGTTGGCAGAGGACCCAGGAGAGCCTGCAAATATTAGATCCATTTAATATTAAATTTCATTAAAAAACGATAAAATCTGTTAAATTACGGCTTTTTTAGTTAACTTCTTCTTAATAAGGTTTCTTTTTAAAGGAGATACATAATCAACCATTAATTTGCCCTCAAGATGGTCTATTTCGTGTTGTATACAAACTGTAACAAGCCCTTCTGGTTCTGCGTTATGCTTATTCCCCTCTACATCTTGCCAGTGAAGATATATCTGATCCGGGCGCGTAATTTCCTCATTAAAACCAGGCACAGAGAGACAACCTTCAGTAAATGAAAACAAACTTTTGTTGTCTTTAATCTTAAATTCTGGATTTATAAAGACCATTGGATCATTTCTTTCTTCTGAAATATCCATTACTATAACTCTTTTGTGAACGTTAACTTGAGATGCTGCTAAACCTATACCGTCTTCATAATACATAGTCTCTAACATGTCATCTACTAACTTTTTTAGACTTTTGTCGAATTTTATTACTGGTTTTGCAACAGTTCTTAGTCTAGGATCAGGATATATTAGTATTTTAAGCTTAGACATGTGGATATTATATGCCGTTTAATTATAATCTGAACATATTAAACAAGTAATTATTTTAAGGATTCAATATGGCTAAAAATACTAAAATTGGGATATTTGTGGGGTCCGGATCTGATTTACCAATAATTGATGCCGCCACTAAGATTTTGGATGATTTTTCAGTTTCTTATGAGCTTAATATCTTATCTGCACATAGATCTCCTCATGAGGTAGTAGCAAGAGTTGAAGAGCTAGAAAAAGAAGGTGCTGAGTTATTTATAGCATCTGCTGGTATGGCAGCTCATCTTGGTGGTGTAATTGCAGCTCATACATCAAAGCCTGTTTTAGGAGTGCCTCTTGGAGGAGGGGACTTAAGCGGTCTCGATTCATTATTAGCAACTGTTCAGATGCCAAAAGGTATACCTGTAGCAACTTTTGCTATTGGAAAGTCAGGCGCTATTAATGCTGCACTATTTGCAGTACAAATACTTACAGTTTCAGATGAAAAATTAAGGGAGAGGTTTGTAGAGTTTAGAAAAAACCAAACAAAAGAAGTAATAGAATTTAACTCTAATAACAAAAAAAGTAATTAAGTTGATCAATATCACTGATCCAAAAAAAGGATCAACATGGCTAAAAGAAAATAAAATTCTTTTACATCCCACTGATGGGGTTTGGGGGCTAGGCTGTGGAGTCAATAAAGAAGCAATTGATTTGTTAAACCAATTAAAGGAAAGACAGCCCGCTAAGAACCTTATAGTTCTGTTACCATCGATTAAAAGCATAAACAAGCACGTATTAAACCTTAGCGACGAAGAAATAATTTTTTTAAATAATATATGGCCTGGTCATATAACTGTGTTATTTAGAGCAAATGACAGAGCGGACAGACTTATAGTTTCTGAGAAGGGAAAAATTGCTATAAGAGTAAGTACACACTATCACTTAAACACACTATTAGAAGAATTTAATCAGCCAATGATATCTACATCAGCCAACAAGTCTAATCAGCCAACGCCCACTGACATCTATGCCATAAAAGACACATTTGATCATCCTAAAGTTGCTCTTTATGATTTTCCTCTAGGCCTTGAAAACAAACCATCTCAAATCATAGATATGAACACAAAGGAAATTATTCGTGCATAAAGAAACAATCAAATCTATAAAAAAGATTTTTTCAAAAAAGCAAAGTCTAATAGCTGAAATCTTCGCTAATTATGACAGAGCTTCTTTTGTTGATAAGAAGACATGGAGAAAAAAATCTGCCATAGGCACGAGCATATCTTTGGTTAATGATGTTTTTGAAAAAGCCTCAATAAATCACTCGTTTATTTCTGATAAAAAACTCCCCCAAGCATCCTTAGCAGGCAAATTAAACTCTAATACCAGAAGTAGCAACTTTATTGCTTCAGGCCTTTCCATTATTGCTCACCCAAAAAACCCAAAAGCACCAACCACTCACATGAATGCAAGAATATTCATCTTGTTTAATAAAAATCAAATAAAAGACTGGTGGATTGGAGGGGGGTTTGATTTGACGCCATATATCCCATATCAATTGGATAATCAACACTGGCATGATCAAGCCAAAAAAATGTTAGATACTTACAACAAAAAACTTTATAACAAATTTGCTAAAAATTGCGATGAGTATTTTTATTTACCTCACAGAAATGAAAGGCGTGGTATCGGGGGAATCTTTTTCGATAATTTTAAATATAGGTCAATCAATAAATCAATGGAATTTTTGGAGACCATGATTATGACATTCTTAGATTCTTACACAAAAATCTTAAACAGAAGATATACAAAACCCTATACAAGCCATGAAAGACTATTTCAGTCATACAGGAGGGGCAGATATGTTGAGTTTAACTTGTTATTTGACAGAGGCACTAAGTTTGGAATTGAATCTGGAGGAAGAACAGACTCTATATTAAGCTCTCTCCCTCCAAATGTTATCTGGCCAACACACCTTCCTCAGGAGGTTAATGGCCTAAATAGAAGGCTTATAGAGTCTATATCAAAAAACTGGAGGGCTAGGTGAGCACCCATAAACTAGGGGTAATAGGTGACCCTATTGAGCATTCTTTATCTCCGAAACTCCATAAAGATTTTGCTCATCAATTTAACATACCTATAGAGTATGAAAGAATTAATGTTTTGCCCAAAGAGCTTGACGGCTTTATAAAAAGCTTTTTTAGTCAACAGGAGTCACTTGGTCTGAACGTAACCTTACCCCATAAAGAGCCTGTCGCTCTAATATGTGATGAATTAACACCAGAGGCAAGCCTCATAGGGGCAGTTAATACCCTCAGGTTTGATCACCAAAACGAAAAACTTATTGGCCACTCAACTGACGGCGAGGGTTTTTTACAGGACTTAACGAATCAAGGCGTAAGCTTAGACAAAAGAAATCTTTTATTATTGGGTTCAGGTGGGGCCTCAAGAAGCATTATTCCATCAATACTGTCTCAAGAACCAAACTTACTCCATATTAAAAACAGAACAAAAGAACGCTCAAATAATCTAATCAGTTTTTTTGAGTCAGATAATCTAGATACCTTTAACGAAAAGCTTGAATATGATGTATTGATTAATGCAACCTCAGTTGGGAACCCCATAAGTGTTGATGCAACAAAAGAAATAAAAATGACTGATGATGCTGTATTTTATGACCTTAATTATGGAGCATCTCATGCGGCTTTTAATGAGTGGGCAACCAATTATTCAAGTAATATTTTTTCAGGAATTGGGATGCTAGTTTGCCAAGCGGCAGCATCATTTAAGTTTTGGTTTGGAAAAGACCCAAACATTAATCAATCAATAAATGGGCTACAAGAAAGGATTTTATGAATAAACACTTGAGGTTTATAGCTGGCGCAATATGTCCCAAATGCAAGACGAAAGACAAGATAGCACTTACCGAAGACGATAAAAAAATTTTCTGTATAAATTGTGATTATTTTGAACAAAAACCAGACCAAAAAAAGAATACTAGAAATTAAAAAAATTGTCCCCATCCTTAAAGTAAGTGAAAAGACTTTTTAGCTTTAAAAATTTAGATAAAAGCCTAGTAAATACAACTATCTGAGGCTATCATAAGCATAAATTTTATATAGCACATAGCTAAAAAATAATTAAAATTTTTTAAGTCAATAAATGCTTAAATTTTTCAAAAAAATTAACCATATATACCTTCTATTTTTTGTTGCCATTTCTGCTCTAAATTTAACTGCAGAATGGGATGCATTAAACATGACCAAAGGTGTAACGGATGCTAGTAAAGAAGTTTACGAGCTACATATGATCATATTTTGGATCTGTGTAGCAATTGGTGTATTGGTCTTTGGAGTGATGTTTTACTCCATGTTTATGCATTCAAGAAAGCGGAACCCAAAACCTGCCTCATTTCATGACAGCACAAAACTAGAATTTTTATGGACAATTATTCCTTTCATAATTCTTGTAGGCATGGCTATTCCAGCTACCAATACATTAAAAAAGATTTATACAGATGAAGAGGGAGATATAAATATTCAGGTAGTAGGTTATCAATGGAAGTGGGAATATAAGTATTTAGAAGACAACATAAACTTTTTCTCAATTCTTTCCACTGATTGGGATGAGATTAATAATATGACACCAAAAGGCGAACATTATCTTTTAGAGGTTGATCAGCCACTTGTTATTCCAGTTGGCAAAAAAGTTAGATTTCTTATTACTGCTAATGATGTGATTCATTCTTGGTGGATGCCAGATTTTGCTATTAAACAGGATGCTATTCCTGGTTTTATAAATACGGCTTGGACAGTTGTTAATCAGCCTGGTATTTATAGAGGCCAATGTACAGAACTATGTGGGAAAAATCATGGTTTTATGCCTATTGTTGTTAAGGTTGTAACACAAGAAGAATATGATCTTTGGGTTGCTAACAAGAAAGAAGAAGCATTTAAGCTCGCACAACTAACTCAAAAGGACTGGACAGAGGATGAATTAATGGAGATCGGGATGGGCGTTTATGAAAAACAATGTGTAGTTTGCCATCAATCTAATGGCCAGGGGGTTCCGCCAGTTTTTCCAGCGCTTGTTGATAGTGAGATCGCTTTATATAACAAACCTCGCCATATAGAGATTCTCATGGAAGGTGTTCAGGGTTCAGCAATGCAGTCATTTGCTAACCAGCTATCAGAAGTAGACTTAGCTGCAGTTATCACATATACAAGAAAGGCATGGGGCAACGGTGAGAAGGGTGATGGTGAGATAGTTGTTCCAAAAGAAATATTGGAATATAAACAAAATAAAGAGAAGATATAGGACAAAATATTATGAGCTCAGTAATAGAATCACATGACCATCATCATGGACCAGCAAAAGGCTTAAAAAGATGGTTGTTCACAACCAACCATAAAGACATTGGAACGTTGTATTTATGGTTCAGCTTTAGCATGTTCCTCATTGGTGGAGCTATGGCCATGGTAATAAGGGCTGAACTTTTTCAGCCAGGTATGCAGATAGTTGATCCCGAATTTTACAACCAAATGCTTACGCTCCATGGATTAATTATGGTTTTTGGAGCAGTAATGCCAGCATTTGTAGGTCTTGCTAACTGGTTAGTGCCCATGATGGTTGGAGCACCTGATATGGCTTTACCAAGGATGAATAATCTTAGTTTCTGGATACTGCCTTTTGCATTTTTTGTTTTGCTATCTTCATTGTTTATGGAGGGAGGCGCACCAAATTTTGGTTGGACTTTTTACGCTCCACTGTCTACTACCTATGCTCCACCGAGCGTAACGTTCTTTATATTTTCTGTGCACATTATGGGCGCCTCATCCATTATGGGATCAATTAACGTTATTGTTACCATCATGAATATGCGTGCTCCCGGAATGACCTTAATGAAAATGCCTCTGTTTGTTTGGTCATGGCTAATTACTGCATATTTATTAATAGCAGTCATGCCGGTCCTTGCAGGAGCTGTAACAATGATGCTCATGGACATCCATTTTGGAACTAGTTTTTTTAATGCAGCTGGAGGTGGTGACCCCGTTTTATTCCAGCATATCTTTTGGTTCTTTGGTCATCCTGAGGTATATATAATGATTTTGCCTGCTTTTGGAATCACATCTCATATTATTTCTACATTCTCTAGAAAGCCTTTATTTGGGTACACATCTATGGTGTGGGCACTAGCATCTATTGCCATCTTATCATTTGTTGTTTGGGCTCATCACATGTTTACAGTAGGAATGCCGCTTGCTGCAGAGCTATTTTTTATGTGGGCAACAATGCTTATAGCAGTACCAACAGGCGTGAAAGTTTTTAATTGGGTTGCAACAATGTTTAAGGGATCAATTACTTATGAAACGCCTATGCTTTTTTCAATAGCTTTTGTTGTCTTGTTCACCATAGGTGGATTTTCAGGTCTGATGCTTGCAATCACGCCAGCCGATTTTCAATATCATGACACCTATTTTGTTGTAGCTCATTTTCATTATGTATTAGTTCCAGGTGCAATATTTTCAATTATGGCAGCAGTGTATTATTGGTTACCGAAATGGTGTGGAAATATGTATGATGAGCGCCTTGGCCGACTTCATTTTTGGCTCTCATTTATTGGTGTTAATGTTACATTCTTCCCACAGCATTTTATTGGTTTAGCCGGAATGCCAAGAAGAATTCCTGACTATGCACTGCAATTTGCTGATTGGAACATGGTTTCAACTGCTGGAGCATTTTTGTTTGGAGCATCACAAATCTTTTTCATGTTTATAGTAATTAAGACCATTATGGGAGGCAAAAAGGCTACTCCTGAAGTATGGGAGGGAGCAGAGGGCCTGGAATGGACTTTAGATTCGCCCCCTCCGTATCACACTTTTTCTACTCCACCAAAAGTAAATTAATGAATCGAGGCAGCAAAAAAACTCTAATAAAACTCTTAATAGCAGTTCCACTTATGTTTGGTTTTGGTTGGGCTCTTGTTCCTTTGTATGATGTTTTTTGTGAAGTAACTGGCTTAAATGGCAAGGTTGATTTATCCCCATCTCAAGCAAAAGAAGACCAACTTGTTGATGGAAGAGATCTTAATATTCAGTTTATTTCTCATAACAACGAACAAATGCCATGGGACTTTTACCCATCAGAATCTAGCGTTACCATCAAAACTGGAAAGTACTATACAGCAACCTATTATGTAAAGAATAACACTCGTCTTCCCATGGTTGCTCAGGCTGTCCCAAGCGTGGCACCCTCAAATGCTGCCCAGTATTTAGAGAAGCTCGAATGTTTTTGTTTTGAACAACAGACATTAATGCCGGGTGAAGAGGCATTATTGCCAGTTAAGCTTATGTTTGATGATGACTTGCCAGACAGCATTAACAATGTTGTTTTGTCTTATACTATTTTTGATATAACCAAAAAAACTAATAAAGAAATTATGCACCATGGAGATGGTCAAATAATAGGAAGCTAAATGGATTACGAAAAATATTATGTTCCTGAGCAAAGCAGGTTTCCTATATACGCTGCAACTTCTTTATTTCTTTTGGTGATTGGTGCGGCCAGCACAATTAATGCAATTGGCAACCCAGACAGCCTTGCAAAATACATTCTTTATGCTGGTTTTTTATGCTTTATTGGGACGCTATTTTTTTGGTTTAGGCAGGTTGTAAAGGAACATCTTGCTGGACTTGACAGCTCTCAACTTAATCAATCATTTGTTTATGGTATGGCATGGTTCATATTTTCAGAAGTTATGTTTTTTGCTGCCTTTTTTGGGGCCCTGTTTTATGTCAGGTCTTTTGCGGTTCCATGGTTAGGTGGTGAAGGAGAAAAGGGCTCACCCATTAGTTATCTTCAAGAGAACGGAGTAGATTTTTGGACAGGATTTCAGTCTACATGGCCAGTAATGGAAACCCCTGATGGAGGGGCTGCATTTGCACTGGCTGAAAAGAATATGAGTTTCCCAGGCTTTAGTCATATGCTAGCTTGGCTCCCGCTTTGGAACACAATAGTCTTATTGAGCTCTAGCGTAACAGTGCATATTGCTCATTTAGGCTTAAAGGCTGGAAAGAAACGTATTTTCAATATTTGGTTAGGAATAACAGTTGCTCTGGCATTAATTTTTGTAGGCCTTCAAGCGGTTGAATATTATGAGGCTTACGCACATTACGGCCTGACTCTAAATTCTGGAATTTATGGAACAACCTTTTTTATGCTAACAGGATTCCATGGTTTTCATGTGATGTTAGGCGGAATAATGCTTGGAGTTATGCTTATTAGGTCGTTATTTTATGGCCACTTTAAGCCAGGGGCTCATGAGCATTTTGGTTTTGAAGCCGCATCTTGGTACTGGCACTTTGTAGACGTAGTATGGGTAATGTTGTTTTTATTTGTTTATATTCTTTGATTAAGAAGACCAAGGCGGGGGATTGCGTCCAAGCTCTCCTGTATGAAGACCGTAAGCTATTAAAGCAAGAAGAATCACAGCAAGGGTTACTCTATAACCTAAACTGTAAACAGTGCGCTTACCAACGCCACCGTCCTTGAATAAGAAAAAAAGGCTCGTTGCAAGGCTTACTAGAATTAAAGCAATCAGCACATAAATAGTGGGTATTAACCAAGACATTTAATAATTTTAACCTAATAATAGTAAATATTTATTTATATGATGAAGTCAAATAAGTTGTTAAGTATATTCTCATTGTTCTTCGTTACAGTTTTTGTTTCTTTGGGATGTTGGCAGATTTATAAAGGAAAAATTAAGCAAGAGTCTGAAGCTGATTTAATCATAAAAAACCAAACCATATATAGAGAGCTGAAAATTGCCGACGAGTGGTCAAGAGTATCTTTGGAGGGCAATTTTGATACCACAAGACAAATCCTGTTTGACAATCAAGTCTTAAGATCAAGGCCTGGCTTTAGGGTACTAACCCCATTTACAACAACCGAAGGCACTTTATTATTGGTTGACAGAGGGTGGGTTGAAAAGAGTATGGAGAATAACTTGCCCATTATAGATATATCACTTAATAGCAAGAATTTAGGAATTTCTGGAACTTTATTCTCACCACAGAGAAATATCGCATACGGAAACAATTTGATAAGTGAATTATGGCCAAAAGTATCTCAAATAAGAGACATGGACTTCTTTAATAAACAATATCCTGAGGAACTCTACCCGCTGCTGTTGCATTTAGACCCACAATACTCATTTGTTTTTGAGTATGTACCGCTGAAGCCTTTTTCAGTAAGCTCAACAAAACACTTTAGTTATGCATTTCAATGGTTTTTAATGGGCGGAGTATTATTATTTATGTATTTATATACTTTAAGAAAAAAAACCAAGCATGAAGAATAAGTTTTTAGCAGCATTTTTACTGCTAACCCCTATTTTTGTTATTGTTCTTTCTACAGTCTTTGAGCATTTTGAAATTGCTCCTAGTGGAAGAGTAAATAATGGTGAAATCTTTGAACCTCCATTTAAGGCAGTAAATATAGAGCCCTATCTCGGCGAAAAGGAACTTGATTTTACTGATGGCAAATGGACGCTAGGCTTTTATAATCTTGATAGTTCTGAAGACCAAGCAAATGCTTTGTATCTTATGCGCCAAATTAACATAGCTTTAAATAGAGACATCAACAAAGTTCAAAGAATTATTATTTTTTCTAATGTTGGTAGTGTTGATGCAAATACCCTTGAAGAATATCCTAGAACCAAGACCTACATAGATATAAATCAAAGCTTTAAATCACTTATTTTAGAGAACAACTCAACATATTTTTCGTCACCAAGGATTTTCTTGATTGATCAGTATGGTTGGGTAGCAATGAGCTTTAGGCTTGACCTTAATCCAAAACTTATACTTAAAGACCTTAAACGGATTATTAAATGAACGTAAGAAACATATCTTTATTTGGGGTATTATTCACATTCTTTGTTATTGCCTTAGGGGTTTGGACGCGCCTAGTAGATGCTGGGCTAGGATGTCCAGATTGGCCAACTTGTTATGGGCATATATTCTGGCCGGTTACCCCAGAAGAAGTTTCTGCAGCTGAGAATGATTATGGCCTCATATATGAGCTTGGCAAAGCTATACCAGAACAAGTGCATAGATTCGGCGCAGCATTTTTAGGCCTAATATCAATATTTCTAGTTCTTATCACATATTACCAATCAAGCAATCAAAAGAATAAGAAGACAAGCATATTTTTGTTATTTTTTATATGTTGTCAGGGCTTGTTTGGATACTTAACTGTTAGCTTAAAACTGCTTCCAATTATAGTCACAATACATTTGTTCGGTGCTTTTATAACATTATCTATATTCTTTTATTTATATATTATTAATTCAAACCTACTTTCGGACCTAAAAGTAGATGGCATTAAGATCATCTCTGCATTGGCTTTGATAGTTTTATTAATTCAAATCTTTTTAGGTGTTTGGACAAGCACAAACTATGCTTCGCTTGTATGCTCAAATGACTTCCCATCATGTAATGGTTCATATATTCCTGCTATGGATTTCAAGCAGGGGTTTAATTTATTTCAAGAGGTTGGCATAAATTATGAGGGTGGTGTTCTAGAAAATCCTGCAAGAATAGCAATACATTACTCACACAGAGTGACAGCACTTATAGTAGCAATAGTATTTTTAATTCTTGTTTCCAAGCTATGGTTTAGTCCAGCTGCACCTTTAGGGACAACCGTAGGCATAATTTTGATGACCCAAATAGCTCTTGGAATTATGAATGTTGTATATGTCCTGCCATTATATATTGCTATTCTCCACACAATGGTTGCTGCACTATTATTATTGGCGACTTTGACCGTAAATATATTAGCTTGGAAGAGATGAGCATAATCTTAAGTTATTATCACTTATGTAAACCAAATGTAGTTTTAATGATGCTTATAACTGCGTTGGTTGGCTCATTATTGGCTTCTGAAAAAGACCAGATTGATTTTACATTAATACTTATATCTTTATTGGGTATAGGGCTCTGTGCTGCTTCTGCAGCAACTATCAATCAAATTATTGATAGAGAAGCAGACGCCGGGATGTTGCGTACGGAAAAGCGACCACTACCCAGCGGTGAAATTACTCCAACCCATGCCAGCATTTTTGCTTTATTAATTGGAGCAACAGGGTTTGGAATACTGATCAATTTTGTAAACCCTATTACAGCTTATTTAACCGTGGCCTCATTGATAGGCTATGCTTTTATTTATACTGTTTATTTGAAAAGGGCTACTCCCCAAAATATAGTGATAGGTGGTTTAGCGGGCGCTGCTCCGCCACTTTTAGGCTGGACTTCTATTACGGGCGCAATTCATCCAAACGGACTTTTGCTTGTATTAATAATTTTTGCTTGGACACCCCCACATTTTTGGGCTCTAGCAATTGATAGAAAAGATGAATACGCCAAAGAGGATATACCAATGCTGCCAGTTACTCATGGAGTGCAATTTACAAAACTCCAAATCATTTTATATACCATTATAATGATCTTAGTTAGCCTGTTCCCATATATCGTTGGCATGTCTAGCATCCTATATTTATTAGTAGCTTTGCTACTTGGCTTAATTTTCTTAGTTTATTCATTGGTCCTTTATTGGGACAAGGACAATAAGACAGCAATGCCTACGTTTAGATATTCGATTTATTATATTTTCCTAATTTTTATTGCTTTATTATTAGATCATTACATTTTATGAATAACAAAATAGCCAAAACGCTTTTAATAATAGCTTTTTTTATTTTTACAGTTCTATTCTTGTTTATTAATAAAGTTACTTCCCTTAGCAAACTATCAAAAGAGCAGTTAAGAAACATTGGTTATTATCAATATGATGTGCCAAAAAAGATTTCCGCGTTTAATCTTATTTCAGACAATCAACAGGTCATTGATAATGAGTTCTTTTTAGATAGCTGGACTCTAGTTTATTTTGGCTATTCCAGGTGCCCATCGGAGTGCCCAGTTACAATGAGCCAAATAAGAGACTTATTCAGCGCACTTGAAAGCGATGACTTTGCTACTAACAATAAAAAGGTTCTATTAATAAGCATAGATCCAGAAAATGATTCTTCAGTTATCATCGATAATTATGCAAAAGCTTTCAATCCTAATTTTGTTGGAGCAGTTGGCACAAGACCCATGCTCCTTAGTTTAGCCACGCAATTAGACATAAGAGTAGTCCAACCCAGAAAGAACCATAACCATTCAGGCTCACTAGAGCACCTGGAAGGACATATGAATAATCTGATCTTGATGGATCAAGATGGAAATTATCATGGATTTTTTAGACTGCCTAATACTGTAGAAAATTTAATAACAGCCTACAAAGCAATAACTGAATAAGCTTTATTCAAGCAAGAAGCTTTTTAAATTATTTATTGTATCGGTATCTAAGTTCAGGCCATCTGGGCTTGAAACAAATGCCTGAAATGAACCAAACTCTTCATCAATTTTTTTGAGCGCTGCCAAGATAAACCTCTCTTCGACACCCAACAAAGGCCTTAATTTTTCTACATCATCATTTTGAACTCCAAATAATTCCACTTTATCTAGAGAATTTTCAATGAAATCAGCAGCATAAATATTGGTCTTTAAATAGTCTTCAATAACTACGTCAACCGGAACACCGACAGTTAAGAGTGTTATAGCAGCTGCATATCCAGCCCTATCTTTGCCTGCTGTGCAATGAAATAGCGTTGGCTCATTTTTTTCAGCTAAGGCTAATAGAAACCTTTTATATTCCTCCTTATACTTAAGAACAAAATCTTTATTTGCATTAACAAGAAGGTCGCCAGGATCAGTATCATCCTCGCCTCTTAAAATAGCTTCAACCCTAGGTCTGATTGCTCCATCAGCCTCTATTGGTAGCTCTATATAGTTGATGCCATTTGGGATCTTATCTGGCTCTTCTTCTTTTTCTTGAGCTGACCTGAAGTCAACAATATTTTTTATTCCCAAAGCAACCAAGTAGTCTTGATCTGCCTGAGATAATTCAGATAATTTATCTGATCGATATAACACACCCCACTTTAAAGATTTTCCTTCCTCCGTTATATATCCACCTAACTCCCTTGTGTTATGAGTGCCTTCTAAATTTATCTTTCGATAGTCTTCAGTTTGGAATTTTTTATTTTCGTTATGTATAGGTCTTTCCATGGCTTGATCGATATTATTTGAACATGACAACAAAACTAAACAACAGGATATGCTAGCGCCCTTAATTGATATCAATGATAACCTTCCCTTTAGCTTTTCTATTTGCAAGGTGTGATATAGCCTGACCTGATTCTTCTAATGGAAATCTATCGACAATTCTAGGATTTATCTTTTTATTTGAATACATTTCAAACAATTCTTTAAAGTTCTCTTGATTACTTTCTGGGTCAACACCAACCCAAGCACCCCAAAATACACCAACAATCTGACATCCTTTTAATAAAGCAAGATTTAAAGGCGGCTTAGGTATCTCACCTGCAGCAAAACCAACAACAAGATACCTTCCTTCCCAAGCAGTTGCTCTTATAGCTGGCTCACTAAAGCATCCACCAACAGGATCATAAATAACATTTGCACCAAACCCGCCTGTTAATTCTTTAATTTGATTAGAAAACTCTTTTTGTTTGTCTCGATCCATGTCTCCGCTCTCATATATTAAAGCTTTATCGGCACCATGCTCTAAACAAACATCAACCTTTTCTTGGCTGGACGCTCCTGCTATGACGTTTGCTCCCATCGCTTTACCTATCTCTACTGCAGCTAAACCAACACCCCCAGCAGCTCCTAAGACAAGCAAAGTTTCGCCAGGCTGAAGTTGTGCTCTTTGTTTTAGAGCGTATAGCGATGTTCCATAAGTCATACCTAATGATGCAGCAATTGCAAAATCCATGTTCTTTGGCATCTTTTGGACCCTAGATTGGTCAACAACAAGCTTTTCAGCAAAGCAACCATTACCAGACATTACGAATACATTATCTCCAGCTTGGAAATTTTTTACATCATCCCCAACATCTGAAATTATTCCTGCAGCTTCAGCGCCTGGAATAAATGGCATAGGCGGCTGGAATTGATACAAGCCTTGCACCATCAGAACATCAGGAAAATTTACACTAGCAGCCTTTAATTGGATTAATACCTCTCCAGGCCCAACTTTAGGATCATCTAATTCACCAAAGACAAGTTTTTCTGGGTCACCTAACTCAACACATTGTAAAGCTTTCATCTTATATCCTTTATTTTAGAGTTATATAGTTTTACATATTGGATTATATCAATTTTATCTTTGCCTTCGATCTTTACTTGGTCAGATAATGAAGCATCAGCAGCTTCCTTGAAATTATATTTCTTGTTATCTGCAAAGCCGTTATGTTTTTCAAAGTGCTCTTTAGATGACAGGGTTGCAAAATCAGAAAAGCTCAGATCTGATTTATTTAGATCAGATAGAATTTTTTCTGATAGTGTTTGTTTTTGTTTGATTATATTCTCCAGGGATGACTCATAGCCTGTTGAATGTTTGTCCATATGTTTAGCAAGCACAGACAAATCCTCTATCATGCTTGAAGCAGCTTCTTGTAGATTTAGTTCTTGATTATTTACGTATATTCTACAAGAGCTGTCCCTTCCGTGATTGATAACCGCATCATTAGTGCTTTCTATTTGTTTAAGCTCTTTATTATTTATTGGTTTGCTAGGAGATATCAAACAATATAATAAAACTAAATCAATAACTTTGATTTGGTCTATATTAATTCCACAATATTCATACGGATTTATATCAATAGCTCTTAGCTCAACATATTCAATACCAGCTTTTTTTAATAAAGTTGCAGGCCTTGTCCCGGGACCCCCTTTACGCTTTGGCCTTATAAAGTCATATAGCTCATTTTCAATTTGAAGAATTCCATCTGAGATTTGCAGAGGATAACCATCTCGATCTAATAGGCCTAGTCTTGAGAACTTGTCTGCCGGTCTCGATATACCCTCAATTAAAGAATCAATAAACCCACTTAAGTCGTTATAAGTAATATTCAAATCTCTTTGAATAGGGCTCTGATATCCAATCTCGCTCATTCTTAAGCTTGTAGCATGTGGTAAGCCAACATCATCCTTACCAACAGTCACCAAATCATGGTCTCTTTTTAATACAAAAGACTCATCACACAAAGGGCTCGCACCAAAATAATAAGCTATAAACCAATAATACCTTTTGAGATTTCTAATTAAGTTCAGATAATTTATATTAATTTCATTTTGTGAGACAGACTTTTTGTTAATAAAAGCCAACCATGAGTCTTTAGATAGAGAAAAGTTGTAATGTATACCTGCGACACATTGCATAATTGACCCATATCTTGACTGAAGGCCTCTGCGATAAATATTTTTAAGCTTTCCTGAGTTACTCGAGCCATATTCTGCTAGCTTTATTTCTTGCTCATCTTTAAAGCTACAGGGCATAGAAAAATTCCATAACATTTCATCATGGAGATGCTTATTCACAAACAGGTGTAAATTAAACAGAAAATCATATAACTTCTCTGGAGTATCAAATGTTGGAGTTACCAACTCAATCAATGCTTCTGAAAAATCAGTTGTTATATATGGATTAGTAAGACTTGATCCAAGCTCTTTTGGATGAATTTTTTGAGATATTTCACCATCAA
This sequence comes from uncultured Gammaproteobacteria bacterium, assembly GCA_964342675.1. Classification (GTDB taxonomy): domain Bacteria; phylum Pseudomonadota; class Gammaproteobacteria; order Magnimaribacterales; family D2472; genus MED-G82. The sequence goes on from CAYFFR010000013.1 coordinate 22,673, forward strand.
AACTTACCCTTAGCGCCTCTCTTTCAATGCCCCTATTGATAATAAGCTTTTTAAAAAAACCTTTTTCTTGAAGGCTTTTTAGAGTGTCATAAAAGCTATTGGTAGCCATATTTGGCTTATGACTGCGGACCTGCTTCTACTATTTCCGTTTTAACTGAAAACTTTCTGAAATTATCTTCAAACTGTTTTATTAGATCTTTAGCAGCATGATCATAGTCGTCAGGGTTTGACCAGGTAAGTTTTGGGTTAAGAATTTTAGAGTCTAGGCCCTCAATATTATTTGGTACTTCAAGATTTAAACCAGGCAAAAAGGTTGTTTCGCATCCCTGTAGTTCGCCAGCCTGAATAGCATTAATAATTCTGCGAGTTGTAGGAATGCTAAATCTCTCACCCACACCATGCGGGCCGCCAGTCCATCCAGTATTGACCAGATATACTTTAGAACCAAAGCTCTCGACTCTTTTTATAAGCAGATCTGCATAAACGCTAGCAGGCCTAGGAAAGAAAGGAGCCCCAAAACATGTAGAGAAAGTTGACTCGATTGCCGATGTTGAGCCTACTTCTGTTGAGCCTACCTTAGCTGTATATCCACTTAAAAAATGGTACGCAGCAGCCTCCTTATTTAATATCGATACGGGTGGTAAAACACCTGTTAGATCGCATGTTAAGAATATGACAACCTCAGGTTCAGGCCCATTATTTGATTCAACAGAGTCCTCTACATGAGATCTAGGATAACAACATCTAGAGTTTTGAGTTAATGAAGTGTCGGAGTAATCAGGAGCTTTAGCCTCATCTAACACAACATTTTCAATAATGCTACCAGTCTTGATTGCTTTCCAAATAACAGGCTCATTTTCTTCAGAGAGATCAATGCACTTAGCATAACAACCTCCCTCAAAATTAAATACCGAGCCTTTGCTCCAGCCATGCTCATCATCTCCAATTAGTGAACATTTTGGATCAGCTGATAATGTAGTTTTACCGGTTCCAGAGAGACCAAAGAACAATGCAACTTTTCCTTGATCATCTATATTTGCAGAGCAGTGCATAGGTAAAACGTCCTTGTCAGGCATAAGAAAGTTTTGTACTGAGAACATAGCCTTTTTCATTTCACCCGCATATTTCATTCCAGCAATAATTACTCTTCTTGAGGCAAAGTTTATTATTACAGCTGCTTCTGAATTTGTACCATCTACTTTAGGATTACATTCAAAATTACAAGCACTTAAAATTTTCCATTCCTCTTTTTCCTGGGGATTAAAAGTTTTGGGCTGTACAAAAATAAGGTGAGAAAACATAGAATGCCAGGCGGTTTCAGTTATTATTTCAATAGGCAAATAATGGTCTTTATGAGCACCAACATGCACTTTAGAAAGGTATTTATCTTTTTCTTCTAAATAGGCACTAATTTTGTTCCATAAGGCATCAAATTCATTAACTTCAAACGGTTTATTGATATCCCCCCAATCAATTAAATCCTGAGTAGAGGACTCTTTAACTATAAATCTATCATTAGGGCTTCTACCAGTTCTTTTACCCGTGGTAACTGATAAAGCACCATTAGAAGCAACAACACCCTCATGGTTTTCAAGAGCTTTATCAAGAAGCTCTTGAGTTGATAGCTGATGTGCTTGACCTATTCTGTCTACTTCTGTTGCCATAAATGAAGGTTAATTATAACCGTAATATTAACTGCTTAGATATATTTTAACTCTATCTTTGATTGCGTTTTTTTACGATTATTAGACCATGCAGCATGATTATAAAAATAAAACCCAATAAAGACCATTCAGCAAAATTGAATATAAACCTCCAGTTTTCTTGAACACATGATGTACATCCAGCCCAAATTGCCTTAATTGTTTCGAAGAAGCCATTCAGCTCAATACTAGAGCTAAGTGATGGCCCACATCCTGCCCCCAGACTTGATAACTCCTCATAAGAAAGGCTGAAAAAATATATATGTCTTCCAGCAAATATTGCTCCAATAAAGGCAAAGCAAAGAATTCCTAGTCTAAGCATTCGATCGATTATCTTGTTAGATTCAAAAAAGCAGTGAATCAATGCCAAGCATCCCACTAATAAAAAGAACCACCTTTGTAGGACACAAAGAGGGCAAGCATACATACCTCCTAGCCTTTCAAACAGATTTGCCCCTAAAACCAAAGCAAAACAAAATAGAAAGGTAATCCTTGAGGGATACTTATATAAATTTTTAATGACTTTTAACATAGAGAGCATTTAAGACATAAGTATTATTATATAACTCATAGAACTTCATTTGCGCTAGTGACATAATAAATTAATGGCTAACAAGGAAAGCATATTTCTTATAGACGGTTCTTCATACCTGTATCGGGCTTTTCATGCAATGCCCCCTCTAACAACATCAAACGGACTGCCCACTGGTGCAATCAAAGGTGTTGTCAATATGCTAAGAAACCTCAAAAAGGATGACCCAGACCAGAAGATTATTACTGTATTTGATGCAAAAGGTAAAAATTTTAGACATAACATCTTAAATACCTATAAAGCCAACAGACCACCAATGCCCGAGGAGCTTGTCCAACAATTAGATCCATTGAAGAAAATCTGCAACCTCATGGGAGCTCCGGTTGTTGAAGTCAAACAAGTGGAAGCTGATGATGTTATTGCGACGCTATGTAAAACATTAAAGAAGAATTTTAATGTAATTATTTCTTCTTTAGATAAGGATTTAATGCAGTTAGTTGAAGATCACTCAGTATGCATGAAGAACACCATGACCAATGATACTTTTAATGAAGCAGGAGTTTTTAAAAAGATGGGAGTGAGGCCTAACCAGATAGTTGATTATTTAGCAATGGTTGGCGACTCTTCAGATAACATCCCTGGCGTGCCAAAAGTTGGGCCTAAAACCGCAGCTAAATGGCTTAGCGAATATAAAGACATGAATAATATTATTAAGAATGCAGAGTCTCTAACTGGAGCCGTTGGAAATTCTTTTAGAGAGTCATTAGGAGATCTTGATAGGAACAAGCTTTTGGTCTCTCTTAAAGATGATGTAGATATAGGCCCTAGTCTTGACTTATTACTAAAGAAGCGTCCAGACCATGCAAAACTACAAGATATATTTAGAGAGCTTGAATTTAATGCATGGCTGGATAAAGATCAGAACGATCTTAAGCCTATAAATAAATCTCAGCAATATAAATGCATTCTCTCAAAAGATGATCTATTAGAAGTTGTTACAGACATTAATAAAGCAGAAGTTTTTTCAATTGATACAGAGACAGACTCGCTTGATAAGAAAATTGCTAAGTTGATTGGTATCTCAATCAGCACCAAACCAAATACCGGAATATATATCCCTATGGGACATAAGTACCCAGGTGTGCCTGCTCAACTAGACCTCAAAGATGTTATAGAGACCTTGAAAAACCCCATCGAAAAAAATCAACATAAGATTGTTGGTCAAAACCTTAAATATGACCTCCCCATTTTAAATAACCATGGCTTTTCAATCACCGACTTTCATTCTGATACTATGATTCTTTCTTATGTATTCAATAGCACTGCCTCTAGGCACGGATTAGATAATTTAGCAAAAAATTATTTAGATTATGACACTTTAAAATATAAAGATTTAGTTGGAACTGGAAAAAAAACCATATCATTTTCAGAGGTTACAATTGAGGATGCAACCGAATATGCTTCGGAAGATGCTGACCTAACATTAAGGCTATTTCATTTTTTTTCAGAAAAGCTCGCTTCTCAACCTACTTTATTGAAGCTCTTGGAGGATATAGAGAATCCAACCTTAAAAACGCTTATCAATATTGAAAATAATGGAGTAAAAATTGATAAGTCTATGCTAGAAGGTTACTCAAAGGAGCTATCTAAGAAAATATCCTCACTCAGGAAAAAGGCATTTAAAATTACTCAAGAAGAGTTTAATCTAGACTCCCCCAAACAATTATTAGAAGTCCTATATCATAAACAAGGGCTACCTGTTTTAAAGAAAACCCCTAAAGGACAACCATCTACCAATGAAGAAACACTCCAGAGACTTGCAGAAGAATATGATCTTCCAAAGATCATTTTAGAATATAGGGGACTAGCTAAATTAAAATCAACATATACTGATAGCCTTGTAAAAATGATCCATCCTTTAACGAAAAGAGTACACACCTCTTATCAGCAGGCTGTAACTTCTACCGGCAGGCTTTCATCTACAGAACCAAACCTCCAAAACATCCCTATAAAAACCTCTGAAGGAAGAAAGATTAGAGAAGCTTTTATTCCCGAGGAGGGGAAATCAATACTGTCTGCAGATTATTCCCAAATTGAACTAAGAATCATGGCTCATTTGTCAAAAGATAAAAACTTAACTAAGGCATTCAACAGCAATCTTGATGTTCATGCTTCTACTGCATCTGAAATTTTTAACATCCCCATAGAAGATGTATCACCAGACCACAGAAGAAAAGCAAAAGCAATTAATTTTGGATTAATGTATGGCATGTCCGCATTTGGATTAACCAGGCAGCTAGGTATTAGCAGGAAAGATGCCCAAGACTATTTAGATGCTTACTTTGTACGTTATCAGGGGGTTGAAACATACCTCAAAACAGTAAGAGAGCAAGCAAAATCAAACCAATTTGTAGAAACAATCTTAGGCAGGAAAGTTCATGTTCCAGAAATTAATTCTGGAAATGGCCTAAGAAGACAAGCCTCAGAACGAGCAGCAATTAATGGACCCCTTCAGGGCTCAGCCGCAGACATTATTAAAAAAGCAATGATTGACATTTATCAGTGGACTCGAACCGCCCCTTACGATATACAAATAATTATGCAGGTTCATGATGAGCTCATTTTTGAAGCTGAACAAGATCATATAGAAGAGATATCTAAACAGATAAAGAACACTATGGAGAATACAATTAAGCTATCAGTGCCCTTACTGGTGGACATTAACTCAGGTAAAAACTGGAATGAAGCTCATTAAGTTGAGCTTGTTTCTTTTGCTTTGAAAGAACCAGACCACTGGATGTAACTTTTTGGCGTCCTTTCTTTCTTATCTAAGATACGAATATTATATTCCTTTCTAAGCTCATTAATTTTTTTACTGAGAAGAGCATCATCTAGAACAAAACTCCATTTTTTTGACATGGCTCTTGCTCTTTTTATAGCTTTTATTTTTAAGGGCAGCATCTTAAAAAATATTTTTATCATGCCAAAAACTCCAAACTCTTTAAATAACATTTTTTGCAAGTCTTTTATTTCAGGCAGTTTTTGATATTGCTTAAGATAACTAAATTTCCATTTACAGCCCCATAATACCCACGAATCCAGAATAGCTTCCTCTTCTATTGTTGTATCAAGACCAAATATGACGTGAGTTACATCATGCTCTAAAATTAATTTTGATCCTGGCTTATCAAACAACATCTTCCTATCGTTTATTTTTAAATACTTACGATATTCTTCAACTCCTTGAGCTAAAGTCATTGCACAGTTTTGCTCTTGGTATTGCATGGCCATTAGTTTTGATAACTTAGAATAACAGAAGACAAGCTTTTAAATCCAATATTTTTAACTGTAGAGGTTACAATTACATCTTCTATATTTAGAGCCGTAACAACCTCTCTTTTTACCGTTGCAACCCTATTATTCGATAGTTTATCTGCCTTAGTTAGAGTCGGAATACAATCCACTGAATGTTTTTTACACAAATCGATAACATTTATATCGCTTTTTCTTAAAGGGCGTCTAATATCCATAAATAATATTAATGCTTTTAAAGAGGCTCGTTTTAAAAAATATTCTGAAATAAGTGAGCCCCAACCCTCAATTAATTTGTGCCTAGTTTTAGCATACCCATAACCCGGCAAATCCAACAACTTTAATTTCTCATTTACTTTAAAGAAGTTTACCTCTGTTGTCCTCCCTGGAGTTTTGCTGGTTCTAGCAAGCTTTGGATTGTCAACCAATGCGTTTAAAGCGCTAGACTTACCTGCGTTTGATCTCCCAGCTAACACAACCTCCACACCTTTATCCTGGGGCATAGACTTATACTCTCTAACCCCAGTTACAAAAACAGTATTTTTAAAAGGATTATTCATAGACATAAATCTTTTATGGTATTGCGTAACAGCATATAATATTCCTTCTGAAATTAAATTCAAAAATGCAAAAAGGTTTATTACTATTAAGTTTATTAGTTTGTTCATTCTTGATGGACAGTAAGCCTCTCGATATTCCTAATCTCATTCCATCAGGAGATCCTGATAAAGGAGCAGGCCTGGTAGCAGATTGTGTTGTATGTCATGGAGTAGATGGAAATAGCATTAATACAGATTGGCCTAGCCTTGCTGAACAGAATACAAGATACTTATATGATCAGCTTAAATACTTTCAATCAGGTGAAAGAGAGAATGCTTTAATGACAGCAGTTACCCCATATCTAAATACTTTAAATGACAAACAGCTTTTAGATATAGCATCATTTTACTCATCTGAAGCAAGCAATATAGGCCAGGCAACAAATGATGAAGAGTTACTTGCTTTAGGCGAAAGCCTGTATAGAGCGGGTGATCTTGATAGGGGTATTCCTGCATGCATAGCCTGTCATTCGATTAATGGCAATGGCATTAGTCAGGCTGGCTTCCCAAAAGTATCTGGACAACAAAAAGGTTACCTAGTTTCTTCATTAAAAGATTATCGTTCAAAGACTAGGGTGGCTGGAAATTACGCTTCTATTATGCACGCAGCTTCTGCTAATCTATCTGATACAGATATAGATGCTGTAGCAAACTACATTTATGGACTTTATGAGAAATGAAGATGACACACACTAGACTTATTATTTTTAGTATTGCCTTTAGCTTAATAATTAACTTAAATGCCCAATTTCAACAGGGCAGAGATTATGAAAGAATTCCAAATCCCTTACCTATAAAACAGGACAATAAAGTAGAGGTTATTGAGGTGTTTTGGTATGGTTGTGGTCATTGCTATTCGTTTGATCCAGTTGTTAATAAATGGGCGGACAAGCTTGGTAAGGAAGTTACATTTAAAAAGCTACCAGTTGTTTGGGGCCCTGTGCATGAACTGCATGCGAAGCTATATTATACAATCGAAGCATTAGGCATAGGAGACACTGCTCATGCAGCGGTTTTTACGTCAATCCATAGAGAAAGGAATTTTTTATCGAACAACAAAGCAATTGTTCAATTTTTAGTGAAGCTGGGCATTGAGGAGTCTGAGATAAATAAAACTATGAATTCTTTTTCTGTTAAGCAAAAAGTTAAAAGAGCCAATGAGCTATCAAAAAGGCTTGCCATACGTTCAGTACCTATGATGTTTGTCGATGGTTTGTATAGAGTGCAAGTTAAAGGATCTCAAAACACGATGCTTGATACAGTCGATTATTTAGTTGAAATGCAAAAACCAAACTCATAACTATGAAAAACATATATCCCATTCTTATCATCTTTTTATGTTTTGTATTTTTATTTAATGGTAAAAAATATGATGACCTGGTTTCTTCAAGACTGTCTTCAAATATTGAAATTTGTTTAGAGGGAGAGTCTTGTGGGGTTGCTGTAGCAACAACATCAGCCTCTGTTGCTACAAACTCTAATCAGAATAGAAGTGTTGAAGATATTTATGCTTCAGGCTGTGCAACCTGTCATGATACCGGTCTTGCAGGATCACCTTTACTAGGAAATATAACCCAATGGAGCAACAGAGTTCCAAAAGGAAGAGACACACTAGTAAATAATGCTTGGAATGGGATTAACGGGATGCCTGCAAAAGGACTATGCCAAGATTGTTCGAAAGAGGAAATAGCCTCTGTAGTAGATTATATGTTAGATAGCATATAGCTTACTAAGCACCCTTCCTTTCAAAATTTTTAGCAATGGTTTGAACAGCATTTAACCAGTTCTTTATTTCAATCGGCTTTTCAACTGGATGCTCCCAGCTCAAATTATTTTTATTGAACCAAACGGCATTAGCCCCAGCCTCCTTAGCACCAATAACATCATTGATAGGATGATCACCAATATGAAGAATTTCACTCATATCTATATTAAAGAAGCTTGATGCAGCCTCAAAATGCTTAGGGGCTGGCTTATTGCTTTTAACATCCATTGATGAAATAGAGCATTTAAAGAAACGGTCAATGCCAATTTTCTTAATATTAGCATTACCATTCGTTAGCACTCCAAGATTAAAGACTTTAGCTAGGGCTGTAAGAGAACTAATCACACCATCATAAAGAACAACGTTTTGTCTTGCTTCTATAAAAATATCAAAGGCATCATCAATAAACTTGTTTAAGCTTTCGTTATTATCAAAGAAGGGTTTGACATGATATTCAATAGTTGCTTTTCTTAAAGATCCAAGGTCATAATTCATGCTAGGATTAATTTCAACCAATGACCGTCTTAGCGCCATAAAATCTTCATAATTTCCCCAATCAATTTTTTGATTAATATGCTTTTCTATCCACTTTCTTGTATTTATTTCTGCATTAATTATTACGGGCTCTATATCCCAAAAGGTATCATCTAAATCAAAAGTGATTGCTTTAATTTTCTTTTTCATTAGATTTAAATGCTCTCGGGTGGGACTTCTCATAGACCTTAATTAGATGCTGATAATCCAACTTAGTATATATTTGAGTGGTTGATAGAGAGCTATGTCCGAGCAGCTCTTGGACACTCCTCAAGTCCCCGCTAGATTCCAGTAAATGCGTTGCAAAACTATGCCTAAGCATATGTGGATGAACAGGAGGCAAGCCCTGGATGACACTAATTTTCTTGATTCTATCTTGTACACTTCTAGAGCTCAATCTACCTCCACGAAGATTCAGGAACAAGGCTAGGCTTTTGGTTGGAATCTTTTCTCTTTCTTTAAGCCATTTTTTTAAAGCATCTTGTGCATATCTTCCAATAGGGGCAATTCTGGTCTTAGAGCCCTTACCAATAACCCTAAGATACCTATTATCATCCTCAAAATCATTTATGTTAGCGTTTACAACCTCTGAGACCCTTAAACCACAAGAATATAGAACTTCAATAATAGCTACATCTCTAAAATCTTGTATAGATTTGGTTTTATAGCTTAAAAGCTGATCCATTTGCTCTGGAGTGAGGATTGAAGGTAGTTTTTTAGGAGCTTTTGGTGAAATAATATCTTCCATTGGAGAAGTTTTAATTACTGAGTTTCGCTTGAGGAAGAGAAAAAAACCTTTTACAGAAGATAAATGCCTTTGAATGCTCTTAGAGCTTATGTTTTTGTTATATAAATAACTTAACCATTGAGAACATATATCTGAGTCAACGGCTTTATAAGATGTAATGTTCTTTTCATTTACAAAGTCAGCTAATTTATTTAGATCTCTAAGGTATGCTTTTCTTGAATTCTCAGATAGGCCTTTTATATCTTTAACATAATCAGTGTATCTAATAATGTCTTTATGCATGAATGACTGATTGCTAGACATTACTTTAGTGATCTAATTGCTGCAGCAATAACATCTCTAATATATTCAATAAATGCTGAGCCTTCATCGCCAAGATACTTAGAGGCATCAGATGAACCAAACTTAATTATCCCGTTTAAATTATTTTTTACTTTGAATGCGCATACCACTGCAGATTTGATTTTCTTAGATCCAAATAAATGCTCCATCTTTTCTAAGGAAAATGTTCCCATGTAGACATTATTTGGCTTTAAAGCTATCCCTGATTCTTTAATAAAGTCTTGTTGCTGTTTTGAGTTTAATAACTCTATTTCGAACGCACTAACATCAAAGTTATTTAAGAACTGTTCTTTGGTTTCCTTTATTAGCTCTTTTACCGATTTTGATGCCACGATTTTAATAACAAGGTCTTTAGTTTTTTCAAATAATTCTTCATTTGATTTTGCAGTTTCAATAAACCGAGTCAATAAAGACATCAAGTTACTTTGTTCGTCTCTTAGGCTTTGAACTTGTCTTTCTAGTAATGAACTAGCTGATCCTGCGCCATGTTTAAAATTTAATTCGCTTACTAAAGAAGGGTGGCTGATAAAAAAATCTTTATTTTTCAATAAAAAAATTTCAACCTCTTTGTTAGTTAACTTCTTTCCCATACACCTGTAAATGAATTTTCCGTAGGACCCATTAGGCTCATTTTATCGTTTTTCTTAGTAAAAATGGTTCCCCCCTTCGAAATGATTTTAGCTTTATTAAACTCTAACCCAATACAAGCTGCAGCTGAACCACATGATAACGTTTCTCCTGCCCCCTTCTCAAACGTTCTAACATAGACTTCATTATTTTTACCTTTAACTACCACCTTAGTGAGCGATATATTTACGTTGGACAGGCCAGGTATTTTTCTTACACCTTTTATTAAGTTTGACCAGTCTCTTGAATACAACATTTCTATGGGAGGGTTTGGCTGTACCCTAATTAGTAAATGCATATTTCCTATATCATAAACTTTTGGATCCGAGTGCTGACCGTTGTAATGTTTTTTTATTGTTTTAACCGTTATCTTATTTAATTTTATTTCTTTGGGCAGGCTGCATTCAAGCAAAACCCCTTTATTGCTTTTTGTGGCATTGATAATTTGTTTTTTTATCTCAAGACAAAGAGGAGCATTTCTTCTAGAAAGCTCTTGATCCCATATATAAGATGCAACACATCTTAGACCATTTAGACACATATCAGCTTTAGAACCATCTGCATTCCAAACCTTAATATGAAAGTTATTAGAGTTTTTTTTAGGCGGGAGTATGCACAAAAGCTGATCAAATCCGATGCCCCTTTTTCTATCAGCCATTTTTATTATTTGGGATTTATAAAGCTTATGCTCCTCGGTCAAACAATCTATGATGACAAAATCATTACCATTACTATGCATTTTATGGAACCTAATCATCATTAATCATCTCATGCGATATTAGATCTTCTAGCGTTTCTCGTTTTCTAATTAGAAGATATTTATCTCCATCAACAAGGATTTCAGCTGCTCTTGTCCTAGAGTTATAGTTAGAACTCATTACAAAGCCGTATGCTCCAGCTGACCTTACAGCAAGCAGACTATCTTTTCTCACTGAAATAGAAATATTTCTAGCTAAATAATCACCGGTTTCACATATTGGCCCAACTAAATCAAATTTTTGATCTGTTTCTTTGGTTTTTTGAATAGGCCACACTTCATGGTCAGCCTTATAAAGAGAAGGTCTTAAAAGATCATTCATAGCACCATCAGAGATTATAAATTTGTCCTTAATATATTCTACTTTTGCTATGAATATTCCTGCATTAGCAGCTATCGCTCTTCCTGGCTCAACGATGATTTTCTCTTTTCTGTTTTTAAAAATCCTTTCATAAATTTCCATTAGCTCCTTTGGAGATCGTGTTGCTTCATCTTTATAACGAACACCCAGTCCCCCGCCCATATCAATCATTTTAAGATTTGTTCCCAATACAGAGACATCATCAGCTAAGGCTCTCATTTTTATAGCAGCTTTCTCAAAACCATCCAAATCAAGTATCTGTGAACCAATATGACATGCTATCCCGACAAAATTAATGCAATTATGATTTTTATATCGATTTATAATCATTTTTGCTTCATTAAAAGAAATACCAAATTTATCACCAGCTCTTCCAGTTTTAACATACTCATGACCACCTTGATCTATATCAGGATTTACCCTTATCGATATATTTGCTTGTAACTTCATGGCGCTTGCAAGATTAGCAATTCTTTCGATCTCAGATTCTGATTCGATATTAAACGATAGAATATTCTGCCTGAGCGCAACCCCTATTTCTTCTTTAGTTTTTCCTACACCAGAAAAAATTATTTTATTTGGTTTGACACCAGCCTTGAGGCACCTATACATTTCACCACCAGAAACAATGTCAAAACCGCACTTATGGTCATTTAGTATTCTTAAGATATTAATATTTGAAAGGGCTTTTACTGAAAAACAAACTAACCCATTTAATTTATTAATACTGCGCTGAAAGACTTGTAGATGCCTAATCAGTGTTGCTTTGGAGTAAACGTAGATAGGTGTCCCAAATTTTCTTGCAACATCTTCCAGCTTAACATCTTCACAATAAAGAGAATTCTCCTTGTAATGAAAGTGATCCATTAACTTGATGATTCGACAACAAAATAGTTTCCAGGCTCTATAGGCGCTCTATGACCACACGATGAAACCATTAATAAGGATAAAATTATGAATACGGCATGTTTCATGGAAGTATTATGAATAAATCAGCTCTAAAAGACTAACTTTATTAATATTTGTACTCTTCTTCTTTGAATGGACCATCTACAGGCACATGAATATATTCAGCTTGCTCTTTCGTAAGCTTTGTAATAGTACCACCAAAACCATTTACCATCAGTTCAGCTACTTCTTCATCTAATTTTTTAGGTAAAACCTTTACATTAATTAGATCATTCTTTTTATTTGAATCATTTATATTTGCAAACTTTTGATCATATAAAAATATTTGAGCCAGCACTTGGTTTGCAAAAGACCCATCCATGATTCTGCTAGGGTGTCCCGTAGCATTTCCTAAATTTACAAGCCTACCCTCAGCCAGAAGAATAATATAATTTCTGCTACTTAAATCAGGTGATTTATTTGGTGGGGTGTCTCTAAATATCCTATGAACCTGAGGTTTGATCTCTTCCCAGAACCAATTCTCTCTCATGTACAAAGTATCAATCTCATTATCAAAATGACCGATATTACACACTATAGCGCCATCCTTAAGATTTTTAAGCATGGACGCATCACATACATTTATATTACCAGTGCTCGTTACTATCAGATCACTATCTTGAAGCAATAACTGATTAATGTCTTTATCTTTCCTAGTGACTATTCCATCTTTATATGCAGATACAACCTCAAAGCCATCCATACAAGCCTGCATCGCACATATAGGGTCTGATTCTATTACTCTAACTATCATCCCTTCTTGAGCAAGACTCAATGCAGATCCCTTACCAACATCACCATAACCTACCACAATTGCTTTTTTGCCAGATAATAGGATATCTGTGCCTCTCTTTATAGCATCATTCAGACTATGCCTGCACCCGTACTTATTATCATTTTTTGATTTGGTTACTGAATCATTTACATTTATTGCTGGGACCTTTAGCTCCCCATTTCTAGACATCTCCTTTAGGCGGTGAACACCAGTAGTAGTTTCTTCTGAAATACCATGAATCCGATCCAACATCTCAGGATATTTTTCATGAACCATAGCTGTTAGATCACCACCATCATCAAGTATCATATTTGCATCCCAAGGCTTCCCATCTTTAAGGATTGTTTGCTCAATACACCACATAAACTCATCCTCTGTTTCACCTTTCCAAGCAAAAACAGGAATACCCTTTGCTGCCATTGCAGCAGCAGCATGATCTTGTGTTGAAAAAATATTACAAGATGACCATCTAAGATCAGCCCCTAGCTCACACAATGTTTCCATCAATACTGCTGTTTGAACCGTCATATGGATGCATCCCATAATCTTGGCCCCTTTGAGTGGTTGCACCCCTTTATACTTTTCTCTTAGAGCCATCAACGCAGGCATCTCATTCTCCGCAAGAGATATCTCTCGTCTACCAAAGTCTTTAAGATTTATGTCTGCAACCTTGTAATCATTACTCATAACTAACTCCAAACAGCATTTAGTTCTTTAAATTTTTTATTTGGTCTGTTTTTTCCCATGTAAAATTTGATTCATTCCTTCCAAAATGACCGTAAGCAGCAGTATCTTGATAGATAGGGCGCTTTAAATCAAGCATTTTGATTATTCCCTTGGGACGTAAATCAAAATATCTTCTAATTAAGTCCCCCAACTCAGCCTTTGAAATCTTTTCACTGTTAAATGTATTAATGTCTATGGATGTTGGTTCAGCCACACCGATCGCATAAGAAACTTGAATCTCACACCAATCTGCTAAATTAGATGCAACAATATTTTTAGCAACATATCTAGCTGCATATGCCGCAGACCTATCAACCTTAGAAGGGTCTTTTCCAGAAAAAGCACCTCCTCCATGTCTAGCCATTCCACCATAA